>CAZATL010000110.1:0-1563 GCA_964488055.1 uncultured Gammaproteobacteria bacterium | reverse complement strand
AATACCACAATTCCTTTCCAGCATCCCAATGTCGACGTATCTGTCTTCCTTCAAACAGTGCGATCTTGGCTTGTGTCATAAATCCTGATTATGTCAAAAATTTGGAGTCATTTCTCTTTTCTGTCTATTTATTTGTAAAGTATATTTAGTATTTCTATCTACGGAAAAAACAAAAAAATGTATTACCTCTCCGATAGAAGATTCTTGTACCTATTGTCACCTTTCTTAATTTCAGAAAGATGTTCTGTATCACGTACGTTGAATAGCCAAAAACGCTCAATTGGAGTCTGTGATAACGCTAGTGACTGAACAAATTTTCTTCTTGCATCTTCGCTTTGTCCATCCTTCACGTAGCTGGGCATCTCTTCCCGTAGACTTTCCGATAAAGATGGATGGTTTCCCCATACGTAGGAAAAACCAAGCATTTTTCCAGCTGCGTCAATGTTGTGAATATTTTGTAGCATCACCTCAAATCTTCCTGCTTCAATCCCATGAGAAGTCACGTAGGTCGGTTCAGTTACCGCGTCTACCGAAACCATTATACGGTCAGCATCTATAGCCTTCCATGCTTCTGGATCAACAACATACTGATTTGCCTGAGTGTCAATAAATAATGGAATATTTGGGAACTCTGTTTTAATTTGAGTCAATACTTTCCTAGTAGTATCATAATCCGCCATAATAGGATCACCACGCACATTCCCGCTAAGACGGATGCGCTTGTCATAGTCTTTTATTTTTCTTCCAACCCGCACTTCCGCTTGTGACTGAACTTGCTCAATAAACAATCCCAAGTTTGTTGATAAATTACCAGGTGTGGCAGGACAAACCTCAAGAACGTGAGGGGGATTGGATTGTAGATATTGTTCATCAAAATAACAGGACAAGCAGGCATTGCCACAGCCTCTCAACATTGGCGATCCATTATCGCTTGGATTATATCCAACAACTACATGAAGTAATCCCCAAGATTCTCGCCAAGATGGATTTGACAATACATTTACTAAAGTATTTCCAGTAGGAGAATTGTCACGAAGTAATAAAGGCGTGGTTTCATATTCGTGAGTAGGAACGAACTCAGCTTGTCTTCTCAAAAGCTCTATCTTGGTCATAGTACGGTAATTTTACTGTATTTTTCGGTCTATTGCTTTCATATCTAAGGTGTTATATCTGACTTCGTCTATACTACGGCGATAAAAGCGAACAAGTGAGGGGATACGAGATCTCGTTTATAAGACGCTGATTCGATGGATATCGTGACACAGTTTATGACTTCTTTTCTAGTTGAAAGTATTCTTTCAGTCTCTCCTTATGATCAAAGGCAATATCGAGTGAATCAAGATCTGATTCCGAGACCCACATGACATCCGATATCTCTGCAGGATCCGGCATAATTTCACCCGAAAACGTGCCAGTAAACGTAGTTACCAACCAAGGATGCTCTGGATCAGACACAGAATCGGCCTTTTCAATAAACAAGGTAGGATAGAAATCGATACCGAGTTCTTCTTTAACTTCTCTTTTGATCGCCAACTCTGCTGTTTCTCCTTCCTCAGGTTTACC
>CAZATL010000109.1:1304-1584 GCA_964488055.1 uncultured Gammaproteobacteria bacterium | reverse complement strand
AAAGTGATCAGCCGCCGGAATATTCATGACACCTTAACTCAAGACTATTTAACAGAGCTTACTGCTAACCTCACTCTCGCTGGCAATCCCTTTGTTTTAGAGGCGCTTGATGGCTTTCCAACAATAGATGTAAATGCAACTCATTGGCATCCTGCATATAGTCATGAACAGAAACCACTCGATGACGAATTGATACACTGTTTTTAGCTTGCAAGCCTATTAAATGATCCAGATATTACAATGGAGGGGGTAGAGCAAGTTCTAAATACGCTAAGAACAT
>CAZATL010000109.1:0-1294 GCA_964488055.1 uncultured Gammaproteobacteria bacterium | reverse complement strand
TCTTCACAAGCACAAGTCAGCAATCCGACTCACATAAAACAGTTGGAGAACATCATCGTTGAAAGACGTGTTAGGCATAGAGGGTATCTATTTAACGGAGAGCTGTATATGGTTGACAAGGATCTTAGGTTGAAGGTAAATCTGTCCTCTGATCACATTCAAACATCCGGAGATGTTTTCACTCTGGGAAAGGTATGTAAACCAGTTTTCCTGCCAATTTCCTTGCCAGAAGGGGGCACACTGCGACTGGCCATAACTGAGATGGGAAGAGAATATCAATTAGTTTTACGACGATCAGGAGATAAAATAACCGATCAGTTCACTAGTGCGGACCCTACTTTTACTTGTGTGAGCATGAATAAAAACTATATTTACATATATCTAGACAAAGAATTTGAGTATTCAGGACAAGAAGAAATAACAATTGCCATACGTGAACTACCAGATGAGCCAAAACCTCAGCTTGAGGAGAAGAATCAGGGCAGGGAATACATTGAAGCAAATTTCACTATTGATTATGGTGGTGAGGTGTGGACTGATCCTAAGCGTATTTTGATTGATGCGCTTCAAAATCATATGGATGCGCAGAAGAACCAATTTCCGCAGATTGTTTTCACGATAGCTGGTCCTCAAGGAGAGATCTCTCGAGTTTCCTCAGATGAGATTGTTGGATATGATGAAAAGTGGAAAGTCATAGGGGTACAGATCACAGATAATGGAATTGGATATCCGACTCCATATTTGACGCACATTGGCACGAGCACCAAAGGCGAAGACGACTCTGGAAGATTTGGAGAAGGGCTCAAGATGTTATCAGCATCTGCACTCAGACAAGGGATTCATGTCGAGCTCAAATCTCGAGATTGGATAGCTCGACCTGCCATACATACACAAACAATTTTTGACTATGAAGCAGGAGCCGAAAAAACTTTTGACCTTATGGGCTATGACATGAGCTGGAATACAACATCAGCGATTGGATCTCAAACCACATTTTCTTTGTTTCCCTTGGGTGATGAAGTATCATCATTGACTCGCGAACAACAAGAAACCCTCGCTCACGCCACTTCTGGTTCTACAGACACAGATGCTACATGGAGTGATTGGGTATCCATTTTGGACCCAAGGAACGTTAATGAATTCGGAGAGAAAGGAATCAATGCGTATGTTTTGGATAGTAGTAGGCCTGATGTCATTCATACTGGTGGCCCTCTTTCGATTTTGCCCAATCGGCCGGGTCGTATTTATGAGCGAGGGTTGCTAGTTTTAAAAAAGGAATCTGAAAGTGACAGGG
>CAZATL010000108.1:446-1596 GCA_964488055.1 uncultured Gammaproteobacteria bacterium | reverse complement strand
CAAAAGCAAAAGTGATTTAGTGAATGAGATTGCTGACCTACAAGAGGTGATCGATGTGCTACTTGCGACACTTGGCGTGTCAAAAGAAGAGTTGGCAAGAATTCAAAAAATCAAAAATAACAAAATTGGTGCATTTGACCTGCGACACTACGTAGATTACGTTGAGACTACAGACGGTAACAAGTGGGAAGAGTATTACAAAAAGAATTCAGACAGGTATCCGGAGATGAGAGACCAGAAGACGAAAAAATAACGTGTGCTAGCATCTGTGTAGTATGGCATACCCAATCTCCTACACTTTGGAATATACCATTTCACAAATTACAGCTTAATCCCATCTTTGATCTCCAACAACGCGTATATATCCAATGCGTTTTTCAAGCGGTTTGCACATGCCTTCGAATGTAACACCAAGATTAACGGCAGGGTTGAAAATTTGAGAATAACCAATACTTCATTTACGCTTATAAAACACATATGCAGGGACAGTAGTGAGTATTGCCACAACGGCAGATACAAAGAAGATGCTTCCTATCCCGAGGAAATTACCTACGAAGCTGTATGCAGGGCGGCTTAATGCATTTGATGTTCGCATGGCAGATGAATACAGTCCATAGCCACTCTCAAACTCACTATCCTTGAGACCATCTGCGACCATGGCCTTGATAAGTGGTACCGTACCACGTGTGAATACACCAAGCAAAAATATGTTTGTAACAAGAAGCAAATATGAGTTTGTAAGCACAAGTGAAACCATCATGATTCCCATAACCACCTCGGCGACTATCAAAACGCCTGACCTGCCATGTCTATCACCCAGTCGCCCAAGTACTAGTCTACCCGCGAAATATCCACCGAAAAAAAGAGCTGTAAAGAAGCCGGTTGACGCGATATTTATATTCTTTTGCACAAGCAATAGTGGTAGAAAAATGAATATTGAAGAGCTAGAGAATGAGTCAAGCACTCCGGCCGCAAGAGACAGGAGATATTTGGGCGACTTCATAAGCTTGAGATAGGAAACTGAATGAGTATCTTTATGTGGTATGTTGACACCTATCTCCCCGAAATCATAAAACATAAGATACACAACCAGAAACATTGCAAATATAGCTTGGATCAAAAAGCTACCCTGTATAGACCACATGCCAAG
>CAZATL010000108.1:0-436 GCA_964488055.1 uncultured Gammaproteobacteria bacterium | reverse complement strand
GCCAAGTAAAGCAGTAGCAAGTGCCGTGATAGCAATCCTCCCAAGGTCTCCTGCTGCGCCAAAGTCTCCCATCTCTTTTGCTCTTTCACTTGGCTTTGCTACTTTCATAATGTAGGCACTAAGAATAGGTTCAACTATGCCAGCAGATATGCCCGCAATTATGAAAATAATATATAGCACCAGCAGTGAGTGTGGTAATAGAAATCCAAGACATGCTATGACCTGCAAAAGCAAACCGAGAAAGATCACATTTTTTGTTCCGACGATCGCATTTATTTTGTCTGCCGCAAGAGCTGCGAGAATAGAAACAACAGTGAGTGTCATGCTGATGTAGCCTATATCAAGTATGGTCATGCGATATGACTTCTGGATAAGGGGGAGTATGGCGAGAAGTGCCACTCCCCATCCTTGGTGATAGAATCTGACAAGATATATA
>CAZATL010000107.1:0-1609 GCA_964488055.1 uncultured Gammaproteobacteria bacterium | reverse complement strand
TAATCTTCACGGCCATACAAAGTGGCTTGAACATTATGAAAGCTCCAAAGCGCGCGTATGTGTTACGGTAGCTATGATGACAACAGGCTATGATTGTCCAGACCTGCTAAACGTCGTATTTATGAGGCCAGTGTATAGTCCAAGTGATTTTGTACAAATGAAGGGGAGAGGTACAAGAAAATATCTTTTCAAATACATAGACTATGCGAATGATGAGGAAGTCAAAACTGCACAAAAAACTAACTTCAAAATTATAGACTTCTTCGCTGTTTGCGAATATTTTAATGAGAAATATGACTACACAGTAGCACTCTCACTTCCGAAGAAAGTAACTGGGGAAAGTCCCAAAACACCTGTGATCACAGATTACGAAATAGATAAGGAGAAAACCTCTGCTACAGGTCCAGTGAATCTCGGTGAACAAGATAGGCTTGTGTATGTCACGAATACTGATGTCGGCGCTCCAGGAATGAGAGTAGATCAAGAAATGTTTAAAGCATTTGTCCATGAACAGCAAAATAACGAAGATCTCGTGAAGTATGATCGTGAGGATAAATCCGCAGCGATCCAATATCTGAGAGAAAAAGTATTCAACAAACCCAAATATTTTATGAATCTAGAAAGAATCGCAAAATTCTTCAAGATAGATAGACGTTTGGATGTGAACGAAGCGCTTGATATCATTATGGGACGTACAATTGTGCCGAAGTCGAAAAGCGAATTGCTAGATGAAAAATTTGACGAAGTTGTGACGCTCAATGGTCTTGGTGAAAGATTCTCTGATAACCATATACTCTATCGTGATGCAAGATCACTCTTTGACGCGTATATTAGTTCGGCAGAAGTCCAGAAAGCTATTGACGACAAGGATTACAATGTACTATTCAACTCGTCGGAATTTAATTTCAGAGAGTTACAAACTTTACAGGAGGCGTCGCTTGTTGAACCGATCGTGGGTTACATAAGGGACTATATAAACATTGATAAGTTACGTAACTAACACATATATGCTTACATCCGAAACACGCAAACACATAGACAGTGCCAGACAAGTCTTAGTCGGCAAGGTACCAGACCCAAAGAGCCAAGTGAATGAGATAACAAATGCTCTCATCTATAAGTTCATGGATGACATGGATGAGATGACTGCAAGCGTGGGAGGAAAAAGAAGATATTTCGTAGGAGACTATGAGAAGTATAGTTGGCGTAAGATCATGGATCCTAAAGTAGGTGCGCACGAGAGAATAAATCTGTATACCACAGCGCTCGCGCGACTCTCAAAAAATGAAAATCTTCCAGAGCTTTTTCGAAATATCTTCAGTCGTGCATATCTGCCATTCAATGATGGGCGCACTCTCTCACTTTTTCTCCAAGAGATAGATTATTTTGATTATAAAAATAGCGAATCACTTGGGGATGCCTATGAATATTTACTAAGCATCATGGGAAGTCAGGGCGACGCAGGCCAATTCCGCACACCACGGCATATCATAGATTTCATTGTCGATGTGGTTGATCCAGACAAAAATGATAGTGTATTAGATCCTGCTTGTGGAACTGCGGGTTTTCTCATAAGCGCATATAAGCATGTAATGGCTAAGTACGATGG
>CAZATL010000106.1:0-1630 GCA_964488055.1 uncultured Gammaproteobacteria bacterium | reverse complement strand
TTTGAATATCTCGATCCTCGACTACTGTCACCTTGGGCTATCGATATCCCACTTGTCCATACAGCATATGAACTAGGCTTACTGCCTGGACATGTAGACATAGAGTTTCACCCCAGAGAAGCTGGAACATCAAAGGTGTCATTTTTTCAAACTGCTTGGCAGGTAGGAAAAAGTGCTATACGCACGAAGCTACGCCGCCGAAGACAAATCACGCTCAAGCCAACTTCAACAGAGAACATGCAAGGAGCAGGGCTTCTGTACAAACGTAGTCGCTTTGTCACCCACACTACTCTTCCTCATCACCAGTCAGCAATCGTTACCATGACCCCATGGCAACAATGGGGGACTGTTGGGCTTCTTTTCTTAGGCTTGATTGGAATGTTTTTGAACTTACATGCCACTATTGTGGCGGCCGTGGCAACACTCAGCACCATTTACTTTATAGACGTGTTATTTAATTTATTCGTTGTCACAAAAAGTTTACGTTTCCCACCAGAAGTAAGCGTAACCCCAGAAACTCTTGGTAAACTCAAAAATTCTGCGTTACCTATATACAGCATACTATGCCCGCTGTACAAGGAAGCCAAAGTCTTGCCTCAATTTATCGAAGCTATAGAACAAATCGACTGGCCCAAGTCTAAACTCGACGTACTCCTTTTGCTTGAAGAGGATGATGCACACACCATCGAGGTGGCAAAGGCGATGAAGCTACCACACTATGTGCGTATCATTATCGTCCCTGACTCTCAACCAAAAACCAAACCTAAAGCGAGCAACTACGGACTTTCTATGGCAAAAGGTGAATATGTCGTGGTGTATGATGCTGAAGACAAACCCGACCCACAACAGCTCAAGGTAGCATATCACGCATTTTCTACACAAAGTCCCAACGTCGTGTGTTTACAAGCAAAACTAAACTACTACAATCCCTCACATAATTTGCTGACAAAACTGTTCACTGCAGAGTATTCGTTGTGGTTTGATGTCGTTCTTCCTGGACTTCAGTCTATAAATACGACAATTCCACTTGGTGGAACCAGTAATCATTTCCGCACCAAAACACTCAGTGAACTTCACGGTTGGGATCCGTTCAATGTGACCGAGGACTGTGATCTTGGAGCCAGACTATTTGCCGCTGGATACAAGACAGCCATTATCGATTCCACAACCCTAGAAGAAGCAAATAGTGACACCAAAAATTGGTTCCGACAACGTTCTCGCTGGATCAAAGGATATATCCAAACGTATCTCGTCCATCTGCGAAATCCATTCACATTTGCAAAAAACTATGGATATCATGCATTTATTTTTCAACTCGTGGTCGGAGGACGTATCGCATTCATGCTTATAAATCCGATCCTTTGGGGAGTGACTATTTCCTACTTTGCCTTCTATCACTATGTGGGACCTACGATCGAGTCATGGTATCCGGCAGGCGTATTCTACATGGCTATCATTTCTCTCGTTTTTGGAAACTTTATTTATCTCTACAACTATATGATCGGGTGCGCCAGACGTGAACATTGGCAACTCATCAAATATGTATTTTTCATACCCATTTACTGGCTCATGATTAGCTGGAGCGCAGTCATTGCCGTATATCAGATATTCTTTAAACCACATTATTGGG
>CAZATL010000105.1:0-1636 GCA_964488055.1 uncultured Gammaproteobacteria bacterium | reverse complement strand
TGCTAAGTGCTAAGTGCTAAGTGCTAAGTGCTAAGTGCTAAGTGCTAAGTGCTAAGTAAGTGAACACTGTTCCATTATATTGGTGTCATCTAGACTCCATAAGTCGAAGACGCAAGGGCGGAGAGATCCCTTGTAGAAATTGCGTCATGATCAATGGCATAGAATATTATCTACTTACAAACACAATTCCAAAAGGAGTATTTCTACCCGGTCCGGCAATATATCTTCCGTTCGCGTAGAGTGCAGTTGAGCCACCACTATCGAGGTTTAGTGCGTGATCCATGCCCATGGCTTTAAGCACCAGCGCCACCTCTGCCACATTCGCTCCACGTACAACGCCTATATATGCGGTATTTCCTTTTGACGCTATGAAACTTCTATACCCTCTGGTGGCACGTTTCACCTCATCATCTCCACCAAACTTGACCTCGCCATTTTGGAGAAGTAGAGGTTGTGAAGCTATTACACTGTCCACGCTTGTGTCGCGTCCCCATTCTGATGATGCGCCCACAAATCTTACAGATCCTGGGCCAAATATCGCGGCAGGTACCACGCTATAGATATTGTTGGCAGAGTTGAAGTATGTTTTATTTCTATTCATGAGAAGTGTGTCAAAAGAATTCTTTTTGCCAGCACAACTGGGGTAGCTCTCCGGGCAAAAATATGGACCGTTTATGCCAGCATATCCGCCAGCTTTGGCGACAAAACTCGCAAGTGAACCTACCGGGCAGTCATCTATGCAATCTCCTTCCGATGCTGTCTCTATCACAACTTTTGTACTTCCAAGGTCTGCACCAATAAGGTCAACTACAAATTTGCTGCCATTCACATCAACTAGTGTTTGTTTGTAGCCAGATCCTGGAGGAGTATTATCCACTTTTAGATTTGCGGCAATTTGGATAAGGCTAGAATCCACTGGGGGAGCTTTTATTTTTGTGATTTGTGAATCAAGTGCGGCAAGCTCTGCAGCCGCACTTGCATAGTTTACCTCTGATAAAAATGTCAAAACATCAGCAAAGTTTTTCTCAAGGTCAGTGACATTGATTTTGCTATCGCGAAGTTTTAGTATTTCTTCATACACAATGACTGATTTACTGTAATTATCTTTCACGAATTTCAGCTCCTCTTCAAGCCTGTTGTTTCGCAATCGCTCGTCTGTTTCTTCTAGCGCGCGCAAGCGCGCGCTGACAGACGTAAGTTTTTCAGACAGAAATACGCCCTGTGTCTGAAGAGCATTTTGAGATTTCCTAGATGTTTCGATTATCTTCGCTTGGGTGTAGACATTGTAGGTTTGGTATGAAAATGCAGCAATTATAAAGAGACATCCTATCGTAAAGGCTGCGATATAAATGTTTTTGCTTTCAATGATGTTGAGTGATAGTTTATCTCTCATAAAGCGCTTAATAGTGCTATCAGAATAACAAAAACAATTTTCATTGTCACGCTTCAATATTCTTGGGAGAGTGAGACGTTGGTCACAATAATCAACGGACAGTTATGGCTATAATCTGCGACAAAATCATCTTTTGGAACCTTTCATCACAGAAGACACTTCTCGCATTACTATTTCCGTTGTTTCAAGCACATCTCTTGCTCCGTGTACTTGTTTCATCATTTTTTTCTTTGGAGTATGTAG
>CAZATL010000104.1:0-1737 GCA_964488055.1 uncultured Gammaproteobacteria bacterium | reverse complement strand
CCAGCTAAAAATGAGAATAAGATGAGTAGAATCATATGATTTATGCTAATTTGAGTTGAGAATGAACTTTCTCAAGGACATTTTGCTTCATTTAATTTTTGAAATAAGTTCGTCCAACTGACCACCATTCCACTTGGTGATCTCCGCGCCCTCCTCATCTATCTGTACGAAGGTGTGTTGATATGTGATGCCGTACTTCTTGGCTAGATCTTTTTCCTCTTGATCTGTGTCTGGGTCATTGTAATTGACTCTGATTACTGTCACATCTCCTGGGATCTTGTCCACGTTTTGTGCAAAATCGGCATCTGCAGGTCTACACGTGGGGCACCAAGATGCATAGAAAAATAATACCCGACGCGAACTCTTACTAGCATCAAGTGATGACGCGGAATACTCTGTATATCTTGGAGATGTTGTGTCTTTTTCCATCATTGTATTTTCTGGCTTGGCCATTGTGGTCGTTTCTTCATCTTTTGTCATAGTCTCATTCGCCAGGGAACCCGTGTCATTTGTCTCTTGCTGTGGATCGATTTGCATTTTTATCTCATCATTTTGCATTGCAGAGCCTGTGTCTTTCGTTTCGACGACAGGTTTGTTGGCATTCTGCGTGAAAGTGAATATGCCAATTCCTACAACGACGATAATCCCGATTACTATCAGTACTATTTTTGTATCTTTCATATGTATGTCGAATAATAATGTAAATACAATACTAAAGAACAAGAATAGCAATGTCAAGTAGACTTTACATTTTTATTTGGGAGTATATCCTAGAAAGCAGCTTGGAGAATATCATGGCGCAGAGTGCTATCACAAGCCAAGGATCTATTTCGTGCTTGAGGGCTTGCATTATGATCCCAAGGATCAGAGTTCCTACGCCAACAAGATAAGAAATTCTTCCAGCTGTTAAGATATGTAGTGACTCTCTCTCGTCTGTCGATTTTTCTCGAAAGAGATACGCTGCGAATGTGAGGAACGAAATAATGAGTCCCACAATAAGCATAGAGACGACACTATCTGGCATGGCTAGGTGGCCTGGATTGAGGAAGACTATCGCAATCGCAAGGATGACTATGGCGCTAAATGTCTCGACTATCATAATTATTTTGTGCTTTTTGGGGTTTAATACCCCGACGCGCTCTGCGTCGTAACAAGGGATCCTTCGGCAAGCTCAGGATGACGCATTGTAAAAATACCCTGACGCTCTGCGTCGAGGAGCGTCATTTTTCTATTGTAAACAATTTATTAACAGTTGTGTTGAAGTATTTCGCAATCTTCAAGGCAAGTAGCACAGAAGGGGTGTAGTTGCCTTTTTCGATCGCAATGATCGTCTGGCGAGTCACCCCAACGGCCTGCCCGAGCTCCTCCTGGGTAACTTTATCTTTATTGCGGCAGTCCTGGACAAAATTTTTGACAGTTTCACTCATGTGATTGGTATTTTACAAGATTTACCTATGAAAAGTAGATCTCTGTGAGTGCACAAATATACTCATACCTTGGGAGGAGGAGATCAACCATCTTTTAGTCTGTTCATTGCAATGACTGCGGTGATTATCACGACTCCTCCTATCAGATCCTTAGCAATTGGCACCTCGCCAAAAAACGCAAACCCGAGAATCACAGCAAAAAATGCCTCCAGGGTCAGTATATTGCTTGCGAATACTGCTTCTACCTTCTCGAATCCGTAATTCGTCAGATACATATTGAACACATTGAACAAGCCCGCACAGATTATGA
>CAZATL010000103.1:0-1790 GCA_964488055.1 uncultured Gammaproteobacteria bacterium | reverse complement strand
CCCACATTGACTAATTAGATTCTTGTAGTTGCTTGTGTCCGACTCTCGCGAATCACAGTCACTGTGATTTGGCCAGGAAACACTTCAAACTGCTTCTCAAGCTCGTCTTTGATGGTGCTTGCTAGTATGGTTGCATCAGCGTCAGCCACCTCGTCAGGCTTCACTATCACTCGCAGCTCACGACCAGCCTGGAGCGCATAGGCTTCCTTTACTCCCTTCTTGGTCTTGGCGATATTTTCAATGGTCTGAATACGCTGGATATACTGCTGAATGTCCTCATGCCTGGCTCCTGGTCGACTGCCTGATACAGCATCTGCAATGTAGACAACGACTGCTTCTGTTGATGGGAAGGGTATGTCCTCGTGGTGTGCTGCTACACAATCAATTACAGCTTTAGGAAATCTATATTTTGTGAGAAGATCCACACCTAGCTGGATGTGGTTACCCTCTTTATCAGCTATCACCTTGCCGATATCATGGAAAAGACATCCAAGCTTCACTGTATTCACATCACATTTTAGCTCATAGGCAAGCGCTGTTCCGATACGAGTCTCCTCGAGTGTATGGAGGATCATGTTTTGGCCATATGAGAAACGGTACTTGAACCTTCCAAGCAGTCTAATGAGGTCAATGGGCAGATTGAAGACTCCACACTTATGACACAACTCCTCACCCGCCTTGAGCATCTCCTTTTCGACTTCTGTCTTTGTTTTGTGGACTATCTCTTCGATGCGTGCTGGCTGGATACGCCCATCTTTTATGAGCTTCTCAAGTGAAATTCGCGCGATCTCTCGTCTTATGGAGTCGAAACTTGAGAGCTTTATCACACCCTCCTCATCAAGATCCACATCTATCCCCGTTGCAAGCTCAAATGCTCTTATGTTTCTTCCGTCTTTGCCGATTATTCGTCCTTTGTACTCTTCACCAGGAAGCTGTACTACAGACAATGTATATTCAGCTGTGTAGTCGACGGCTCCAAATCTCATGGAGTCTACAAGCAACTCCTTGGCCTTGTCAGATAGTTTGGCACGCAGCTCCTCTTCACCTGACTTGTACCTTTTGACGATATCTTCCTTTACTTTGTCCTCCACTCCTTTCATGATGACTTCTTTGGCCTGATCTTTTGAGAGCGCAGCCACATGCTCAAGCTTCGTGAGTAATGCTTCTCGCCTCTCTTCAAGCTCCTTTTTGATGGTTTCAATTGTCTGCTTCTGGACTACCACCTCTTTCTTCTCGGTCTCTATAGACTGTCTATCTTTTGTGATTTCGGCCTTCTCTTGTCCGAAAAGTGATCTGGCTTTGTTCAGCTCTTTTTCGGCTGATACTGCTTCTGCTGTGATCCGTCTGGCGTCGATCTCTGCCTGTTGACGGACTTTTACTGCGTCTTCGTTGGCCTTTAGTACTATCTCCCTCGCCTTTTGTTTGGCCTCATCTACTATGTTTTGAAGCATTTTGTCTGGGACAAAAAGCTTTCTAAAAAAATTCATCATAAATAGCAATAACTCTTATAATTTACCTCGAAATGTCCAGTCACTTGAGAAAGATGCTAGGAAAGCCAAAGAAGGATCAGTAGGTAGATGTCAAATACAGAAATCAAAAAGATGCAGCCTCGTCATTTGCAAAATTACGGCTATTTTTGAGGCTGATTTCATATATTTTTATAGTCTAATTTCAAAATAATACTTACTGATTTTTTTGGTTTTCTAGTGCTTTCTGGTCACTTCGAAAATATTAATCTTGTCTCATATTTTACTTCCTAATCGTATAATACGCAATGAGAAGTGTTTGCA
>CAZATL010000102.1:0-1825 GCA_964488055.1 uncultured Gammaproteobacteria bacterium | reverse complement strand
TTGTAATTCATCTGCCACCATTCTTTTTAAGAACACATCTTTGTTCAGCGAACCAATGTCGACTTTGAAATCATCTTCCAGATAGCTCTCAATATCAATCATCTTCACGCCTGTGCCACTGGCAAAGAGATGGTGTTTGCGCCTCGGGATAGCAAATACCACTTTGTGACCACGGCTCGCGAGCTCACTTGCAAGAGCATAAGATCTCGCCATATGCGCTATCCCTATTTCGATTGGGAAGAAGAGGAAGGTTTTGGACATATAAACACAATTTTCAACTATCAATATCAATTACCAAGTAATTATCAATTTTCAATCATATACAAGAGTTACATAACAAGTGTCACATTGAGCTTGCCTAAATGTGACGCGTCATGGACTTTGGCGGCTCACCATGACAAGCTTTGAGTAAGTCCCGTCATAAACTAGGAAACTAGTAATTGAACATCGACAATCACTTGACGATTGTAACTTGCTATTAAGATTTACTTGAAAATTGTCATTGTTTATTGGTAGTTATTCTTTTATAAATCCTTATCACCGGATGGTCAAAGACCGTGAATGTTTCTTCAGCCAACTCGTCAGGAAACTCCCATATAGTTTTCCCAAAAATCGAAATCTTCGGAAATGATGCAAATTCTGCCACCTTCTCAAAGCCCAGCCTACCAGAGAACAGTTTCTCATAATGATCGTGGAGTCTAGGGTAAGACTTCGCGAGCTGCTCGCATTTGTACTTTGAGTGTCTACTCGTGTCCACCTGACCATCCGCTTCGTTCACACAAGTGTGATTGTAGTAGACTCGCCTTGATGGCACGAATATATAGTCTGCATCTGCCAAGTGGTCTTTGTATCTACTATAGACAGCCTCACTCTCGTCAAGCGCATAATAATCAAAAGATACATATTCTATCCTGAATCCTGGGTACATATCTCTGTCATACGACGGGTCTGGGATTGGTACGTCTATCACGTTCGCTGTTTCTGACAGTATCTTTGAGCCAATTGGTATATTTTCATAAACCCACTGTGACGCCTCATATCTGACGTCCCTGCTTGAGTACACAGATACATACCCTATACCTACAGATATAGTCATGAAGACAAATGCAATCGCTGCGATCTGATTGACAATTTTCGGCATTTTGTAAGTAAATAGTACTTTCAGTGTTTTCACAATTCCAAACATAGTAAAGAGAAGTAGCAGGGGATAAATCGGCGCGATAAACCTGCTCCATTTCGCATACCATGGCATGGTAAGGATGCAAAATCCAATGACCGAAAACCTTATAAGGTTATGACCTTTCTTCCATGGAGCAAATAGCAAACCTATAGCAGCAAATATGCTTGCAAAAATGCCAAGTACATACGGGAAGACATTCTTGATATGAAAAAAGAGTGGCAACTCGTGCAGGAATTGTCTTGTATAGAATGCTACATATCTGCCAGTACCCACATCCCTTTCATATGAGAAGCTACCTGCAAACTCTGGGTACGAAATCACATTGTGTGGAGAAAAAACAAATGATATGACAAGTGACAAAACGACACAGACAATTATCCAGACAAACATATATACAAGTTGCCTTGCAGATTCATAAAATTTTCTTATTACACTGTCTATTTGGCCCGTTGCTTCCAGCTCGTCGTCGTCAGAAAGTCTTGAAATATTAAGTACTCCCAGGTATGACATCACCATATTTGCGTATATCGCAGAGCCATATCTTGTAGCTATCACAAAAAGAGGGACTATAAGAAACATGAGTGACGAAACTTTGGCAGATATAGCCACACCGACGAAGAATATGGAAAGAAGTATGTAGCTTAA
>CAZATL010000101.1:268-1856 GCA_964488055.1 uncultured Gammaproteobacteria bacterium | reverse complement strand
ATATCAGCCTGCGGGCAGTCTGGGTCTCCTCATACTCGCATACACTTTTGCCTATATTGTGATTGTCAGCACACATGAAGGTATTGGCAAGTCCTCCTCCTATCAGGAAATAGTCTGCCACATTCATAAGCTGACTAATTAGATTAATTTTCGTAGAGATTTTTGCTCCACCTAGGATTGCCACGACTGGTTTCTCGGGTTTATCAATCACTTTTTTTATCATGATTACTTCCTTCTTAAGAAGCAGTCCACCATAGTGGGGGAGGAGTGATGATAGCCCGACCACAGACGCATCAGGTCTGTGACACACACCGAAGGCATCATTCACAAATACATCAGCTAGTGACGCGAGTGACTTCGCAAATTCTGGGTCATTTTTCTTCTCACCTTCGTGGAAGCGGATGTTGTCGAGGAGGAATAGGGTGGAGGGGGTAGCGTGTAGGGGGTAGACAGACTTATCGAAGGTTTTGGCGAAGGGGACGAATGTGACAGGCTTCCCCAGTAACTCCTCAAGTCTATGTGCGACTTTGTCTGTCGAAAATAGCGGATCCACTCCTTTGGGTTGACCAAGGTGGGTAGCGATAATGAGTGTATTGCCACGCTCTAGTAAATACTTGATGGTGGGCAACGCCTGACGTATACGCTCATCATTTGAGATGGTGTGGTCTTTGTTTAGCGACACATTAAAATCCACACGAAGAAATATTTTTTTGTTTTTAATCTCGACTTCGTCGATAAACTTTATCATAATATTAGAGCAGAGAGTCCCTCGGCTTAGCTCGGGATAGACTCCGAGCAGGGCTGATAGTTCATATCTGCTTTTGCATAACTTTTAACTTTTTTATTAATCCGTAGATTACTTTTGTAATTTCGTCACATATGTGATCTAGTTCGCCGTGTTTATCTTTGGTAATATATCCAAGATCCAAAGCAATATCTATGAGCGATTGGGTTTCATACAGTGACCCTTTTGCTATTTCCAAAAATCTAACAAATTCTTTATTTGTATTTCTACCATATCCTTCCGCAATATTAGCCATGACAGAAACTGATGATCTTTGTATTTGGTCCCTGAATCCAAAGTCTCTATTTTTCCCAAAAATTGAATATATTTCCCGCGTAAGTATTCTAGCTTTTTGCCACGCAATAATTTCGCGGAATGTCTGAAATTTCATATTAGTAAACTTTGCTCTCTTAGCTTTGCTCTATGCACTACACAAAGCTTGATAGCTTTGTGACAAGATCTACTATCCTACAGCTATACCCCCACTCATTGTCATACCAACCAAATACCTTCACTAGTTTCTCACCGACCACTTTCGTATAGTTGGCGTCAAATGTGGCTCTTGATGGGTCACCTATATAGTCTGACGACACCAGCACCTCCGTCGCATATTATAGATATCCCTTCATAGATCCTTCAGACGCTTTTTTGAAAGCATTATTTACCTCTTCTTTTGTGACGCTTCTTGAGACAACTGCTGAGATGTCTGTGAATGATCCTGTCGGAACAGGCACTCGAAGTGCCATACCATCAAGCTTGCCGGCAAGTGCAGGGATGACCTTCACGACTGCCTTTGCTGCGCCT
>CAZATL010000101.1:0-258 GCA_964488055.1 uncultured Gammaproteobacteria bacterium | reverse complement strand
TGCTGCAGCACGCGACCTGTCTGGCTCTTTGTTGGCATCATCTAGTAGCGACTGGGTGAGAGTGTATGCATGAGCTGTCGTCAGATATCCCATCTCCACGCCAAATGCATCATGCAAGACCTTGAACATTGGAGCTGCACAGTTGGTGGTGCATGAACCATTTGATATCACGCTGCTGCCAGCGAAATCAAAACCAACATCATTCACCCCGAGCACTATTGTCGGCGTATCATCCTTCGCAGGCGCGGTCAGAACCAC
>CAZATL010000100.1:0-1877 GCA_964488055.1 uncultured Gammaproteobacteria bacterium | reverse complement strand
GAAAAGCCATCAAGTCCGAAAGACTGGACCGAAGCCTTCTGGCAACTGGAGCAATACATCAAGCAACTCCCTGAGAGCAACAAACGCAAGGTGATATTCCTTGATGAGCTCCCTTGGTTTGATACTCAGAAATCAGGATTCACTCGTGCACTTGACTATTTCTGGAATCACTTTCTCTCTACTCGAAGTGATTGCATGCTTGTGGTGTGCGGTTCTGCCACATCATGGATGGTAAACAACCTCATCAACGATAAGGGCGGTCTGCACAATCGAATCACTCATGAAATTCATCTACGCCCATTCACGCTCAGAGAAGTTGAATCGTATATGAAAAATGCCGGATTCAAATGGAATAGACTGGTGATACTCCAGACTTACATGATCCTTGGTGGTATACCTTATTATTTAGACATGCTTGATAAGGACGAAACATTCCCTACCAACATCGACAATCTCATGTTTGCTGGCAATGCCCCACTCCGCAATGAGTTTAAGCGTCTATACGATTCTCTTTTCGGACGAAGCGAGAAATACAGAGCGGTGATTTCAGCCCTGAGCACATCAAAGAAAGGACTGACGAGAAAGGAAATAGCCGACAAACTAAAACTTGGTTCAAGTGGTAGTCTTACAAGTATCTTAGATGATTTGGTGAATTGCGATTTCATCAGATACTATAATATAAGGAAGAAGACCATCAACACCACAGCAGGTATCTATCAGCTGACAGACTTCTTCACGCTTTTCCATTTTGAGTTCATGGGCAAGCGCACCACATCAGCCCACTATTGGACAGAGTTGATGAAAAGTCAGAAGATAAGCTCCTGGCAGGGATTGGCTTTCGAGCGTGTTTGTATGTCACACATAGAGCAGATCAAGCACGCTCTGCACATCGACACCATCTACACCGAGTATTTCTCATGGCGAAACACCGATGCTGCACTCAAAGCGCAAGTAGATATGGTGATAGAACGAGCCGACCACAATACCAACATCTGCGAGATGAAGTTTGACTCAGAGGGCGAATACGCCATCGACAATACCGAAGCTGAGAAGATACGCAAGCGTATGAAGGCTTACAAAGAGCAGACTGGTTCACGCAATGGTCTCTACATGACCCTCATCACCACATACGGTCTGAAGCATAACACTCATAGTGATGTAATAGATAATGTGATTACCCTTGATGAACTCTTTATATAGATTAGAAACAACAATCAACCCATGCGTAAACTACTTACATTTATTTTTATAGCAATTTTGTTTTGTGAACCTGAGGGAAAATAGAGTTTTCAGCTCAAATTATATATAAATAAAGTACTTTTCGGCTCAATTTGAGCCGAAAATACAAGAATTATCTGTATCTTTGAGCCGAAAATACAAACATCATTGAAATGGACAATACATTATTGATCTCTATTGAGCGGTATTTGAGATTCCATCCTGAGTCGTCGCGCAAGAATATTGCTGAGGGCATAACTGCAACAGTAAGCGATGCCACACTCAAACGTACTATAACACTTTAAATTTCTTCGATATTTCTCCATTTTGTGCTTGCTTTTCAGATTTTCTTCATATCTTCGCACTGTCATTCCATAAGAAAGGCTGCATCTCGGCATAACATTCAAGCCAGCTTGATGATTATGAACTCGATTTGCACTCGATTTGCGAAAAATATCGGAACGAAAAATATCGGAATATGGAAAATCCCTTTAAGTTTGGCACATTGGTAGACTCTCCTTACTTCACGGACAGGACCAAAGAGCAGGCATACATCTGTCAATATGTAAACAGCCAGAACCATCTGGTACTTATCAGCCCACGCAGATTTGGCAAATCATCTTTGGTGAAAAGAGCAATAAGCCAGACCGGAAGACCCT
>CAZATL010000099.1:0-1908 GCA_964488055.1 uncultured Gammaproteobacteria bacterium | reverse complement strand
GATGTCGTAAACGAGACTGCCACCAAGATAGTCATACTGGATCAAACAGCGTAAAAATAGGGTGTAGCGTTTAGGTTGTAGGGAGTAGAAAGGTCATATTCATATTTCCATATTGCCCATAAATAAAGTTGCTTTCTTGACACAAAATTCAAATACTACGTACTTTCTGTTTTACACTTTATTCTACACCCTACCCCCGGAATTTATCCTGAGCGAAGCCGAAGGACCCTATACCCTTGCGCGCTATGTATCCTATAGTTGACAAATGCTCTGTCCTGTAGTAAAATACCCAGTAATGAAACGTTTCGAAAAAATTGTCATCTCAACCTTTGTATTTGTAGCGCTTTCTAGTGCTCCAGCTCTCGCTGATTCTTATGGGTACAATGGCTCTACTCCTGTCACCTCATGTCTTGCCATAGACAAGTCAGTCAGCAATCCAGCTTCAAGCAACCTCAAAGAATTCATTGATAATGTCACCGTAAGTAGTGCCAAATACAAGTCGGGCCAGACCCTCATGGAGCGTGCCAAGATAAAGAACGTATCAAACAGAATTGTCCCAAACGTGCGAATAACAAGCATAGTCCCACAATACATCAAATACGTATCTGGACCAGTCTCATTCAACAAAGGTGGAACAGAATTTACCATAAATGTGGGCGATCTACAGCCTCAAGAAGAGAAAATATTCTATATTACATTTGCTGCAAAAGCAGAAAGTGAACTGCCGAATCAGACTCTTACTATATTTACAAACACCATCAGAGCACAGGGTGATGTGTGTGACAGCGTCGAAGACACTGCCCAGATGATCATAGAACGCCAGGTACTTGGCACCACCAAAGGTGGCCAGCCAATCGAAGAGCTAAAAGATGTTAAGAAGTACCCAAACTCAGGACCTGAGCACGGTATAGCGCTACTTGCTATCCAAAGTGCCCTACTTGGCGCCGGTCTCTACCTCAAAAAGCACACTTCCTAATCGTCATCTCGATCCGCCAGCAGGCGTAGAGAGATCCCTTGTTAGAATTAGCAATTCAGGTGATAGGCGCTGGATCTAGTCCAGCGAGTCAATGTTTTTAATTGCTGACGACTGACAACTCCTTGTACACTCACCATTCCTCCTCTTTCCCAACAACCTCCTGTCACTTAGCTGTATCCTCGCACCCCCGCGATTTCTTATTAGAATTTGGAATGTGGAATTTAGAACTTCCCTCTGCCTCTCCCCATACTTAGAAACTAGATCAATTAGAACAATTAGAAATTGCTTTCTCCCCCTTCCCCCCACAGTTCACAGTGCACGGTTCACTACTCACTTTTCTCCCTTTCTCAGATATTGGGATTTGTTTAGTAATTAGAGTACTTAGGTCAATTAGAAATTTGTCACCCTTCCCCCATCCTTTATTCCCTCCCCCACGCCCCAAACCCCTTGAATATATATTTGCTATAGGATATAATAACCATATGACTGCTGCTACAAATGGACCTGAAAGAACTGGATTAATAGCCCCACCTGATTGGCTACCGATTTCACAGGGTTTTGATAGTGGAATGAGGCAAGATTTTGTGCACACTAGATCGAGTATTTGGGCTCAAGATCCTAGTATGTATTTAGCTGACATGCAAAGACTGATAAGATTTTCAGCAAGTCCCACCAAGCCGCACAATTACGAAGCTCTTGTAAGAGACTTTGCAAATCTCGAGACGACAGTCATGCAGGGCGAGGGCATTTTGTCACCCAGAACTATTAGTGACGCATTTTCTGCAGGAGTTTTTGTCTTGGATGAAACGAAACTTACCCCAGAACAAAAATTTACTCGAAAAGCACTTGGCGATTACTACAAGAGTTCAATGTCTACTTTCCCATTTGCTCCACAACACAGGACCCCTATAGCCACGCAGGCCGCCATCCGA
>CAZATL010000098.1:0-2016 GCA_964488055.1 uncultured Gammaproteobacteria bacterium | reverse complement strand
CTGCACCAGGAGTCCTAGCAAGCACATTAATAAATGGAGTTGGGGTGGCACACTGGACAGTCAATGGACTTAGTCCGATGACAGGATTCATACTATTTGCCACACCACTCTCATTTATTCCTATTGCATGTCCATAGAGAGTCCTGGCTACTCCATCTTGGAAGTTTGTGGTCGACGAGGTACGAAGGTCATAAACAAATCCATGGTTACCATATGCAGCATTACCAACTGGCCCACACGCTCCAGCATCGACTAAGTTTTGTTGATAGATATTGGCATTGTTGACGTTGCCTACCCATTGATTGGGGGTGTGGAAAGCATCGTTTGTGTGATACAGATCCACTCTTATTGGTTGTGTCCCGAGACTCTTATCACATGCCCATCCAGATACAGAACATGATGTATTGTTTACACTGTAAAAGAATCCAGCAGGTGGGATGTCACATTTGAATGAGAGATCAGCCGATGTATTCCAGAAGTGTTCAGTATGCATCCAGAAGTAGTAGTTATGACCTGGGACTATATTTGCTGTAAATGAGTTGCCAGATACATCACGACAGACATTGGTGGTGCCTACACTGTTTGGATCACAGATAAATGGTGTGGGAATAGGCACTGGATCACTTGACCAACCTGATATGTGGTCTGAATCATCAAGTCGTATAGCATAGTATGGAATATTAGTCCCACCAGACCAAGATACAGTTGCCTGACCTCCCATACTATTACAACTCACAGTCAGATTAGTTGGTGGTCCCACAAAGTGCCACCAGACGTCAGCATACCCACCCCCTCGTCCAACAGTGAGCGTGGCTGGATTGCCAGTTTGTGGAGCAGAATTGGCGTTTACTGGGTCAAAGTCATGGCAATTATTTCTATTTAGACATACTGATGAAAATACGTCCCAGCCAGCAGGTCTTGTGATCGAGAAATTGTATGAAGCAGAGCTGCCCACTGTCGATATCATGGGATCTGCGACACTGAAAGAACCATCTGCAGTATTACCGACTATTGGATTACTTGCATAACTAGATAATGTCATGGGTTGTCCCTTGACAGTATTTATGTTGCCTGTCGACTTATATATCACTCTCCAGCCAGTGAGGTCCCATGGAGCAGCTGTAGGGGTGGGGGTGGGGGTATTTGTTGGATTGGGGTCAGTTTCACATCTGCAGTCAAGATAATTGCCAGCAGCGCATCCACCATCTGCATCAGAGCAGCAAGTGCTACTACATGAACATCTTTGGCCAGATGGACAGCCGTATAGCCTACATGCTATAGAGCCAGAACAATCAGCCAATACATTACGTCCAGAAAAAATTGTCATTACGCACAAGAATGCCAAGACCAAAACAGTCATTACTACACGCGCTAGTATTCTATTCAGATATATTCGATGATTGACACTGATCATATTTTAGTTTATCTCAAGCTTACTTCCTAGATATACGATGCTATTTGCTTTGATTTCTGATGCGGACCCACTAGACGAGGGTTCGCTATAAAATATTCCAATAGTTGTATCTTTATGCAATAACATTAGCGGATTACTATCTACAGGAACGTACCTAATTTCATTTATAACACCATCTTTTTTTAACACAATCTCTACTGTCGTTATTTGTGTATTAGGTTCGATTACTACGTCATATTCATCTCCAGATGATTCGACGCGGATAGTACCTCTGGGTGGATTTGTCTCCAGTATGTTCACTATATCAAATATTAGTTTGTCTCCGCTATTTTCTTTATCTACATACTCTCTATTTTCCATACTTTTTATAAATGCAAGCTCTTCTGGAGTTATTTGGTAATCTTTAATTGATATCGGGTAGGAACCACTTGGTGATATTTCTTTTGGGGTTGCAATCTCATCCATTTGGTTTCGTGAAATGATTCCGGATTTATTATCAAATATATGATCTTGCCACAGAAACAAACTCACAATCAATATCGCCGCGACAAACAACCCCATCGTCTTCACCACCCACCCTCTATTCCCTTGCACAAAGTATT
>CAZATL010000097.1:0-2021 GCA_964488055.1 uncultured Gammaproteobacteria bacterium | reverse complement strand
AGTTAAATCGAGCAAAGAATTTTTATGGACTTTTAGATGATTCTATGGGTGAAGCAATTAGATCAATTACAACAAGAATAATTGAAATTGATAGTAAATTTCAGGCTTTTAAAGAGACTAGATAAGTTCCAACATCGTCCCAGAGCCTCAGCAAACATTTTTATGAAAAAATTTATTCTCATCGGTGGGTACCCCCACAAAGCACCTGATGGTGGCAAAGCATTGTGTGAAGAAATGGTAATGGGATTTTCACAACCCGTTAAAATTCTTGATTGTCTCTTCGCTCGTCCACAAGAAAATTGGGAAGAAGCATTCGAACAGGACAAGGTGTTCTTTATGAGAAACTTACCAGGAGTTCAATTGCAAATCAATCTTGCTCGACCAGATACTTTTATTGCTCAATTACAAAATACAGATGTTGTCTATTTTCGAGGTGGAAGCACTCAAGTGCTTATCGATTTATTAAACCAAACTCCAGAATGGATAAATAATCTAGATAGAAAAACCATTGCTGGATCATCTGCAGGTATGGATATGCTTGCCAGATACTGCTTCAATCTGGATACGCTACAGCTTGAAGATGGTTTAGGATTATTACCAATCAAAACTATTCCTCATTGGAAGTCAGACTACAATGCTCCAAACATAGACTGGGCTATCGCAAAACAGTTACTGTCTCATTACAAGGAGGAACTCCCCATTGTTGCTCTAGGCGAGGGAGAATTTAAAGTATTTGAGGCTAGTAAATAAGTTCCAACTTCACTCCAGAACCTCAGCTAATATATGAAAAGAATCCTTGTCCTTGGCTCCTCTGGTGTTGGAAAATCTAGTTTTGCTAGAAAGCTTCACAAAAAACTTAACATCCGGCTCATCAATTTAGATGAGCACTACTGGAAACCAAATTGGGAAAAGCCAACAACAGAAGACTGGGAAGAAAAAATTCAAGAACTCATTCAAGAAGAAAGCTGGATAATGGATGGGAACTACAGGAGTACTCTTTATCTTAGATTTCCAGTAGCCGATACTATTATTCTCCTGGACTTACCTTGGTGGATTTGTATGTATCGCGTCATTAAAAGACAGATAAGAAAAAATAGAATTGATGAAATTCCAGGATGCAAAGAAATCATCCGTTGGAATTTGCTCCGCTGGGTTATTTGGAAATACCCGAGAATAGCCAGGAAAGATATACTCCAGAAATTAGAAGCTCTCAAGTCTAAAAAAAGGGTCATTATCCTTCAATCAAGGAGAGAAATTGAAGAATTCTTAAGTAACCCTTTGGAATAGAAAAGTTCCAAATTCATCCCAGCCCACAGCAGTTTTTTAATTGAATTGTCCGTTATGTTATACTTGTTTTGAGCTAGAAATATGGGCTTTTTTCATACTTGTACTATACCTATGAAAACACAAATCCCAATTTACGAAACGGAAAACTTTTATATTCAAGCTGCATCAAAACCGTTTATTGATCGATCTGAGGGTGGGCATATTTATATCTTTCCGAAGAATCCAGTCCGTAATCGAACGCAACTCTCACCGCAACTTGCCATTGAATATACAAAACTGTCTATGGTTGTTGGCGAAGCATTAAAATCTGCAATGGCTAGACGGGGTGTAGATATAGGTATTGTGAACTATCAGGATATGGGCAACTGGGGTGTATTTAAGCCCGAAGGCCCTACACTTCACATGCAAATTTATGGGCGTGCCGTTACAGCCATTATCCAAAAATATGGTGATGCTGTTCAATTGCCTCATCGAGAAACTGGTTTTTATGACAATTTCAAGCCACTGAATGAAGAAGATATACAGGAAATAAAAATGGATATTGAAAAGTTACTTCGAACTCCTAAATACAGAGATGTGTGGCACGAAGAGTAGTGCACTGAAATAAACAGGTCAAATAGTTGATAAATTTTTCAAATAGATTCCAACCTGCCAGAGGCAGACAAGCTTCATCCTCCAGAGGCGGATAAATCCCAGAGCCTCAGCCAAAACTTTAAAATCGCCGTAATGGTGAT
>CAZATL010000096.1:0-2046 GCA_964488055.1 uncultured Gammaproteobacteria bacterium | reverse complement strand
TGCTAAGTGCTAAGTGCTAAGTGCTAAGTGCTAAGTGCTAAGTGCTAAGTGCTAACAATGCAACTATGCCGTTTTCCAAAATTAGATTAGAAGAAACATTATTCAAACGCCATTTTTTATGAAAAATATCCTAAACAAGGCAAACGATTTCGTCACAAAATATGAAAACAAAATCCCATTTCTTGTCCTCGTAGCCCTTATTACTTACGGATTCCTATATTTCACAAATCAAAAAGAATTAGGGACAAAAATTCTGGCAATTTCTGTGGTCGTCGGGGTGTTGCCACTCACAAGAGATATTATAGAGTCGATCATCCGTCGTCATTTTGGTGTAGACATTATTGCGCTTCTTGCGATAGGATCTGCTATCGGGATAGGCGAATATTTAGCAGCATCTGTTGTACTTCTGATGCTCTCTGGAGGTGAGGCGCTTGAGAACTTTGCGATAAGACGTGCCAAGAAAGAATTGACCGCACTTCTGAATAACGCACCGACAAAAGCTCACCTTCTAAAAAACGATGAAATTGTAGATGTGGGAATTGATGATGTGCATGTCGGAGATATGGTTCTTGTCAAGCCTGGCGAGGTAATACCGGTTGACGGAAAAGTAACAAAGGGAGAATCGCAAGTAGACGAATCCATACTGACTGGCGAGTCCTTGCCTGTCGAAAAGATTATTCAGTCACATGTCTTTAGCGGTACTGTGAACAAAAGCTCCCCACTTGAGATAGTCGCTGAAAAAGAAAGTAAAGAAAGTAAATATTCGCACATCATAAGTCTTGTGAAAGAGGCAGAGTCAGCAAAGGCGCCTTTTGTGCGGCTTGCAGACAGATACAGCGTATGGTTTACGGCAGTTGCAGTAATTCTTGCGGGAGGTGCATGGGCATACACTGGAGATCTCCTTCGCGCTGTGTCTGTGCTAGTTGTCGCAACTCCCTGTCCACTTATTCTGGCGACCCCAATCGCATTTGCATCAGGCATCAGCAAAGCTGCCAAGCGTGGAGTAATCATAAAGCACGGTGGAGTCATCGAAAAACTTGCCGAAGCCAAAAGCTTCATGTTTGACAAAACTGGCACTCTTACATTTGGAACTCCGAAGCTCAACAACATTAGCCCCGTTGATGGTATAGATCCCACAAAAATGGTGCTAATCGCTGCATCGCTTGATCAGCTTTCAAATCACATTTTAGCCCGTGCATTTGGCGAATATGTGAAAAAAAATAAGCTTGGAAAGCTCCTAATTCCCGAACAATTTGAAGAGGTGTTGGGAGAAGGTGTGACTGGTGTCATAAACGGCGCAAGATATTCATTAGGCAGGCTTACTTACCTTGAGAAAAAAGGAATAGAGATAAGTCTAGAGCTAAAAAAAGCACGAGACGATGCCAAGGCCCATGGAACAATAAATGTATATCTGACAGGCGAAAAGAAGATGATTGCGAGGTTTGAGTTCACAGACACCATACGAACAGATGTAAAGAAATTATTTACGAAGCTTCGATGTTGTGTGCAGGACCTTGTCATGATCACAGGAGATAAGAAAGAAGTGGCAGAGCATATTGCCATGCAAGCTGGTATGACAAAGGTGTATGCAGAAGCGTCGCCTGAAGACAAGGTGGAGTATGTGAAAAAGCAGAAGAAAATAGCCTCACCTGTCGTGATGGTTGGGGACGGGGTGAATGATGCACCAGCACTTGCTATGGCTGACGTCGGGATTGCCATGGGTGCGCATGGGTCAAGTGCAGCGTCGGAGACTGGAGACGTGGTTGTGATGGTGGACTCTGTCGAGCGCATTGGTGAAATATTTGAGCTTAGCAAAAGAGTTCTCTACATAGCCAAACAAAGTATATTCGTTGGGATAGGCTTGAGCACACTGCTTATGATAATCGCCTCATTTGGCTATATCCCGCCAGTCGCGGGCGCGCTCGCACAAGAAGTGATAGATGTGATTGTGATACTAAACGCGCTCCGGGTACATGGGGAGAAAGTGTAAAATAAGTGCTAAGTGCTAAGTGCTAAGTGCTAAGTGCTAAGTGCTAAGTGCTAAGT
>CAZATL010000095.1:0-2105 GCA_964488055.1 uncultured Gammaproteobacteria bacterium | reverse complement strand
CTGCACCAGGAGTCCTAGCAAGCACATTAATAAATGGAGTTGGGGTGGCACACTGGACTGTTTTTGGACTACCAACGAGCAAATTGCTCATAGCATTGATATTCCCACTTTCATCAATGCCCGACGCTCTTGCATAAATGGTACGTGCTACCCCATCTTGGAAGTTTATGTTACTTGAAGATTTCAAATCGTAAATCCACCCATGATAACCATTCCCCCCGCATAGTCCCGCCGCGGCTATATCAGGCCTATTCCGAGTTGTGTCTGTGTTGTTCAAATTGCCAATCCAATTATTTGCATCGAAAGAAAATGTGCTATTTAGAGTGTAGTCAATTCTAAGACCTTGAGATACATTGTCTCTGTCGCAGGCCCAACCATATGCATAACAAGCATCGTTGTTTATACCGTCGATATATCCTTCTGGAGGGATGTCGCACTTAAACGTAGTACTTGCCGATGTATTCCAGAAGTGTTCAGTATGCATCCAGAAGTAGTAGTTATGACCTGGGACTATATTTGCTGTAAATGAGTTGCCAGATACATCACGACAGACATTGGTGGTGCCTACACTGTTTGGATCACAGATAAATGGTGTGGGAATAGGCACTGGATCACTTGACCAACCTGATATGTGGTCTGAATCATCAAGTCGTATAGCATAGTATGGAATATTAGTCCCACCAGACCAAGATACAGTAGCTTTACCGGCCAGACTATCACAAAGCACCTGGAGATTTGTGGGAGGTCCCACAAAGTGCCACCAGACGTCATGGTGTCCACCAGTTCTTGTATATGTGAGTGCGGTGGGATTACCAGTTCTTGGGCAAAAGCCAGGATCATCGCAATGACAGTCATCTCCACCCACACAAGCAGTTGAGAAGACATCCCAGTTATTAGGGACTGCTATTGAGAAGTTGGCAGTATCAGGACCTGGATCTGAAGTAATCGTGAATGGTGAAGTATATGATCCATCTGCCACGTTGCCAACTATCGTTGCACCTGAATGACTCATATATTGACCTTTGACAAGACTGATGTCTCCGGTTGACTTATACACAACTCTCCACCCACCAAGCGTCCATGGAGCTGCTGTTGGGGTGGGGGTGGGAGTATTTACTGGGTCTGGGTCGTCATCGTCACAGCTTGTATCTCCGCATGAGCCGTCGCAATTGCATGCACAACCAGGGCAACTATTAGAACAAGCATTGCAACCAGGAGGAGGGTCTGTTGGCTCAGCAGGAGGAGAGGTGGGTTGTGGAGCGCTTGTCGGTCTAGCCGTCGGTCTGGCCGTAGGTTGTGGTGGGCAAGGATCACACTCCAAGCAGGCATTGTTGTAATGGCAATTGCAACCAGTTTCGTTGCAGTCTCCTGCTCTGACCACAACTGTTGTATAAGAAAATAAAAAACTTAAAAAGAGCAAGGTGCATAGCACATCTATCTTTATTTTCGGTAGCGATATGTGCATATCTATTTTGGTTAACTTTAGCGTTTGAGTCATATTTAATCGGCCAATAGCACCCTGTCGAGTTTTATAATATCACCATCTTGATTGTCGGTGCGGTATGAAATCAGCAGTTTCATTTCTGTTTTCATAGATTTTGCATAGTCTTGTGAGATGCCTTTACCAGCATATGAATATATCTCACCATTTTCATTTATCAGGTAATAAGGTAACTCAAGAACAGTTTGAAAAGGTACAATCTGCACAATATATTTATCGCCATTCTCTTCTGCGACTTCAAATAATGTTCCTGCCCCAAGTACCTTACTAATTCTTACACCTCTTGTCTGCATCGTTTGGCCATTTTTATCAATCATTGTTGAATGCCTAGAGCTTTGCCATAGACTAGTCGAAAAAAAAGGAATCATTTCCACTGAATATTCTTGCTTTATCCCTTTTATGATTTCTGATCTCGTTTTTTTGTCTATCTTCACAACATCTTCTCTTGTAATCTTCTGCATTTCTGTTGATTTGAAAATTGTCAAATTTGCAAAAATATCAATCACCTTATCCTGCATCAAAAATATCCACAAAACAATTGTGGCCATAACAAACAACCCCATCGTCTTCACCACCCACCCTCTATTCCCTTGCACAAAGTATT
>CAZATL010000094.1:0-2189 GCA_964488055.1 uncultured Gammaproteobacteria bacterium | reverse complement strand
TTACCGAACTATGTTGAGCGTGTCGGTCTGGACCCCAACGCCCTGATAACTCGTGTCTCAATTGTACCACCAGATTGAGGCTAAATGACTATACTGGAGTTGAGTCGAAGCAAGACAAATGGAACGGTATGAGAAGTTGTTATCTTACATCCTATGTAAGGAGTGTCATCTGACCATGCTAACCACTAAGACTAGTATAATACTCTATGACTTTATTCCAGAAGGTAATGTCAGTTTGCGCACTAATTGTCACTCTTTCTGCCTCCTACTACTTATTGATTTATATTCCTCAATCAAAAAAAGCATCTTTGCAAAGAGAGAAAAATGATAAATACCAATCTCTTTATATAAAAGCGTCAGACGAATGCGACAAAGAGGAACAAGATTCACAAGATGGCATCACTGAAATTTTTCTTCAAAAAAACACAACCATGACATATGAGAACTATGTTAAAGCGAAGGGTATGTCTAACTATAAACAGAATAAGCCATTCTGTATAAAAAATAAATTGAGTGAATGGGGATATGATCCAATAGAGATAATGACTGACAAATATCCCAAGGGAACTCCTACATTAAATCTAGAATAGAATGTACTAGTGCAAATATAATCGCGTAGACACACCCGAGGTGTAAGCATTGGTGCAGTGGCGATCTGAAATGGCATCACACAAACGACTTGTGTGCGTGCACGGCAGGGGATGATATATTGCTAAGTGCTTTCAATGCTAGGGATATATAAACGCTTTGCGAGGATTCGGAAGACCAATTTTTATATTCCAAACTTGCCAGCAACTTGAGCCGAACTAATCAATTAGGTTTTGATCTTTCAGATATGCAAATATAATTCTATCTACAGGAGAGAGTAGGGCAGGATCAATATCTGACTTGAGCCATGACATTTCTTCTATTTCTGCAGAGGGAACAAGTTCTCCTTTATAATCTGCGACGTAACAAGTCATCTGAACAAATACTCCTTCGGGCTTTCCGTGGGCTTGGGCCTTGAAGGTATTTAGATATTTTATGGTTTCAGACACCAAGTCAACAGTTAGCTCTTCTTTAGCTTCTCGTACTAAAGCTTCTTTGTCAGATTCTCCAGCTTCTCTTTTTCCACCTGGTATATACCATGCATTTTTACCTTTTGATCGCGTCGAGAGAATCTTTCGATCTCTTATATATATCCAAGCAAGTTTGTCGATCATGTCCATATGAAGTGATTATATCAGGCTAGGATTTGAGACTGAATGTTACTGGGTGTGCCATTGCGCACTCTTTGGCCGTATGCTAAATTGTGATAATATGCAAACTAAAATATTCCTCAAAAACATTGCTTTCGTGATGGTATTTGCCTTTATTTTAAATTCATTTCTCATGAATTCTATTCGCGAAGGCTTGAATTTTCAAGGTATCTACGGTGATGGACTACTAGGAAGATATTTATTATCCGGCACCTATGAAACGCGTTTAGCAGGTGAAGAGTTTTCACTAAACGAAAACGCTTTGTATGCCTTGATGTTTATTATGCATACCATTTTGGTATTTGTATGCTTATGTATCTACACTATTTTACAAAAATGGAGATTTTCACTCTTCTTTGCGAGCGTCATCTCTGCTTTGATCATGACGACATATCTATATATGTCGTTTTCTACGTCCAGCTTTGTGCCTGGTTTGAGTGGCAATGGATTCCCGATAGGTTTCTACCAAATTGATTATATTTTTTGGTTAGTGATTTGGTTGGTAATTTTATCAATACACAAAATTATTCCAATCCACAATTCAAAATGAAACGAAAAGAGTATTCTTCAACAACTCAACATCCTAAGTGTGTTTACTTGAGTGATGGGAACTCCGTGTCCCCGAGGCGACAAGAAGTATAAGTGTGGGCGCTGTGACGGTCACCGCGCAACCTTGAAGGTTGATTTTCCACTACGACTGACCATCTCACGTCAAGGGTAAAATGGAATAAATATGATAGAAAGTATGCTATTGTTTCCAATATGAAGAATATATTGATCTATTGTGTTGTGTTTCTTGTTGGTTTGGGTCTCACTGGCTATCTCTTCAGAGCAAAGATAGTAAGCTATTTCTTCATCCCAAGGCAAACAGACGTTTCGAACACGTCATCATCGAAAGACATCTCACCAAATAGTAAAGACAGCAAAGACATCGAAACAATTGCCCAAAAT
>CAZATL010000093.1:0-2202 GCA_964488055.1 uncultured Gammaproteobacteria bacterium | reverse complement strand
GTGGGTAAAGGTAGGGTGCGAAAATGAAGTCTTAGCTTTTGAAAACTGTGCCTGAAACTGCTATCTGACCCTCGACTTCAGTCATCCTAAGATATTCTACAATGTCAGTACAGTCGACAGACATACCAACAGTCCTTGGCGTCTGTGCATCCTCTGAAACAATGTAAGAAAGTGAGAGCGTATAATTGGGATCAAGCGGACTATACTTTGTGTGCAGAGGATCAGCAGCTCTTTCTTGATCAGTGTTTTTGCCAGTAGGATTGAGTAGTACGAGTCTATCACAGCCGAAATCTACTCTTGTACCATCTGGTCTTATATAGTAGTTTTGCCAACTAGGATCAAGATTTCTTTTGTATGCACGCATCACAATATTGTCTATCATCTTTTGTTGTGCCTCTGGTAGACCGTTGTAACGACTTAGATCTCTGAAAGTTGACTGAACAACGTCATTTAGTTCTCTTATACCCATCTTTTTATTTGATCTTCGTAAAGATCTGTCAGCTTTCTCACCATCTTTTTGATTGCACTGCCAGCCCACATGATTGAGTCTCAAATGCTCCTCAAGTGGAGAACTAGGGTTTTTCCTCTTTGTATCAACAACCCCACCAAACCTTCTTTCTTCGGCTCGATATTGATCTTCGAAATAACCCAATAACTTATTAACGCAATATTTGCCAACCACGCATGCGGTTTCTTCGGAAAAAGTAGAGCCTATACTTACTTCAGCTACAGCCCCCAGACTATCTCCGTCAGAAGCTAAAAATACTGTAAATGTATGGTCTCCGACTTTCCCTATCACATCATAGCCACTATTCGCTTTGTCCCAAGATACTACCAGATCGTTCACTCCAAGTGATCTGAATTTTCCTGAAGTGTCTGTGAGTTTATACCTATTATTGCCCAGCACTACCAAGCTACCCAATATGTTCGCGTCAATCATCTCGGGATTTGCTTCGACTGCTTCAATTCTGGCAACAATTCCTACGCTACCTTGTATTGCAGCAGCTTCAGCAGACTCGGTTTTATGCTGAACTATCGCCTGAACTGGTGGTGAGTCTATAGTAAGCCGACCTAAAGCTTTGACTCTTTCTTCTTCGTAGATGTAATGGTACGAATCTGGGTGCGAACCTGTGAGCTCCTGCCATCGAATTTTGGCGCGGTTTTCTGTTGTTGGATCATCATATGTAGCTCTACATGCGAGTACTTTTCTGCCATCTGACATAGTCAATATTTTCGATTTGTTCGGTGGCCAAGTCTGACCAGACTCAACGTTATTTCTCCTCACATCAAGAGCATATATTCCAAGTAGTCCTCTTGCTGCAAGATGCTTCTGATCATGAAAAACGGTAGAGTCTTGTTCAGAAAGTGAGGTAAAGGGATTGCTTTTGTGTATGTATTCAGCCAACATTTGGGTGCCTCGACCGTCCATATAAACCATGTCAGGAAATACTTCTGGATCTTTGTAGGGCTCTGCTATCATCAAAGTCTGCAAATTTCTACCATGTAGTAATCTATCTTTTCTTGCTTCATAATCACTTATTCCGGGTGCAATTTGCTCGACAAAGTCATATGCAGCATTCAGTGCCATAATGCCCGTTTTTCCTTCAGGAGCTATCGAATCTGTGTCTATGTCAATATCAAACCATGTGGATAACCTATTTGGCTTTGGCAAGGGTGAGTGGTAGATGTCATTACCAAACTTTGGTGCTATAGCTCCGAGCCATTGTATTGAGTTTGCTAAATGAACTTGAAGCTCAAAGTCTGGCTCATCCTCATTTATCAGTTCTTCTGCAATGTCCATAAATGCAGTGAGATATGGTGTGGTATTTTCAATAAAGACACGTTGCCTGTCTTGTTCGTTAGAGCCTGCCAGTGCATAAGCTTTCGTAATATTCTCCACGAGATATTGTCTGAAAGTAGTTGTAAATTGGTTTTTCTTCCCACCGTCGATTGCTTTGTCAAATATACCCGCCCGTATCCCTGCAGTAATAAATTCGGCAGGTACTGGTGAAGTGCCATTTGACTCGATCCTTCTGTTACCATGAGAAGCTAGGCTAGCTGCATCAAATTTTGCGCCGGGCGATCCAGCACTTGTTAGTAGTGCACGTAGATATGGTCTCTCTGCTGTCATGTGGAAATTATATCCTATAGCAATTTAATTTTCAAGGGGTTTGGGGCGTGGGGGAGGGAATAAAGGGTAGG
>CAZATL010000092.1:0-2262 GCA_964488055.1 uncultured Gammaproteobacteria bacterium | reverse complement strand
GCGACGGTTGAGATGATCATGAGTCTTTTGTCCATAGTAGGGACATTGTACAAGAAGACACGGTGTAATTAAATTCCAAATAACAAAACTCAAATATACAAGTGAAATTCAAAACTCAATTGTTTTAAACACATATAGACATCACATTCTCAAATGCCACGAATGTTTGTCATGGTGAGCCTGCCGAACCACCCGAACCATATTCAGGCATTTCAATTACAAGTAACAACACAAAGCTACTTCATTTCCCCCTTGAGACCCATAACCAAACTCTGTACACTTTCTTGTGATGATTTGATATGTACTAGATATACATAAATAAAGATGTTTGTAGCAGATAGTAGAAAAGGATGCGTACGAAAGTCCTGTATGAGGATTCTTTTCTTGTGTGCTAAATTTTCGCTTATTGCGATTTTTCTTGTACAGCTATCGTTTCCCAATGTTTTGGCAATAGGGTCTACGAAAGCCACAAATGGCGATAAGTCACTGTTCACCAAACTCTACTGCACCCTCTTCTGGAACTTCGACTCAACAAGGTGTGTAAATCCATCCCAAACGAGTGATAAGAAAATAGTCGTAAAAGATGACAAGCTCATGCTTGTTGGTGCAGACAACACTGGTACAGATGATTCATACGACTCACCCCAAGATATAGGTCAGTACATCAAGAGCCTCATATCATCACTCTTCAAGGAGGAGAAAGACTCACTTCGTGGAGACAAAGGAGACACAGGCTACACAGGATCAAAGGGTGATAAAGGAGATAAGGGTGAGAAGGGAGACGAGGGGGAAGACGGAGATGATGGAAGTGATGGTGCTAGTGGTAGCTTCTCTGGTACAACCACAGCACATGCAAGTCTACTAGGTGGGCTATCTGTCACTGGGACAACCACCTTCTCCTCTCTCCCATCTATCCCACTCACAACAGGTGGACTACTAGTTGGGTCAGCTAGTAACCTAGCCACACCTCTTACCATTGGCTCAAGTAATCAGATACTGACCGTATCAGGTGGTACTCCCACCTGGATGGATCCTGGTACTGTATTTGCTACAACCTCTTACCTCAATGGTGGCAACTCATTCTCTGGTCTTGCCACACTAGGTACAAATGATGCATATGGACTGGCACTGAAGACAAATGGTACAACTCGGATGACTTTAAACTCTTCAGGAAACATTGGCATTGGCACGACGAGTCCTGGCACGACGCTCCAAATAGGTTCTAGCTTTGGCATTGGACCGCTAAATGATGCACTTGGTGATCTAGTTGCGTCAACTGGTATGGTATTTCCAAGTACTTTGTCAGGATTTGTATACCCAGGCTCTGCTATAACGTCAAAAGCAACTGGAAATTATGGTGGCATCTTGCTTTTTGGAACAAGATGGATGCATGGTAATGAGATAACAGAAAGAATGAGAATTACCGACCTTGGTAATGTCGGCATTGGGACGTCAGTACCCACAGCGAAGCTCCAAGTAGTTTGGGGCAGCGGTAGTGTATATTTTCTAAATGACAGTACAGGACTTGGTGACCTGCTGGGATTCACTGGCGCTGGAGGTAGAAATCTGGGAGTGGAATCGTATGGCGGGGGTACAAATCTAATTACAGACATTGGAATAAATTATGCACTTAACTCTGGAAATGGAACGCAGAAGTTTGCTTTGATCGGGGCAAAAAAAGCACCAATAATACGCATGAGTGCAGAAGACGGGTCAATTGCTTTGTATGGTGAGAGTGGTACAGGTGTCGACTGGCGAACTCCAACTCATAATATGGGATTGTATGTATCAAGTGATGGCAATGTTGGCATTGGGACGACGAGTCCTAGTGTGCCATTGCACATTGTTGGTGAAGCTAGTTTTTATGGCAGTTTGCTTTCTGGATCTGGCAATGCAGGAGGTATTACTATAAAACAATACACTGCTGATGGTGGAGGATGGCCTTGGTCGGAGATTTCAGGAACTCGTTCATCCATATGGACGGCAGGAAAAGGTTTGTTATTCAGAAATGACACTGCACAAATATCGACCAGTGGGGATTTCTATGTAAATGGAAATTTTTCTACGTCAAAGACAATTGCGTCACCCTCGGGTTTCGGGGCAGCGGCAAATTCATTGTATACTTATGCAGATGCTACAAACACATACATAACTTCCATAAAATATGGTTCGGCTGCTCCATACCCCCCTTTGTATGTTTCTGCACCAACGATTAATTTTAATACCAAAACTGGCGCAGCTTGGGCTGATGGTGCGGGGGGG
>CAZATL010000091.1:0-2287 GCA_964488055.1 uncultured Gammaproteobacteria bacterium | reverse complement strand
CAATACGGACGTGATGAGGCTCACAGATTCGCAAAGAGGTATCATGTACATTTACGTAGCAAAAGTAAGATGATATAATTGTAAGTCTAGCAAGTAACAGTAGTGCTTATTTATTCTTCGAGTGGATCCGCCCTGGGCGGAGAAATCGAGAAGTTACCCATGTTAGTTCTCGACTCGTGACACGGGTTGTCACATCGCTCGAACAATGAACTTTTTGCGTTTGAGTACAGTATGTAAGGTATCAAGTATTAAATACTAAGTAACATATGCCCATCAAAAACATTCTTCTAATTGCTAACATCATAGTGACTATAGTCATCGTCGTTTTCATACTCATGCAGGGTAGAGGAGCGGGCTTGGGTGGTGCGTGGGGTGGTGGAGGTGAGACATTTCAGACAAGGCGAGGTGTCGAGGTGCTTGTGCTACGTGCTACGATAGCAGCAATTGCTATATTTTTCGTGATTTCTGTCGTATTACTGCTCATTTGATAGCACATCAAGACCCTCATCGAGACCTCAAAAAGTGATACAATCTACAGATATGCACAGAAAGTTTCGCCTGTACTACTGGCTTGTTGTGGCGTTTCTTGAGAAATACCTTCTTTATATTTCCGCATCTTTTTTTGCTACTTCACTGCTTATTGCACTCTATGTGCTTTTCTCGAAGGATATTTTGAGGTTTTTTGACACGGAGAAAGTCACGATAGGGATATCTGGCAAAGTAACTCTCAACAAGTTGCCACCGCTCATACTTGATGACTTGACAACTCGCCTCTTCACAAAGGATTCCGGCACAGGCGAATACAAAAGCGAGATAGTAGATAGATGGGAAAGGAATACTGATGCAACGCGATTCACACTGCATCTGCGACGAGATTTGACGTACACAGATGGAACACCATTCACATCAGACCACATAAAAGCAGCATTCCAAGATGTGAAGATAGAGCGGCCCGACAAGTACACGATCGTATATATCACATCAAGATCATTTCCTCAGTTTATGACCTATTTGGCGGATTATGTCTATACTACAAATCCATTCCGTGGTATTCGCGGCTCGTACGTCATTTCCTCTGTGAAATACACAAAGAGCAAGGATAGTATTTCCATACTTATTCTTACCCCACTTGTGCTTGATCTACCACAAAAAGTTTATAAAGTTTATCCGACAGAAAGCGATCTCACAAGTGCCTACAAACTCAAGGAGATTGACCTCCTCCATACTACATCAAAAGCTGCATTCACAAACTTCAGCAGCTGGCCAAGAACAACGTCGACCAAAGGCGCCGACTTCTCAAGACTAGTCACACTCTTTTTCAATCAGAGTCATCCACTTCTCAAAGAAAAGGATGTGAGAGTTGCAATATTTGGTAGCATACCCATCAAGGAACTTGAGGATGTTGGAAGCTTGGCTGTATCGCCGATATCACCTCTATCTGATATGTATGATCCAACGATCATTCGCATACCAGAAAATCCAGAGCTTGACAGAAATATTTTGCGACGGTACTTCAGTGAGGCTTCAGAATCAGCGAAATTCAGACTATCGACATCGTTTCAATTTGTTAATTTGGCACACAAAATACAAGAGATCATACAAGGATCTGGAGGCGTGTGTACGGTAGATATAAATGGACTGCAACCTGGTGAGGAGGCTGACATGATCCTTGGTCTTTGGGATATACCCCTTGAAGTCAATCAGTACTTCATATGGCACTCAACACAGAAGGGAAAGACAAATATCACAAACTATGATAACAAACGAGTAGATAAGATACTTGAGGATTTTCGAGCCACAGATAGCGCTACGCTGCAGAAGAAATTAATGGTAGATTTTCAAAAGAAAATATCTGAAGACCTGCCAGCAGCCTTCCTTTACTATCCATCACTCTACACAATCGGACGGAAGTGATGATATAATTCCATACAGAAGTGAGTACCTAGAACCTCAGCCAAAGGCTGATCGGCCTCTGGCCGATAGTACCTAGTTCAAGGTATTTGTTTGTATTTGCTGACAGCTGTTGACTGACAACTGTCAACTCTAATATTTAGCCCGAGTGGTGAAATTTTAAGTCAGTAGTTGACGATACGATTAGTGAGTCTTACTACTGCTTAATCCGCCTTTGGCGGAGGCATACGATCGTCTTTAACATACAGAAAACATTGTATAAATGTAAACAGCCCGAGTGGTGAAATTGGCATACACGTACGCTTGAGGGGCGTATTCCGTAAGGAGTGGGAGTTCAAGTCTCCCCTCGGGCACATTAGAAACTGTATCTGAACTT
>CAZATL010000090.1:0-2365 GCA_964488055.1 uncultured Gammaproteobacteria bacterium | reverse complement strand
CTGTCAGTCATCGGTGCATTCCAGTCTATATTCATTGAGCTTGGTCTCTACCTACCCATCTAACTGTACGAGTACCATCTGCCAGCCAATCATCTAACAATCTTGGTTTATTATCGTGGATTGCAAGGAAGTCTTGAGCATTTAGACTATCAATAGTTTCATCTGTTGGATCTATCGGAATATATGTACGATACTGAGGATCATTACCCCCTACCCAATCTTCTGTTTCATAAAACTCTTTGTAGTAGTACTGCCCGCAATCAGAACATTTCATGAGCTGTCGTACCTGATGATTATCGTCAAGATAACTTTTTGCTTCTATAAGTGAGCTCATATCTTCGGTAGCTAGAACGTCTTTTTTCCACAGATGACATTTGGTTGGTATTACCACTTTGGTCATAGATATTCTCCCAACCTAATCATCATTCTTTGAAAGTATTATGAGTTTATTTACTCCCTGAGAAATATCGCCTAACAAAGGATTCTCTGGCCAAGCTTTGGTGAGTGCGTCTAGTAGTTTTAGATACCTAGTTAGAGTGTCAGATTTTGAAGCGTTAAATTTGTCATAGACCTTTAGACCTTTATCTTCTATGTCCGCAATAAGATCTGACAAGTTATGTAGGACATCACCTGATTTGACCAATAGTGAATCGTGAGACATGTGAGGTATGTGTTTGAGCGCTGCAAGCTTGCGTTCCATCCATGGTAGAGTTTTATCTTCTTCCGTTAGATCCGCGACGATATTGGCGATATTTGAGTTAAATAATTTGGCAATATATTCTTTGGAGATGGATCCATATGGTTCACAATCTTCTATCGTGTCGTGATGTATTCCTGCTATTACGACATCCTCACTACCCTGGGTTCGCGCCAAGATCAGCCCAACACCTAGGGGATGGGTGATATATGGAGTACTACTACCTTTTCTTTTTTGAGTTCTGTGAATAGAAGTAGCGAACGTAATCGCCTTTTGGATCATTGGAGAATAGATCATAGATTTATTATAGCAGCTACTCTGGGTACTCAAATATTACTCTAGCGTGGTGATTGTCTAATATTTTGATTACCATATTTTCACGACATCCTGGACTAGATCCGTCTACTGCTTTAGTTAAATATTCCTTAACTTTATCTACTTTTATACCTTTATGATAGATTTCCGCGGTAATAAAGCTTTCTTGCATCTCCATACTCTCAACCCTAATTTTTACTTTTTTGATCTTCAACTTGTAATCGAAATCTATATTTTGCCGTAGACTACGCAGGTTATACCACATGCCATATTTACACCTGATGTAATCAAAGAATTCTGATTCAAAAACAATTGTTAGGGTTTCTAGGAGTTTATATATGGACCACAGTACATCATCTATGAATTTGTCGATCGCATAAACCGCGTTGTCTATTGCTCCGTAGATTTTTTTGTCATAGTACTTCATCATTTATTTAGAAACTCATAAATCCTGACCATGGCAAGTGTATCTAGCTTGCAGTACTCGAGTAGATTTTTTAATATCTTGGCTTTATCAAAACCTGGCTTTTCATATAGCACGCTATCCATCCAGAGACGCGAGGCGGAGCCTCCTTCGTGGATCTCGAGCTCTTTGTACGATAGGTCTGGCACGAGAACAGGTAAGACATTTTTGATGGAGCTACTCCCCTTGAAATCTTTGTGGACATAGAAGCCGGCGGTAAAGGGATCCATGAGATCTACAATACGCGAATTTAAATTTAATAAAAATTCCTGGTACTGTGGCAGGAGCTCAGCAAGTCTTGTATTTATGTCTTTTTCAAATATTGAGTTCAAGGTGATGATAGAGCCAACAGGACCAAAATGTGTGACTATACTTTTACAGATTGCTTCGACAGGATTTGAAGAGCTATCATGTAAAAACTCTAGGTGACGTAGCTTGGCACCTGGCTCATCTATGATATGGAGCGAGTACTGGAAAGGGATCTGATCATAGGGACGCAAACCATCAAATTCTGGGACGGCGGTACTAAAGGTTTCGTAGTCGAAGAAATAGAGTGGGTACTGGTAATCATCAATTATTGCAGAGATCATGTCTGGCTCTACGTGTGGGAGCTCTGACTGGACGGCATCGACCTGGCGACGCTGGAATTTGTTTAGATTTGTGTCACCTGGGATATCAAATATTTTTTTTATATTTTTGGCTTCGAGTTCCCTTACTAATTCTGTAGGTAGGCGAGTGAGATTGTAGATACTACCTGGCTCTAGCTCTACGAGGGATCTGTAGATTGGCAGCCACTCTTTGATACTACCGAGCCCACACAGTGAAGGTGAGAAATCTGGGTGGGTAGGAGAGTTTAAGACTGCTAAAGCCGATGCAATATTTGTGATCGA
>CAZATL010000089.1:0-2368 GCA_964488055.1 uncultured Gammaproteobacteria bacterium | reverse complement strand
TTTTTGATTTGATTTTTCGCTTTCTTTCTGCGGAGGGTGCATATCTTTTTGTGTGGTTTGTAGTCGCATTTGTCGCTTTCCTCTTTGAGTTTATGGAGCACAAGAAACATCTCTTGTTTATCAAAAAGATGACTCGTATTTCGATAGTCCTATCTGTCACAGCAATCATTGCTTTTGGGTCAGTGCATTTTGTCCTAAAGCCCATATTTGCAAGGTCTCGTCCATATGTCGCAACAAATATATCCGCGCCTTACTGCCCGACAGACTATAGTTTCCCATCAGGCCACGCAGCGATAGCTTGGGCTGGCGCTTACATTCTCATCAAGTTCGATAGCAAAAGAAGGCGTGAGATAGCATATTTTCTTATTGCTACATTTATCAGCTATTCACGTATTTATCTTTCATGCCACTATTTTGGAGATGTCGTTGCCGGCGCTCTGTATGGTATTTTAGTTGGAGCTATCGTCTTTGAGACTTACAGAAGACTATTTCTCGTAGACAAACAACTAACCATGAAATTCAAATAACAAAATTCAAACATCAAATAAAGTCTGAAACTTGAATTTTAGTAATTTTAACTTGAATTGTCATTCAAGCGTTGTTATTTGAATTTGATTTGTAGATTTGAAGTTTGTCATTTGAATTTTATTTGTAATTTTTGCTAGCAAAAATTACAAATCCAGACTCCTCTCCACTCCATAGAACTTCACTCTGTCGCCTCTGAAGACAAGATCAATGTCACCCAGAGCGCCGTTTCTGTGCTTGGCTATTGATAGCTTCATCATACGCTTGTTGGCATCCATTAGATCGTCGCTTTCACCCTCCTGATAAATGAACATCACAACGTCTGCATCCTGCTCGATGGCTCCAGACTCACGCAGATCAGCAAGTTGTGGCTTCTTCGTCCCACGAGTTTCAACCATTCGGTTTAGCTGTGAGAGACAAAGCACTGGCACTTTGAGCTCGCGTGCAAGGTTCTTCAGATTTTGCGACACGTACGACACCTGTTGCTCACGAGAATCTATCTTCCGACCCGGGTCAACAAGCTGCAAATAGTCAACTACCACAAGCTGGATGTCATGATTGGCCTTTAGTTTGCGGGCTTTTGTGCGGATTTCTAGGATGCTCTGACCAGCTGTATCATCTATGAATATCGGGGCTTCAGAGAGCTCGCCCATGGCATTTATCACAGCTTGCGAATCCTCTGGCGACAGTCTCCCGGTCTTCAGTCTCCAGGCGTCTATGTCAGCCTGCGACACAAGTAGTCTGTCGACGAGTTCCTCCTTACTCATTTCAAGACTAAATATGGCGACACCCTTCTGGTGGCGTAGCGCCGCATTAAGTCCGATATTGAGAGCTAGCGATGTCTTTCCGACGCCAGGCCTGGCAGCAAGGATAAGGAGGTTGGATTTCTGCATGCCAGCTAGTTTCATATCAAGCTCTGGCAGACCAGTCGCTATCCCTCGCAGATGCCCGTCAGACTTAGACAACTCCTCAAGCCTGGTATAGCTTTCGGCTAGGAGATCTTTGAGCGCCACAAAGTCCTGACTACTTGTCTCCTCCGCCACAGCGAATATCTCACTCTCTATATGATCAAGCATCTCCTGTGTGTCTTTTGTGTCATCAAATGCCTGTTCGACTGCTTTTGAAGATATCTCTATCAGCTTTCTCTTGATGGAGTGATTCTTCACTATCTTTGCGTATTCCTCCACATTTGCTGCAGTTGGCACACTTGCAAGTAGATCTGCTATATATCCTTGCCCTCCAGCCGCGACGAGATTACCCTCTATCTTGAGTTCATTTTTGAGTGTCACAGCATCTATTGGTTGCTGCTTCTCAAAAAGTGCAAGCATCGCTTCGTAGATGAGTTTGTGTTCGCGTCCATAGAAGTGAATGGACTTTAGGAACTGGGCGACAAGACCAATTGACGAAGTGTCTATTAGTATCGCTCCAAGCACCGACTTCTCGGCGTCTGTGTCGTGCGGTGGGACCTTCAATGTTTGTGATGTCTGTGCAGGTGCCATGTGGGACATTATAAACCACAAATCAGAACAAGGGGCCAAGTTCCAATTTTCAATCACAATTGTCAAGTAATGGAAAAAGCCAATTGACAACTTTCAAATCTCAATTTTCAAGTAATATATAATTTTCAAAATTCAATTGACAATTACCATTTATTATTGAGAGTTACTTGGAATTTGTTATTGGAAGTTGAAAGTTACTTGTTAGTTGTCATTGGACCTTGTCAATTATTTTAGTGTTTGCTTTGTTACAATAGTACGTATGGCAAAAATAAAGCCCATCCCCGAGGAGAGCACTCCACAGATCTCACCAGTCAAGCTGACAGCACTGGCTGTCATGGTAACTG
>CAZATL010000088.1:0-2497 GCA_964488055.1 uncultured Gammaproteobacteria bacterium | reverse complement strand
GTAAATGTACATGATACCTCTTTGCGAATCTGTGAGCCTCATCACGTCCGTATTGCACAAGTCGAAAACCAAGGTTCGCAGAGATCGGCCTGACAGTCGGGAGATCGTCAACAGCAATTATGAGTCTGTCTGGATGTTTTGCAATGCCAATGAGTGGAATGTCGATATTTAGCTTGCGGAACACTTTCTGCACTATTTTTACTTGAGGCTTGCCCCCATCGACTACTATTAGGTCAGGCTTTTGCCATTGGCTATTGTCAAGCCTGCGCTCCATCACCTCCTGCATCATGTCAAAGTCTGAAATAGACTTCTTAGGATCAAGTTTGAATCTCCTGTACTGCTGATTATTGCTCCTTCCGTTTTCGAAAACCACCATACTCGCGACTGAATGCGTGAAGCCGAGTGTAGAGTTGTCGTATGTCTCAATTCTACCCAAGTTAGTGAGATTTGGGAAGAACGGCTTCAGGATAGATAGTAGTGCCTTTACGCTTTCCTCAGATTTGTCCTCCATATCTGACATCTCACTTTCTATTCTGCCATAGAGCATTAGGAACTCGAGTCTGCGCAGTGTGTCTCGCGACTTTATTGCCATTTCATAATTTTGCTCTTTAGTGTGTGCTCTCATTTCTTTCTTGAGGAGATTTATTACCTTTTCACTTTTGCCTGACAATACATTTATGAGTGATCGAATATTCGATTTGTATACTTTTTTGTACTTTTCTTTTTGTTCATCTATCATTTTGTTTATGTTGCTCGGGCATGGATCGCATAGACCAATTTTGTGGTAAAAACATGATCTACTTGCAAGTTTCCTCTGCATACAGAAGGGTATTATTCTACGCAAACTTCGAAGCAGACTCTCTGCAGAGTGAGTGGAACTGAATGGACCAAAATATAGCGATTTGCCATCGTTTTCCTTACGTGTGATCAATACTTTCGGGTACTCATCTTTCACTGTGATTTTCACATACAGATTGCTTTTGTCGTCTCTCCATCTGACATTGAACTTTGGCTGGTATTTAGAGATAAGACTGGCCTCAAGTAGTAGCGCAGCAAATTCAGATGGTGTATATATGAGCTCAATAGTGTCTGCTGTACTCACTATCTGTGCTTCTTTTGCGTCAAGTTTTGCGTTTTGTTCATGAGAGAGAAGTCTCGCCTTGAGATTCACAGCCTTGCCTATGTATATCGGATTTCCATTCGATTTGTAGATATAAACGCCAGTTGTGGTAAGAGTTTCAAGTATTTGATTGTGGTTGTTAATCATCGAAATTTATTCAATTTCACCATCAAACTGATAGTTCTTACTTTAGTTAAGATCTCTATTTCTTATACTCGGTGTTCGACAACCATCGGGTGAATTTGGTGTATTAAGTGTAGCGGCTGTTTTAGCCCAAACATCTTTATTTCCAGGATTATGTAGCGGTTCTTCGGACTTTCTCCTAGTGAGCGAAATATATTTACCATCGCTATCTGGACATCGCTCGCCGTTGAGTGGACATCTGCAACAATATATTGGACCTGTTCTTATTATTTCCCAACCTCTTTTTCCTATATGAACACATGCCACATCGCTTATTGTGTCAGCTAGATCTGCTCTATTATCATTTTCACCAAACACTAGACTATTGGTAAAAATATCCAAAACCAAGGACTCGGGTCGTCTAATATTCATGTTTATAAAAACTTCCTAGTATGAGATTTTTCGATCTTTTTGAGTCCTGATAGCTCGCCTTGGTAGAGTATTTGTCCACCTGCATCCCCACCATCAGGTCCCATGTCGATCACATACTGACAATGTCGTATTATATCAAGATTGTGCTCTATGACAATGACGGTGTTACCTTGATCAGTTAGTTTTACAAGTGCATTTAATAGTTTTTGTACGTCAGCGAAGTGCAGTCCGGTCGTTGGCTCATCGAGGATGTAGAGTGTTCGACCTGCTCCACCATGTGAGAGCTCATCAGCTAGCTTTATGCGCTGTGCCTCACCTCCAGAGAAGGTTGGTGCAGCTTGGCCGAGCTGGATGTACCCAAGTCCCACCTCCTGCAAAAACTGAAGCTTCGGATAAATGTGATGGAAACTTACAAAGAACTCTGCGGCTTCGTCCACAGTCATCTTTAGTATGTCGAAGATATTCTTACCCTTGAATTGCACCTCAAGTGTCTCTCTGTTGTATCTCCTTCCAGCACATACATCACATGTGATATACACGTCAGACATAAACTGCATTTCTATCTTTATGACGCCAGCTCCCTGACACTTCTCACACCTGCCACCCTTGACGTTGAATGAGAACCTACCTTTATCAAATCCTCTTGCTTTTGCGTCAGTTGTTGATGCAAAAAGATCACGTATTGGGTCGAAAAATCCGATATATGTAGCAGGATTTGACCTAGGCGTTCGACCGATAGGTGATTGATCAACCAAATAAACACGTTCTACATAGTGAAATCCCTCAAGTCTCTCATATATTCCTGTGAAGCCTGCGAAGTGC
>CAZATL010000087.1:0-2536 GCA_964488055.1 uncultured Gammaproteobacteria bacterium | reverse complement strand
ATAGAGGCAGAGGAAATGCTTAAGCAAAGGTTGAGAATAATACTCCCTGGATCTGGCTTTTTACTTGAGGAAGGCCAGGATGAAAAATGTGATGAGTATACCTGGGTAATAGATCCGATAGACGGCACCAAGTATTTCTCAACAAACTTCCCAATGTACTTCACGCAAATCTCGCTTCTGTATAAAAAAACAAATATTTTCTCTGCCATCTACAATCCAAATTCAAAGCAAATGTTCCATGCAGTCATAGGTAGAGGTTCATTCCTAAATGGCAACAAACTACAACTAAACTATGATGGTCCTCTGAAAAAATCGTTGATCAGTATTGAGCTTGGCCAATACGACGAAACTGGACTTTCAATCGATTTCCTGAAAATTCTTGGATCTGCAACGAACAAGTTGTACATGATGGCAGGACTACTGGCGCCTTATCTTCTCACAAACACCGTTCAGGCCTATATCAGATATTACAACGGTGAAAACTTCGTCTATGACCTTGAGCCAAGATGGCTAGTCATAAGAGAAGCAGGAGGGGTCGTGCATGAGTTTGACTACAAAGGTCGAAAGCTCTACATTGCTGCCCACCCTCGTCTTGTGACAGAAATCGAATCTGTACTTGGTATATCTACTTCATAGTCATCTGATTTTTTTCTACTTAATGTCTCTGGAGCTCGCTCACAAGATGTCACATTTGGCCCGATTGATTTCCAGTTACACCAAAGCTTGAGATATTATGCATTACTCTTCGAGTGTAATCGAGAAGAGTACCAGCACATCGTTCTCGACAAGCTCGAACAGTATAAAGATTATAAATATATCATTATGCATCATAATACATCACCTCATAGTGTTTAGGTGGCTTTGGCCTGTGAGAAAGGGTAGAAATCAGGTATAATACAACCTATGGCAGAAGCCTTTCCGATTCCTTCAGGGTCAATACAGATCTCGCAGGTAGCAGATGCCCTTTTGACTGCCATAAAATCCATTAAGCCTCGCAGTAAGCCCGATGAGTACAGCAAGATCACAGTATCAAGAGCTGTGTCTTTCTTCGCAATATTATATGAGAAGGTTCGGAACGCCATAGAGTACAGAGATGACCACCTCGTGCGCCGTGCTGCGATCGAACGCATTGCAAAGCGCAGACTCTCCATGGGCAGCAAAGGCGATGGGGAAGGCGAAAATATCCTGAAGGAACTCCTTTGGGCTAGGTACTTCCCAGCAGACTCCATGTCAGAGACCGACATCGTGTCACTCCAAAACATCATAGATACATATATTGCTATGCGAGACTCCATAGTACCAGGTAGAGACGGTAAGACTGGCAAGTATCTAGATGACTTTCTTTTTGACATGATGACTTGTGAGATAGAGGAAGTACTTTCACAAGACCTAGCACTCCGCGAGAACATCTTCACATATTTCATCTTCCAGACACTGAAGGATAAGATCCAAGTGCAAGACCTTGAGAAGGAGCTCCAAAATGCTTATCTTCTGACGGCCATAGAGCGCACATACCAAAAGTCGGACACACCTTACCAGAGATACCACCTCTTTCAGGTTTTCTATGATCCGCTTGGCAAGACAGACAAGAAAAAGCTAAATGAGCTTTCAGCCAAATTGCCTCAAATATTTGAAAAGATTGATGATACGCTGAAAAATCCGATGGTAGACAAATTGTCGCGCTTTGTGAAGAAACAGCTTCCACCCTTCCTCATACTTTTCTCAATGATCAAAAACAAAAAGATAGATGAAATGCGAGAGATAATAAAAGACAAATCGAACCTCTGGTCAGACGTAGACACCCTTTGTCGCAAGAAATATGCCGCAACGCAGAGTAAACTGCGCTCGCTGGCCATAAGGTCAATCATATATATATTTGTAACCAAAATGATATTTGCTCTGATACTTGAAGGTCCTCTTTCGCAATACTTCTACAACCATATTGATTGGTTCTCAATAGGTGTGAACTCGATATTCCCACCACTTCTTATGCTTTTTATTATTCTCATCAATCAAATTCCTGGGGTTGAGAATACAAGGCGGATATTCCAGAGAATAGTCGACATCGTTGACGCAGACACCACATTTGAGTCGAAGATCGTACTCATGGCAAAGCGCATGAAGTCGAAAAAGCCAGTACTCCAAGTCGGACTTTCGATCTTCTATACAGCCACTTTTGTGATCACGCTATATGTACTTTGGATCATCCTAAAGAGTCTCAACTTCAATGTCATAAGCCAAGCCATCTTCCTATTCTTTGTGTCGACGGTGGCCTTCTTCTCACACCGGATCAAGCTAGTCACAAGTGAATACAAACTAGTAGAGAAGGATTCATTCTTCACACCGTTTATTGACTTTTTCTTCATGCCGATACTAGCTATGGGCAAGTTCTTCTCAAACGAGGTCGCAAAGCTAAACTTTTTCACATTCATTTTTGACGTATTAATCGAGGCACCTTACAAATTGCTTATCGAGATCATCGAAGAATGGATAAGCTTCACCAGGAAGAAAAAGGAGGAGATCATATGAGTTTTGA
>CAZATL010000086.1:0-2582 GCA_964488055.1 uncultured Gammaproteobacteria bacterium | reverse complement strand
TTGATGAGGAGACAATTGCAGCAGTCCGACCTGACCTGATATGCAGTGTCAGCATCGTGAGCATTGAGCCATCAAGTATTGATGGTAAATCATGGGACACACCAACTTTTGACAGACCCCTCTACTATGTCTACGGCGGTGTGAAAAACCAGCTACTAAAGACAAATATAAAAACACAATAATCTTTCTTTACACTCTTCCATGACTTGCATCCTGAAGATAAAATATGATAGGATGAATATTATCCTAATTTCCTGAAATAGAATAAGTATATGCAAGACAATACCCCGAGTGTCGGCTTTGAAGCCGGCGAACCAGCCAAAACCCCATACATAAAGATTGCTCTATTTGCTGTATTTGGAGTCATTGCGACTGTCATACTCATGAGTATGCTGGTGAAACCAAAGTTTTATGCCAGTCTCATGGGTGCAAACGTGAATGACTATGTGGCGTCAAGTGACAGTCTTACCAGAGTTGCAGCAAACGCTCCAATATCCGGAAGTCCGACACCAGCAATATCCATCTCGCCATATCCAACAATTAGTGGCTTCATAAGTCCAACTATTACACCAATTCGCACGAGTGTAACACCTCCTAAGCCATCGACAACACAAGCTCCATTGCAGCTATCTTTTTTGCGTATTCTTTATAAAGATGGGCAACCACAAATGACTGGCCCGAATTCAGCAGCCGTAAAGTATGAATGTGGTGATCTAATCGGAAATTCTGTGACAGGTAGGATATCTCTGAATGTTCAGACACCAGTCAATGTGACGACATCAAATGCCGTTTGGCTCTATGAGTGTATATTCGATGAGATGCTTCCACCGGCTCCAGTTGGTTATATGTGGCTTAAGTCATACCAATCAGTTTATAGTGGAGTATCGTCAAAAAATATTACTTTCGTCGACAGACTCGTAAGTGTAAATAAGATACAGCCAACATCAACGCCCATAAAAACACCAACCCCGGCCATAGTAGCATGCGCTACATTCAGCTGTGACATAAATAGAGACACCAAAATAGACGCTCTGGACAAAACATTTCTCACAAGTTGTTTCGGCAAGGGGCCTGGGAATCTGGGCGCTTGTATTACTGCTGATGTAAACTCTAGAGAGCAACTTGGTAAATGTGATGGATATGTAGATATTTTGGACAATTCATATTTTGGTTCAAAATGTTTTACATCGCCAACACCGATGCCGTCACCATTCATTTCAATTTCACCCACACTTGCGATCTCCCCCACTCCAAAGCTCTATCAGCTGACTGCAGTATCACCATATGTGCCTGGTGCGTCAGGAACTGTAACGATGAGTCTTGTGCCTATGGTGACAGGTATGCAAGGTTACAAAATAACATCAGCTAGCTTTGGTGGAGGACTTGTCCCAGGAAGACAATATCAGATAAATGTATGTGTGTCGAATCAAAACTGTTCGACGAATGCTGACCTCAAGTTGACCGCAAGTCAGACTGGGACCGCACTATGGTCTGGTATTTCAGTGGTAACGGTGAATCTAGATATGGGAATGCCAAAGACAATAAGCTTATTTGAGACATATGCCCAAGTGCCGGTACCGACGAATGTTCCATCATGTCAAACAAGTCCTTGCATGTCAGCAAATTTGTAATAGAATATAAAACTAAAGATTTATGAAACTTATATATCAACTGTCAACATCTATGATGATGCGACCCTGCTACAGCGGGGCGGTTGATGTGTAGGAAATAATATTTGCAAAATCAACACCCCGCGAAAGCGGGGTTTTTTAGTAGTTATTTTATATGTATGTCCAGCTCGTTAAACAAGAGATCTCTCCACCCTCGCAATCCGCCAGCTGGCGGAGCGAGGAGTCGAGATGACGCAAGTGCGAAGCCTGTTATCACTTTGACGTGTGATTTTGGTGATAAGTTTGCTGTGGCTCAGATGGAGCTTGTGGCCCATACCATAAGTCCAAGTACTAAGTTCTTAGTTATGTCAAACGAAGTGACAGAATACTCTATCGTAGAGGGGGCATTTCTTATCCAAAAAGGCTACAAGTTCGCACCAAACGGGTCAGTGCATATAGGAGTGGTCGATCCAGGTGTCGGGTCAGAGAGACGAGGAGTGGTCATCAAGACAGAAAATGCCTGGTTTGTGGGGCCTGATAATGGACTCCTCTACCCCGCTGCAAGTAGCGACGGGATAGAGCAAGTATTTGTGATAAATGAAAAGGTTTTGGGAGATATTACAAACACTTTCCATGGTAGAGATGTATTTGCCAAGGTGGCAGCAAAAATTGTTTCAGGCCAGGAGACCTCTGAATTTTTGCTGCCAACGGATGTGCCACTTACGACGCTACATTTCCAAGATAATCAGGTACTCCATATAGATCCTTATGGGAATGCAAAAATTAACAAAAAACTAAAAAATGAAATAGTTGTAAAAATTAAAACAGATAGAATAATTCTAGAGATACCTAGAGTAAGGACTTTCGCTGATGTGTCTGTGGGTAGTTTCCTAGCTTATGTAGGTAGTCACGAAACGCTTGAGATTGCGATAAATCAAGGACATGCAGCAAGTCACTTGGGTTTGAGAGTGG
>CAZATL010000085.1:0-2634 GCA_964488055.1 uncultured Gammaproteobacteria bacterium | reverse complement strand
CGCGAAATATCCTCGACTGACTTTATGGCAAGACCAGCCCCCACCCATATGGGAAAAAATGAAAGAATATAAATAAGAGCGTGGTAGAGTAACATCAGGACGAAAAGAGTAAATCTGGTATTACATCCATTTTACTCATATCAAAGCCCCATATGCAAGCTTCTGTATATGACAGCGGTATATGTCAAAGAAGAAATGAAATACTGGTAGGAGAATATGGGGTTAATTCAAATTTATTGGCCAAACGTTACCTGCAAGACATTGGGCAGTGGGTTGATTCTCTATCATTGCTTTGTCTTGACTTCTAATAAAATGAGCGATCGTAGGTGGCACAATAATATTCATGTTTGCACGTCTGGCATCTTCACAAATTATTTGCATCCTCTGGTAATCAAGTATTCCAGAACGTCTTAATCTTTCTGCATCATATAAATCTTTCTCTGCATCAGAGATACATTTTGACAAATATGTCAATTCAGGATAGACTCTCTGGCACTCCTCGCCACCCCACTGAACTGTTGATACAGGATATATGGCGCTTACTGGTAATCCCAACGGTCTTGGCATGATAGGGTGCATCCAAAAAGGTTTGCTGTAGGCATAAGCGCCTGCGTCGTCTTCTTGCGGCAATACATTGATATTTCTGAACTCTACTAGCAAGCCTGTAGAAGGGTCAGTGTAAAGATGTAGGGGCGTGCCGCGCATGAGTACCGTTCTTCTCTCCTTAAGCCCACATGTTCGAGCCAAATCTACTAGATTATTTTTGCCCGCCACTATCCATTCGATGTCTTTGTGTGGTCTTTCATAATCATCACCAAGTACACCAGTCTCTGGGGTAATAGAAATGCCACCATAAGCCCACATATTATCCCAAACGCCAATTTGCCTTGCTGTTGCGACGATTGATGAAAACAGTCCTTCTTGCTTTGCACGTCTGCCGTTTGAGATATCAAGCTGCATTAGTCCTTGATACTTCACCCTCAATCTTTCGAAGTTTTCACCTGGTAGCATCTTTGCCAGATCTGGAGAGAGTTGTAATTCTTTGATTGCCATTTACTATATAAATTTGAGGTTATCGATACGCAGTTTTAGATTATACCTCATATATAGGTACATACGGTAGCTGTCATGCGACTGAACTTGGAAAAAATGTTTGCGAGGTGAATGGAAAGACAGTGCTAAATATCACTCTAGATCCACTTGAGACGATGTATATCACGACAGATGTAAGCCGGGATTAGAGAATAAATTGACTAAATATTCTTAGCAAACTCTGCATTGTCACTGTGTCCACACATTGGGGCGCAAGTTTCTTTACTTAGCTAGTTGTCACCACCACCATCTGGAACAAATCGTAAAGCAATGGAGTTCATACAGTATCTCTTGCCTGTTGGCTTCGGGCCATCATCAAATACATGGCCCAGGTGCCCACCACAGATATCAAGGACTTCTATCCTGTCATCTCCTGGTCCACTTTCTTTTCGAAGTACAACCGATGCTCCATCGATTGGTGCCCAGAAGCTGGGCCAGCCTGTCCCAGAATCGAACTTTTGCTCTGATCTGAAAATAGGCACATCACACCCTACACTGTAGTAGGTTCCTATTCTTTTTTCGTTGTTCAGCTCACCTGTGAATGGAGTCTCCGTACCTGCCTCGCGTAAGATAAGATATTGCTCTTTAGTAAGTATCTTCTTCCAATCAGCATCAGACTTGAGTTTGTTTTGGTCAAATGCGCCCGAAACCACAGAGCCAGATTTAGCAGGCGCCAGATTTTCAGGAATAGGTGAGCTCTCTAGTCTCAAAAAGACTAGTCCAATCACTAGAATGATTGCGATTACCAAGATAATTTTTTTCATACCTCACTTTTCAAATAGCTATCAAAATATATTCTATGGCACGTATATCCATGAGGATGTTTCATCAGATAGTCTTGATGATAATCTTCTGCTTCTGTGAATTTTACAAAAGGCTCTAGAGAAGTAACTACTGGATTTTCCCAACGCTTTGATTTGTTTACAACATCTATCATCTCTTGGGCTTCATTTTTTTCCTCTTCATTATTGAAGAATATCACAGATCTGTATGAAGTCCCACGATCATTTCCCTGCTGGTTCATGGTCGTTGGATTGTGTATTTGGAAAAAGAAATCAAGCAGTTTCTTAAATGTTGTCCTTTCGGAATCGTACTCTATCTGGACGACTTCAGCATGCCCTTCGTGATTTTCGTAGGTCGGATTTTCGACTTTACCGCCAGAATATCCGACGCTTGTCTTAATGACTCCTTCCTGCTCCCTGATGAGATCCTGCAATCCCCAAAAGCAGCCTCCGCCGAGTACTATAATTTTTTTCATATATTATTTTCCTAAAATTTATTTAATCTTAAAATAGTACTCAAAATAATTCAAAAAACACCCCAACATTAACATTCCTTCTCTATTTTGCCCATGTTTTCAAGGCATCTAGCAGCTAGCTTCCATCCCTCCTTCTTCTTAATGCTCCCCCTGACGACCTCCTTCTCGACCATAAGGAGCTTCATGACAAGCTTAATGAACCTATTCTTAACAGAATGTTGTGTCCTTCCGATCAAGCTCTTAGCAATTTCTGACCATTTATTCTGATATTTCACGCTTTCTTT
>CAZATL010000084.1:0-2717 GCA_964488055.1 uncultured Gammaproteobacteria bacterium | reverse complement strand
GGAGTGATGCTACAACGTATACGATAAACCCCAAGCCAAAGAAATACTTCACCTTCGACTGGGTGCCACGTGACATGAAGTACAGAAAACTCCCTGCTATGGCATAAGCTGTGTACCTTACCCCATTTACAAGTGACCTTACAAGCATCAGAGATCTGCCTACATTCTCTAGTAAGCTATAAAATCCAATAGATGCAAGCAGGTTGCCGACGATGAGCGAGATACTTGATATGACCGAATATTTCTGTGCATTTTCTTTCCCGGTATCGACTTTCGAGAAAGCATAGGGGAAATAGGTAGACATAAGCACGAAGACGAAGCTCGCGGTGGCCTGTGGTGTCGCGCCAAAATCAAACATACTTGACAAGCCTGTCAGAATCGCTCCAGCATATGGCACTGCGCTGACAAGTGGATATGGTGTGCCAAACGCATACCGATAAAATACAGTCAGCACCATAGCCTCGACAGACAGTGCAATAGGCATCAGATCACTGCCAGTTGTCTTGAGAGTAGCCACAACTAGGAATAGTATTGAGACTGTGGCATAAAGCTCAACGAAATACGAATACTTTGTCATCTTCACAAGAACAAGAGCTAGTGACATATAAAGCACAGCTACAAGCGCGAGCTTCAGCGCGAGAGTGTCTGGCGATGACATCATAAATAGTGCAGCTGCTACAAACAGTGACCCAGATGCTAGGAGCGGATAGTCCATCTTGCTAGACTTCTTCTCAAAAAGGAGAGCAAAAAATGCAGATAAGTTGAATAGTATCGAGAACACTATCGCAAAAAAGCGCAAAATATCCAAGTCGACAGCTAGCTTTGGTACGGCTCTGTAGTAACCATTTGTGCTATAACCATACATATTCCTAGCTTGAGTGCTTTCTGTATATATCTGATATTGTGCAAAATATGGGATGATATAGAAGGAAACAACTAGTGTAGAGACAAGTATGATTGACTTCCATCCTGTCACTCTAGCCAGCCAGAGTACTCCAGATGACATGCATAGTAGGTACACGAAAAGACCTGTGACATTTGGATTTGTGTTCCTGTATCCTGCAAGCATTGGACTAATACCTATCATGAAGACGCTCATGATGGCAAGCGTTTCTCTTTTGTGGAAGTAGGAAATAATCGAGATTACCACAGCAACAAATACCATGAAAGGTAAAGATACCGCATCTGGATATAAGTTGTATGCATGTTGGCCTGCGAATACTGAAGTCACAAGTATCACAGCACCTGTCATGAGTATGATCTCGCCCTGTCTTATGACATGATTCATTCTGATTGCGCCCCAGGCCATGAATCCAGACCCAAGCAGTATCCCAAGCACTATTCGTCCAGTCTCCCCTATCCAGTTGTTCATAAATGCATATGTCACAAACCAACCCAGTGCAAGAAGAATGAAAAATCCACCCAGCTTCAGCATCCAGTCTTCTCTTAGCCACATTATTGCTCTCGTGATTGAGTCATCAGACTTCGTATCAAGCAGCACACTTGCCTGTGACTGACTTGAGACAGTTGATGTTACTTGCGCGGTGGGTGGAGCCATGGCGACTTGCGTCTGTACATTGCTACTTGTATTTTTCAGCCTATCTTTGAGAGAAGAAATTTGGAAAAAAAGATAAATGGTTAGGAAGAAGTTGATTACTACAAATAATTCCATATGGTATCAATGTAGCAATCTTCAGGCGGAGTGTCAAACTTAGTTTAGAGCCTAGAGCCTAGAGCCTAGAGCCTAGAGCCTAGAGCCTAGAGCCTAGAGCGGAGTTAGTTCAGTATTACTAGTAGAGTGAATACTCTTCGAGCAGAGCGAGAAGTATAAACGCACCGGTAGTTCTCATTCACTTACGCTCATTCGAACCATATTCGAGGGCAGAATTATCCTATCCCCTATAACCTAATCCCTACAACCTAGCTTGTTGCTATAACAAACTTCTCTATCACCCACACAAGACCGTCTTCTTTCACGCCAGGCGCGATGTGTTGTGCCAGCTCTTTGAGTCTCATTATGGCACTACCCATAGCTATTCTGACTCCACAGAAGTTGAGAAGTGTGATATCAGCCGACCCCTCGCCCACTCCTATTGAGAGCTTTGGCTCAAACTTGAGCCTTTTTGCGATCGTTTGGAGCGCCATGAACTTGGTCGCATGTATGTGCTTCACAGTGATTGTGACAAAACCTTTTTCAAAGTATGGTGCTATTTCGACGTTCAGAAGTGGTATCTTTTTGATTTGTTTGAGCACATCTGTCTGGATCTTCTCTGGTACAAGTAGTACGACAATCGGCTCGATCACGCTCACTTTTATGCTTTTGGCGCTTACGTACTTCTCATCCGAAAAGTCATACACCTTTACGCCGTGCTCTTTTGCTATTTCGACTATCTTTGGGGCTACTCCTGGGTCTAGTTCTTGCTCCCACAAGACTTTGCTTGTGGCAGCATCCACCACTTGTGACCCGCCAAGTGTGACACAAGGATTACTTATGCCAAGCGTCTTTGCATACTCCTTTGCATGTTCCCAGCTTTTGCTTGTTACAAAAAGTACTTGTGCATGTGCTTGGGCCTTTGCTACAGCATCAATGACCTTCTGGGAAGGCTTTGAGTTGGGTTTCTTTGGTATTGCCACTCCATCAAGCTCAAAAATAAGGGCTTTGTCAAAACTCATATGATCTCCTCCTTTTTCTTCCTGGTGAAGCTTATCCATTCTTC
>CAZATL010000083.1:0-2777 GCA_964488055.1 uncultured Gammaproteobacteria bacterium | reverse complement strand
ACAACGAACTTCTCCGAATCGAAGAACAACTTGGAAAGAAAGCTGTGTTTGCTGGAAAGGGTGCGTTTAAGGCTTAAACGTTGCGATTGGAGTGCATTAAGGATAAATTCGGATACAAAACATAACAATCAAGTATCAGTATCAACTATCTAAAGTATATACAATGGATAGTTGATACTCACTTAATTAGTTAGTTAAAAGACACCACGCAGAAATGTGCGGTGTCTTTGTTTGGCGGACGGCTGTTTATATATCTAAATAAAATTTAAAAGAAAAGCACCACAGTCTTAAAACTAAGGTGCTTCTTCAAGTGGATTGAATTGGACATATCAACCGTACGGAGTAAAAGTCACTTGACCAGTACTCATATCTACGTCGATGATTTTCCAGGTACAATCGAGCTTCGCAAAGAACGCGGAATCCTTATCGACACCGCCGATCATCTCGCAGAGTTTTTTTGAAAGCACCCTGCAGATAGCTTCACTTCCAACGAATACCATGTAGTTCGTCGGGATAGAAGTAGGTATTATATTGTGAAGAAATGTTTGCGGAGCGTCATCCACATCGAGCAACTTCGAACCAATTTCTGACGGAATTGAGATATAGGGTTTGTTGTTATAAAAATGACACTCAGATTTCGAGGCAATCACACCAGCAGACACCAGAAAATACGGTGCTGATAGTGTGACTATTTGCACAACATCCCTACCTGTCGTCTCAAGTAAAATAAGTCCTCCGACATGTTCAGCACCCTTCAAACCAACAGCTGTGATGTCATCGTGATTACTTGAATTGTATTCACCAGGTAAGACTGCGACAAAGCGCACCTTACGCAGGTTTTTTGGGCGAATAAATTTTCCTGAATCATTCACTTTATCATTCATAAGATAACTATATTTTGATTGAATTATCAAAGACCATATCAAGCACATGCTTGCAAGTCCTGTCGCCTATCCTACTCTTTTTCCAAATCTTGTAAATCCTGTATAATCTCCCCTATATTAATTCGTATAAAACAATGTTCTACAACAATTCATCTATCGACCCAAAAAATAAACAAGCAGTCCTCATTGTTCTCGATGGTTGGGGCTACCGAGAAGATACAAAAGACAATGCGGTTGCAGCGGCCAAAACTCCTGTATTTGACCGTATCTGGAATGAGTATCCGCATACACTTCTCGAAGCAAGTGGACTTGCAGTTGGATTACCTGAAGGTCAAATGGGAAATAGTGAAATCGGTCACACAACTATTGGTGCCGGAAAAGCTATAGACACTGATCTAGTGCGAATCAAGAAAGCTATTACAACTGGTGACTATGATAACAATCCAGCATTCACTGCCCTCTTTAAGCATGTGCTCGAGAATAATTCGACACTCCATGTTCAAGGTCTTATCGGTGAAGGCGGAGTACACAGTCACTCTGATCACCTCTTTGCGTTTGTAAAAGCAGCAAAAAAAGCTGGTATCAAGAAAGTTGCGATACATGTATTTACCGATGGTCGTGACACAGCTCCACAAAGCGCAGCGCAGTACCTTGCCGATCTTGAACGACTACTCGAAGAAATAAATGACGAGGCACATATGAGCTTCATTGCTACGGTATCAGGAAGATTTTTTGCGATGGACCGAGACAACAACTGGGATCGCCTTTCAAAAGTTGAACAGGCCCTCTTTGAATCAAAAGGTCATATCTGTGAAATTAAGCCGTCAGAATTCTTGAAGCAATTATACAAAGACGGAAAAGTAGATGAACATCTTGAGCCGATGGTGTGCACAACTCCAGATGGCAGTGATTGTGGTATCAAAGATAATGATGGAATATTTTTCTTTAACTTCCGAGCAGACCGTGCCCGAATGCTTTCTATGAAGATGCTAGAAAAAATCAGAGGTGACCACAATCAGCCACTTAACAATGTACGTTTTGCAACGCTCACTTCATACGGCAGTGAGTACAGTGCAGAAGCCGGATGTCTTATTGCATTTCCACCCGCTCTTATTGAAACAACTCTTGCCAAAGAAATCGCAACTGCAGGATTAACTCAAGCACATATCGCTGAAACAGAAAAATTCCCTCACGCAACATATTTCTTAAATGGTGGCGTTGAAAAACCATACGATGGCGAAAAACATATCTTACTTGCAAGTCGAAAAGACGTACAAACACATGACGAGGCACCAGAGATGCGCGCTGAAGCTATTGCAGATAAGGCGATTGAAGAGATTAACGCAGGTGCGAATTTCATTTTCATCAACTTTGCAAATCCTGACATGGTCGGTCACACTGCAAATGTCCCTGCTATTATCAAAGCTGTGGAAACAGTCGACACACAACTCGGTCGTGTACTCGAAGCGCTTGAAGCACGACCAAATAAAGCCGTAGCATTTGTCACTGCAGATCACGGTAACGCTGAAGTAAACATTGATCAAATTTCTGGCGACAGACACACAGCTCACACTATCAATCCAGTACCTGCCGTATTTACAGACGCGTCCACAATTCTCAAACCTGCGAGTGCAGATGAAGCAACAGTTGCACAAGGTATTTATGGAACGCTTGCGGATATCACACCGACACTTCTCACCTATTTTGAAATAGAGAAGCCAAAGACAATGACAGGAAAAAGTTTGATCTAGTCTAGTCTAGTCTAGTCACACAAGAAGAGAGGACTCTATTTGGCTTTCGCCTCCAACATTCGTATCTCAGCCTCAAGTCGAGCATTTTCATGTTCGAGTCTTTGTATTTCACCAATTTCACGCATTCGCTTTTGATCCATAA
>CAZATL010000082.1:0-2800 GCA_964488055.1 uncultured Gammaproteobacteria bacterium | reverse complement strand
TGTCTGGAATTCCATATCGGCGGTATAACCCGCGAGCTATTAGTAAATGTCAGACTCTGGACAGATGCCAGAGTGACATTTTCATTTTGAGTCATTCTGGCTTGTCCAGAATCAGACTCAAAAATTGGCATGATTCGGTGAGACTCCGAAGTCGACCGTAAAGTCGGGATGGAAGAAAAGGCGTTCCCTCCCTTTGTGGGAGTTTTTTTATGATAAAAAATATAAGCACTCGAACTATCGCGATAGCGGCTGGACTATCTGCACTCTCTGCCGTGACACAGCTCAATCATATCGGCTACCAGTCCCCCACCTGGGGCATGTGGATAGATATCGTCGCAGTTTCGTGGATCATCGCATATCTGCTTTTTGGGTTTCGGATGGGGATCGTAGTCTCAATTGTTGGAGCACTTGTCATAACACTTTTTGCTCCTGACACCTGGCTTGGAGCCAGCATGAAGTTTGTGGCGACCACTCCCATTATTTTAGTTTTTGCCATGTGGGTAAGAATCTCAAGGAAAGAGCAGTCAGCATACAAAAGCGTAAAATACCTAATTATTCCCTTGCTTATTGGAATTATCATTAGGTGTCTGGTAGTGCTCCCACTCAACTATTTCTATGCACTACCTATCTGGACGAAGATGACACCAGAGGCTGCGTGGGCTGCAATACCGTGGTACATCATTGCAGGGTTCAATGCAGTGCAGTCACTTGTGGACGTGGGATTGGCATGGGTGCTGGTCTACAAATTTAGGCTTGATAGATATGGTAAGAAAAGTGAACAGTTTACAGTTATCCCCCCTACGCATAAAGCTACGGAAGGGCGGGGCAGTGAACAGGTTAAGTAATAAATATTCTAATAAACTGTTCACGGTTCACGGTTCACGGTTCACGGTTCACAGTGCACAGTTCACAAATCTATGATAACTAGCGGAATTTTCTTACATGACGTGAGCTTTAGGTATTCTGGTTCGACCGGAATGGCTTTGTCACACTTGACGGCACATATCCCGAAGGGATCGTTTTATGGCATCACAGGTAGTAATGGCAGCGGCAAGACGACCATATCATATTTGCTAAATGGGCTCATACCACATGAGATCGAAGGGAAACTAGACGGCGAAATCACGGTAGATGGTGAATCGACGACAGACAAACCCGTGTCTCACTTAGCAAAAAAGGTGGGTGTGGTATTCCAAAACCCTGATCTTATGATATTCAATCTCACAGTGGCTGAAGAGGTGGAGTTTGGGCTTCGCAATCTGGGACTTGGAGACACGACAGAGAGAGCAAGAAATGCCCTATCGCAAGTTGGGCTATCTGGGATGGATGATAGGGATCCCCACGGACTCTCGCTTGGACAAAAGCAAAAACTTTGCATAGCTGTCGCGCTTGCGATGGATACAGATTACCTAGTACTTGATGAGCCTAGCTCCATGCTCGATTACAAAAGCTCAATTGAGCTTTATGAGCTATTACGCAGGTTGAATGACAAAGGTAAGACGATCATTGTCATCGAGCATGATACTGACTTCATCTTCACATATGCCACCCACACGATTGTTATGAAAGATGGAGGACTAGAGATGGACGCGAGGACAGAAGATGTATTTACAAACACAGAAAAAATAACAAGCCTGGGGGTGAAGGTGGGGAGGAAAATAGGAGACGCAAGGGTGTAGGGAATAGGTTGTAGGGTGTAGGGTTAAAAAGCAGGAAGGCTTGGAGGCATGTAGGCATATGGGAGAGCCGGTTCATCATTTATGAAAAGCAACCACCCCTTCCGATAAATCTGGAGTAAATATATTTATGAAAGATAAAATTATTGTAATAACTGCAATTGGTTTTATTATCATCATGAACTATTTCGTGATGTCACTCAAAAGTATTTGGTTGCTTGCGGTAATTGCGATTGCCACCTATGCATTAGGATTCATTTTTGATTCAGCTAGAGCTACGGTGAAGCGCACCAAATTCTTCGTATTCCTGTTTATTTCACTATTTACTTTTCACAAGGTTTTGAATACTCCTCTACCCTGGATAGATGCGGTACAACTTTCTGCAAGAACCACTCTCCAGATTGCAATACTAAGTCAGATCATTTTCATGTTCGCGAGACGGACCTCTTTGAGTAGATTGCTTCAGTCACTTTCGTTCATCCCGTCAAAACTTCGACTACTATTCACAGTTACCTTTTCATTTATTCCTGTGCTTCTTGAGGAACAAGAGAAGATATCACTGGTCCAAAAGTCTAGGGGGCTTGGCGCGAATATGAAATCGAGAATACTTTCTCCATTTGCGATATTTGTACCACTCGTCCACCGCGTGATCCAAAGATCCCAAAGCATCGCGATGTCGATAATAACGAAAGGGTACGAGGAATAGGTTGTAGGGGGTAGGGTGTAGGAAAAAATGGGGAGTGTGAAATGCTAAATGCTGAGAAAAATTCCAAGTTCCACGTTCCAAATTCCGAGTGGTAAGATGGTAATAAACTTGAACAGAAAATAAACATGAAATTCATTGCCATTCTGGAAGAACAAAGTGACGATAGAATCTTCAGAAAGACATAGATCCTATCTCTCAGGATGACTTTGGTATTCGCCATGTTGAGTAGTTAGGCTAAGCTCACTACAAGCTTCGCGAAACATCCAGGTAAAATCGTGTTACTTCGACAGTCAGCTAATGATTATTAGAGGAGCCACTTGCAAGATCGATTGTATGACTTTATAATCTACCCACATGAAATCTGTTTTTGTTTTTGCAATTGCCAACCTTCTTATTACCCGCATAGGCGGTGCAGAAG
>CAZATL010000081.1:0-2826 GCA_964488055.1 uncultured Gammaproteobacteria bacterium | reverse complement strand
ATTATTGGAAACAGTGCCAGGTAGTAAGTATATGGCGCTAGTGCTATGACCGTGGCATAAAGCACCACCCCAAGTAGCATTCCAGCTAGATGCATGTTGCCAAATTCCTCTCCGAAGACGTACATCCCGTCAGTCACCATATATATGGTGTTTGGGAGAAAGAGTAGCCACACAGATAGTGCGCATAGCTCGAAGATTGTGCCCCTTATCCACCTCATGAAATAAGCTACTGCGACTGGGACAAATGCCAGTAGGACGTTCCACGCCATCCAATAAGCCGAAAACCACACATACTCAAAGCCAGTATTCATAAGGTAAAAAATATGCAAATTGTGCGCGAACCGGGAAGACTTTAATTCTATCAAACTTTGACACCATTGTGCTACCTTGATAATCCCAAAATTGGGTATATAATGACCTATAGAATGAGTAAAATTAAAGAATGGCTTCGGTCCGGTGCGAAAAAGAGCTCCTCCGAAAGAAAACTTACTGTGCATAGACGCTTTTCCAAAGCGGAAACTGTGGTTATCGCTGGGTCTTTGGGAGTAATTTCGGTTTTAGGAGCAGTTAAAGCAGTTGATGCACAGGTATGCCAACCAAGAGAAAGCAATCCAGCTACGGGTTTCCGTGATTGTGCAAGACCAAACGGCGGCTCATACGCCAGAGGACCTGGTGATACATGTGGAAACTGCGATGCACACGAATCTGGACAATCTTCTCCAGTGACTCAAGGCAGTGCTATAGGCGCAGAATCTGCAAACCAAGGAATAGATGGTGGCGCGAGTAGTGGAGCAGTCTGTTGGCAGCAGGCTGATGCAAACGGCGTAATACATTGGTATACAAATGGACCATTTGGTCGGTCACAGGCAGATAGCATATGTAGCAGTCCAGCAGCAGTTGTCGCTCCACAAGCAGCACCCCAAACATTTGTGCAATCAGAAGTAGCGGTTGCTACTCCATTACCAGAACCTGGACAGTCGTTATCACCAGGTGATTTCAAGGCAGAAGCGCCACTCTCACCAAGTAATTTGGTACAAGGCGGAAAGGATACGTTATCTGGATTCGCTGAACTTCTCGGCATGCTATCTCCATATTTACTTGGAACCGCAGTAGTAACTGGCGCGATCATGGCATATAGAAAAGCAAAAAGTAAAAAAGACTAACTGCAGCAAACTACTACGGCAGTATCACCTCTTCGATTGGATTCTCGATTTTCTTGCCCGCCTTTTTCTCCTGATATATGTGCCAGACAGCAGGCAAGACTGATATCACGACAATGAGAAATATGATAGGTAGCAAATATTTGTCTATGTCGTCAGCTGGTATCAGACTCCCAAGGAAGTATCCCGCAAGAGTCACTCCAATTCCCCACAGTAGTCCTCCGACTATGTTATAGCTTATGAATGTCTTATACTCCATGTTGCCAATACCAGCGACGATTGGCGCAAATGTACGGACGATTGGGACAAAGCGCGCTATGATGATCGTCTTTACTCCGTGTTTTTTGTAAAACGCTTCTGCCTTCTCGATATGATGTCTTTTCACAAGTGGTAACTTCTCCTCTTCGAAGATCTTGCGACCATACTTATGTCCGAACCAGTAGCCGACAGAGTCTCCAGTGACCGCTGCAATGAAGCACCCTATAGACAGCATCCAAATAGGCATAAAGCCTTGTGACGCAAGCACTCCAGCCGAAAAAAGTAGGCTATCACCAGGAAGAAAGAATCCGAAAAATAGTCCCGATTCTGCGAATACTATTGCCCATGTGGCAATCATCGCAAAAGGTCCGAGGTCTCTAAGTATTTGGATCAAATCGAAATGCATAATAGTGCAAATTCTCAAGTTCCAATAACAATTGCCAAGTAATTTTCAAGATTCAATAGCCAATTGTAAATTGTCATTGATAATTGGTAATTAACGTTTATCATTCTACCATATGTATATTTATATGGTCAGACATGGGGAATCTGAAGGGAATACCACAAAAAGCGTCCAAAGCCCTACAGAACCGCTCACGGCAAATGGACTCACACAAGCCAAAAACGTGATAAACAGACTCAAACATATTGATGCGGAGCTAGTCATATCATCAAGCGCGAGCAGAGCCCACAAAACAGCAGAAATAATCGCATCTTCACTAAAACTAGACCACAAAACCAGCGATTTGTTCATCGAAAGAAAGCACCCTACCCGCTTCCATGGTATGCAAAGATCAAATCCTACATTCGTGGAATACGAGAAAATCCGTGATGCCAATATCCACGATCCAATGTGGCGCTTCGAGGATGGTGACACATTTTTTGATGTGAAGGGCAGAGCCCAAAAGGCAAAAGAGCATCTTGAGTACTTGCCATATGAGAAGCTGATTGTGGTGACTCATGGAATATTTCTCCGCTCTTTTCTGCCAGAGGTGATCTTGGGTGATAAATACACACCAGATCTTCACAATGGCTTTATGAAATGCATGACGTCAAACACAGGCATATCTGTATTTGAGACTGTAGAGAAGACAAGTGGTGGAGTATCTTGGCACCTTATTACCTGGAATGATCATTCACATTTGCCCTCATAACTTATGCTATATATTGTTGGCACGCCAATCGGAAACCTCGAGGACTTTTCTATTCGTGGTGCTAAGACCATTCTCTCTGTCGACGTCGTACTAGCCGAAGACACGAGGTCCGCCATGCGCATGATTGACTATGCGAAGACGATCATAAGTAGTGAGAGAAATCCGACCCAGAAGGTGATCTCATATCACAAAGACAACGAATACGAGAAGCTGTCTATCGCGATAGACTCACTTGAGGCCGGTAAGGATGTGGC
>CAZATL010000080.1:0-2895 GCA_964488055.1 uncultured Gammaproteobacteria bacterium | reverse complement strand
TAACGATTTCCGGAGGTCGAAGAGCACTCTTCTATTCTCCTATTCGCGCGAATAGAAGAATAGTGTATTTTTTGTCTGGGTCATATAAGGGGGTAGTGGCGAAGAAATACGTGATCATTTCTGGTCTTGGATATTTTTTATCTCTTGCCAAGAATATTCACTCACCTCTCCGTCCTCATTTACAGAATATATGGATAGTAGTAGCTTCTTCGCCACTTGCCATGGGAGCCTTAGAAAAGCAATTTTCGCAGCTGGCTCTGGTAGACGTGGTTGCTATTGAGATATCAACTCGATATTAAAATTTAAGTTTGACTTTCGATATGTCTCATCCAGCTCCCTTACTCTTTCATATGACAAAAACTTGACTTTCTTATTGAGACCAAGTCTCTTGTCAGAAAAAGTTGGCCTGTTCAGTTGATTTATTACTCTAGTTTCCTTTTCTTTTTGAGCAACTATAAACAGAGGATACTGACTGTGTGGAGCAGATATCTCAAGATCTGATAGTCTCAAAATACCTGAAAATATTTGAGTAGAATTTTCGATTTCAAATGCAGACTTAACAGAATATCCAAGCTTCCACACAGTATCAATATTTTTTATGCAGGGCGGGACATCAATAGTCTCATTAAATTTCTCCAGAACGTAATCTGAAAATTTATTACCATCCCATATTCTGTTTTTATCTCCCTCAGGCACCCAGACATCATATTGGGCTCTAAGGCCTAGCCGAATAAGTCTCCATTGTATTTCTGTATGTTCGGTTGGTGCCTTATCTATTTTTTCATCACTAGCTTCATTGAAAAGTTCAAGATTAAGCGATCTGTCTACCTCAATTTTTTCAATTACTTCATTATTTTGAAGTTTATGCAAAAGTGATAATAGGTCACCATACAACATGAGCAATTTGTTAGTCTTGGTTTGTTCTATAGCCATAAACCCTTGAGGATGGTAGATATCGCTATAGCCAAAGTATTTATTAATTTTTTCAATTTCAACATTAACTTCGACTTCATTAATCATGAAGTAGGTAAGTTCCCAGGTTTTCCCGTTTTCGTCAGTTTGCCATAAATATTCTGCCAATTGTAGATTCCTTGTCTTTAATGCAATTTCGGCAGCAAGAATTATTTTCCCTTTTCTGTAGACCATTACGTAGTCACCTTCCTCCATACTTTCCCAATTTCTTATATTGTTTGGCCCTGGCACAGCACCCCATATAGCATATGGTCTGCCATGAGAATATTTTCTTAGTTTATCGGCCTCATCTTGATGTAAGAATTTCCCAAATTCATCTACAAATCGCTTTGTTTTTATTGTTTCGTAGTAGTGCCGATCTGTTTCATATCCACCCCCGGCCATAACAAAGAAAATTTTTCTTTGTTTAAAATTGTTCATGTGAGTTATTTTCTATTAATAGCAAGTATTGTACTAGAAAATAGGGGTCAGTGAATAATAGTACCTAAGAGCCAAGTACCTAGTACTTAGTGGGGGTGGGGGATAAGTTCAAAATTCCGAATTCCGAATTCCAAGTTGTGACAAGAGATCCCGATCTACATCGGGATGACGAAGTGTAGACCCTGGATCGGTGTCCAGGCAGTCAATCACACCGGCAAAAGATCCTATCGTCGCACCAGAACAAGTCGAAACCATTTTGCCGGCGCCGGTAAAATGGTCAGTTACTTTGAGAAAGGTTCCTGGTGTCAAGGGGGGAGAAGTGGCCATTGACAGCCAAGGGGTGAGAGGTGATATAATACCTCTACAAAGATCTGTGTTCCGAATTGTCACCGGATGGTGCGCGTGACTGAAACATTCAGCCTAGGACACACGATCGAAAATCCTGATGTAAATCGGGATTTTTTTATTGGAAGTCCCAGCAATCTGAGATTTTCTTTTCGATATTTTTATAATACTCCTTTGCATCTTCCTTCTCTCCTTCTTTATGTCTCCTTATTGTTCCAGCGATCATATCTGCCATCTGGATAAGTACATTGGTCTTGGAGTCAACGAGCTTCACATTTTGCATCACTTTCTTTTCACTACTATTTAGTTGCTTTCGCAAATACGTCAAAAAATTTCGACGGAATATCCTATCACCACTTCCATCTATTCTGACTTTTGCATTTACTATTGTACCTTTTGTATGACTCAAGATTAGTTTGATGAAGTAGCTATAAAAAGAGCTTTTGTCTTCCTTTAGTAGTGGACTTCTGATCTTGTCTTTATCTACGACAACTGCCCTAACGCTAAAATCAAATTTGTTTATCGTGCGTAAGAAATCGATTCTTACCTGCTTCTTGGAGCCATTAAACTTGAATTCTGTTCTGTCAGAAAATCCTAAGTGTCGTTTTAGTTCTTTTATTGCAACAGCTGTTTTCTCTGCTTCAAGTTCATCAGTAAATACCACACACACTATTGCAAAAATTCTACTTGAGCCTTTGTCTACCGAAAAACCTGAATCACCAGATTCGTCAATAAAAACGATCATATCATGTAATAAATCCTACAATGATAATTGTACAAAATAATTGGGTGGATGTAATAATTCAAAATTCTAAATACTAAATTCGGAATAACATGTCCCAAATTCCGCATTCCAAGTTGTGACAAGGGACCCCGATCTACATCGGGATGACGACGTGTAGACCCTGGATCGGAGTCCAGGGAGTCAAAGTCTTGAGATCCTATCGTCCTCGCCTTGGCGGGACTCCGCTGGATGACAAATGGGAAGTTATAAAGTGGAATGTTGCAATGTTATGAAGTTTACAATCTGCTTTTGTAGTAGATAGTGTGCGACATCTTTATTACACTACCAACATACTATGAAAGACGTGAAGATAGATGGGTCTTGGAAAGAGGTGCTTCGAGATGAATTTGAGAAGCCATATTTCTCCAATTTGT
>CAZATL010000079.1:0-2927 GCA_964488055.1 uncultured Gammaproteobacteria bacterium | reverse complement strand
CCCTGCCTGCCATTTCGTATTGATGCTACATAGTCGGTAGTCCTTTTCGCAAAAACTAGTGGTGAGCTTCGAAGCTCTGCAATAAATGGCTGATTCACATATGGCGTGCCAGCAATAAATACTGTATTTGACACAAGTGATGTAGCAATGAATGCAAGCATCAAAGACATCAGTATTTTTAATTTTTGTTTCATAATCTAAAAGCAAATTTTATCTAATGTTCCAAACAATTCCTCCTAAAAATTTATCCTGTGATGTTGACCACACAGTTAAAATAATATTCTTTTTGTTAATACTAAATCCTGTCAACACAATTTTATTGCTATTAATCTTCTGGCATGTTGCATCTGCTATTTTGGGACCATTACCTACATTTTCGTGAATGAAATAACGTCTATCTGACAAACCACAATTGTCGAAATACCACACAATCTGCTCATCAATTTCTCCTGGAATCGCTGGAATTACTCCCCCGGCATCTTGAAGCCCTTCTCTTGTTAACTCAATTCGCGTATACATTCCTGTAGAAGAAATTGTAGGCAATGCTGTTGGAACTGCTGTCGGCGCGGCAGTGGGACTACCAGTTGGTACTGCTGTGGGTGCCGTAGTTGGCGTCACTCCTTCATAATATTGCGGACTCACTGTGATATTGACTACTCTCGATGGGTTGCTGCCAGCGGCTGGTATTGTGAACTCGAGACCAAGTGGCCTTTGCTCTCCATATTTGCCTTCTACCTTTACAGTGAAGACAGTCTTGCCACTTTTCATCTCTCCTACGAAGCTCATCGCAGTCTTGCCCAGAAGTTTAGGTTTTGTCGATGTCGCCAAAACGAAAAAGGTGCAGTAATTGCTTATAGTATTGCCTTGTATTGGCCAAAGATTTTGGGTAGGTGTTATAGGCTGCGCACAGTCTGATTGTATTTCAAACTCTGTAGTGTATGTCGTCACACCAGCACTTACTGGAACAGATGTCTCTCTCTGAACTATCTTTGGTATTACCCAAGATCCATTTATTGGGGCACTGCTACCCGTCGGAGTAGAGGTCGGAACTGTTCCGCCTGGTGTGGCTGTCGGCAAGGTTGTCCCGCCGTCACCTGTTGAGGCTTGACCAGCTGTCACCTTACCACTCCACCAGCTCACGTCCCTTATGCTGACAAAGTCACCATTGTCGCGAAGCGCCATATATATGTAGTCGCCTTTGGCCGTGCCAAGAGTGTCACCAGCCTTAAACTGTGGGAAACACTTGCGCTTGAACTCGTCATGCCCTCTTCTGTAGTTTGAGATTACACTTGGGTCTGTATTGATATTCCAGATATACACATTATATCCCTCGTTACCAGTTGGTTTGTCGTTGCGGGAGTTGGCATATCTCACACCGTCTGCCGTTGCGTACATGACCATTCCCACATACCTATCTCCACTGCCAGATATTTTCCGACCCGAATCCGGGGCTTTTATCACCTGGCCAGGTGTAGTTTTTATCTTTATGACAGTACCGTCACTGGGTCGCTGTGGGTTCTGGTTGGCATATGCACCGCTTGGCGTCATAGCTTCGACTAGCTCGATATTGCCGTCCAGGACATTTCCAAGTATCACATGCCCTGCATCAACGCTACTTGCTGGGATTATGTTGTCGAATTTTTGTTTGTCAGCAGATGCTCTTGAGAGGCCCCCTATTGCTGGACCGAAGTTGTTGAATGCATCACTCTCTGCGACAGCTGGGTCAAATGTTGGGTGGCCATCCTCCACCCCGTCAATCACAGGCGACGGACACCCGCCTACAGCGGCGACATTTGTGAGATCTTGCGTAGAGATCATAGCCTGGTCACGCACGCTTTGCGGGAAGAGTTGTGTCACATACACGTTTTGCACAGACAGAACACCCGCCATCACAGCAAGTACGAGAGATGTTTGAGCAATTGGGTGTTCGTGCCACCTGATATTCACAGATTACAATCTAGCAGAAAACGGAAGAAGAGTAAAGATGCAGAAGTTCGAAATTCTGAATGCGAAATGCTAGGAGACTTACCAGAGAGCAATAAATCAAGAACCTGAAAGCAGAATTGTGTTCGAAAATGAGACCTGCGGAGAATTCAGCATTTAGCACTTTGCATTTGTCTTCATTCTCCACCCAGGATCTTGAGCACTTCTTCTCTCTTGAAGCGTCTGTCGCCACGACTATTTATACGGATGGCAGGTAGCTTGCCACTTTTCCCCCAGCGCTTCAAAGTGAGAGTCGAGACACGAAGTAGTGTCGAGACTTCCTTGAGTGTTAGTAGATCTGGTAGATCGGTTAGAGACAATCTTTTGGTTGTTATCATATATATCTTATTGGGCTATTATAATACGCCAATTTAGAAAAACAAGTACTCTCTCGCACAAACAAGATCAGGGTGCCTTTTTCGTATTTATGCAGCAGTCCAAAATGGATATTATTCTGACTTAAAAAGACGCTTATAGATATCAAGAAAAACACTCTTGTGGAGGGTGTCATTTTCCTGCTGCGTGAAATCCTGTAGTACATAAGCCTCACCAGCCATTCTTTTTTCTGGGTCTCTGCCGTCCACACCTATCCGCACTCTCTTATACTCCTCTGTATGCAAATGCTCGAATATCGAGGTTATGCCATTGTGGAGTTTGGGACCTTTGGCAAAGTCCACCTTATAGCTCCCAAGCATGATGTCCAGGTCGTCATGCACTATATACAAATCACTTTTCACATCCACCCCGAACATCTTGACTGCACGTCCTACACCCATTCCAGATAGATTCATGTAGTTTGCGAGGTAACAAAGTATGTTGCCATCTGCTCGTTTGTGATAGAAGAAACTACCCGAAGAATCCTTTTTGAAATGAATGTCATCATCACCATCATTTGTCGCTAGCCATTGCACGAACATTTTGCCGACATTGTGGCGATTTTTCTC
>CAZATL010000078.1:0-3040 GCA_964488055.1 uncultured Gammaproteobacteria bacterium | reverse complement strand
CGGCTCCATTTTCGCCTTTTTTGACTTCCCCTATTTCGTCAAATGGATAGAGTTCGCGTAGCGTACGCTCTAGATCTAATTCCTGCACCTCGCCTTGGAGCTGCTGAGAGGCCTGGCTACCCTTACGCTGTGCATCTTCGAGAGACTTTTGCATATCTGCAAGCTTTTTCTCGTACTCGATGATTTTGTATTTTTCTTTTTCTAAGATAGATTTCTCGGCTTCTTCGCGGATTTTGGTGCGCTCTAGATCTAGTTGTCTGGTTTTTTCTAGTTCAAACTTTTCTCTGGCTTCTTCGATCTCTCGTTTTTCTTTGCGAAGCTTGAGCTCAAACTCAGCCGATTCTTTGGCCTTTTCTTTTAGTTCTTTGATCTCTGCTTCTCTGTCGAGGATTTCTTTACTAGCTGCTTCTTTGGCTTTGGCGGCCAATTCTTTTTCTAGCTTGGCTCGCAGCTCTACTTCGATTTCGTGGGTGAGGAGGTCGTCTGGAGAAAACTGGTGGCCGCAAGAAGGACATGTGACTGTACTACTCATATACCGCAAGTATACAACAGATCTAGTTGTACGCACCTAGTGGGCATGGATAAGATGATGAAAGTTTAGTTTACTTAACAGATAATGACAAAGGAAAACCCAATCCTAGATGCAACAAGTTTTGATAAACGCATAATTATAATTCCATCAAAAATTGCTGATAGGGGTACTAATTTTTTGCGACATCGATTAGATAAACTATGGCCTGACCCAAAAAAAGTAGTGTTAATGCCCGTAAGTCTTGGAGGTGATGATTTGGGAGAACGACTTTCTAAACCTAATCATAATGTAAATGCTATTCAAATGTCACATACGGGGCCAAATGCTACATTCCTTCCAGATGCTATTTGTGTAAAAGAGCCAGATTATGAACAAATCCTTCTACCCAATAATAGAGTTAAACCTGTTGTTGTGATCGATGCCGTTATTGAGGGGCAAGGCACTGGAAAAGGAGTCATTAGTGTTGTCAATAACAAGATTTTATCAATAAATGCTGAGCGAGGAACTGCATACCCTTTTCCAGAATTCTTTTTTTTAGCATTAATACTAAAAATTTCTGAAACTGAATCAATAGACCTACCAAATGTTACTGGAGCTTTTTGGGTATGGAAAGATATCTGGGTAAGTGGAAGAGGACCTGATTTAGATGGTCTAGGGAGAAATGAAAATGATGTGAAAGGAATACTTTCCCCTCGTCACACCACTACCCCTGTTCAACCTTATTACAAACAATTATTTTAACTTGTCTTCCCATTCCCGAATGCTTTTATCTATTTCTATGAGTGAACTGGTGAGTCCTGTGATGAGGCGACGTTTCTTGTAGTCGTGAGGACCTAGCTTGGCCCAGAGTTTTTCTATTTCTAGAAGCTTGTTTTCGTATTTATTACGAGCGCGAGCCAGAAGTTTTGTGACGTCTTTGATTTCTTTGGCTGTCGCTGGACAAGGTTTACTCATATTTAAGATTTGGTTATCTCGGTCTTCATAATTTTCTGAAGAATCTTTCTTGCTTTTGCATAGCGTATTTGACTTTTTGTTGGATAGTGAAATCCTGGTATAAATTCTTTATCTGGATCTTCTTCTATCATTTCTCTCATCTCATCTTCTGAAACATTGCTGATATAGTTTAGATCTACTCCTCCAGGATAATGATTTGGATTTCCGTCTGCGAGCAAACTATCCAACCAATAAAACATGTAAATACTTACTTGATCAAATAGTTCTCTTGTAAGACTGTATTGCTTTTCTTCGTTATCTTTGTCACTCTTTAACTTATTTGCTCTTCTTTGATTTTTTTCTTGTTTTGACATTATAGATAGTATATGTATCCTAGAATCTTTAGAAAGAGGTCAGAGTGGGTCAATTTAGCGAAGCATAGAAAATATGAGCTTGGCGTGACCTTTTGAAATTGTTGAGACTTGGATAGAATCCAGATTGATTCCGGCGATGGCGGTCAAAGATTTGATGAGATATAACTCTAGCTCGACAGAATTCAGACCGTGATAGTCTAGCCCCGCGATGATCATAGAGTCGATAGTTTCTTGCTTTGTGATAGTGACAGAGCGATCCTTTTTGCCAGTATCTGAAAAATTGATAACTTTTGAAATGAGATACATGTTGTACCAAGAAGAATATCGATTTGAGAGTGAATCTAGCGTGTCTGAAGCAAACAAGTCCGCGAGGAATCTAAGTAAATGATTGGTTTGGTAGACGAAGTAGGCGGTAGAGGTTGCTATTAGTTGTTTGAACATATATGTATGTTACTTTATTTTCTTTCCATATTGTGTAGCAATAAAATTTGGAGCATAAGTACCATTTCTCACTCCTGTTTTGCCGTTAGAAATGGTGCGTAGCTTTAAATCTATTTCTTCAACTATTACGTTAAAGGCAGCAATGCTATTTGCTAGCTTCTCGGCACAGCTTGGATCATGTACTGGATCAAAATCCATTTCCCTCAACATAGAATCTGTTAACAGTTTCTCCCCATTATCGAATGGAGCGGCCAATTTTAATCCGATCATTGAAAGTTTATCATGATATTTTTCGTACATATTGTAGGTATTTTACCCTATAGGGTTATTTTGTCGAGGAGACATCTCTCAGCATGGTGAGCCAGGTTGTGACAACTGGATCCATGATGATGTGTCTAGTCGTGAGCGGGCGCTTGAGCACGATACTTTCTAGACTGGTGGCACGAGAGAGAGCTACATAGGTTTGGCCATGAGCAAATGACTGAGGCAGGTCAATGGCTAGACGATCAAAAGTCTTGCCCTGAGCTTTGTGAATAGTGATACCCCAGGCCAGCATGAGCGGGAGCTGCGTGTAGGTACCGGCTACTTCGGTTGTGATCTTGCCAGACTTGGCATGAAAATTGAATTTAAACATCTCCCACGAAGTGGGTGCGACATCTACGAGTTTCTTGTTGTGTAGGCGCACAGAGATGACAGGAGTGCCATTTTCGTATGACATATCTTCTACCCTGCCGACTGTACCATTTATAAATCTTTTCTC
>CAZATL010000077.1:0-3111 GCA_964488055.1 uncultured Gammaproteobacteria bacterium | reverse complement strand
ATATGAGCTTTTCTGGTCTGAAGACTCATTTTTTCTATTTACTAAATGGTAAGAAAGGTCAAAATGTAAATGTCACTACTGATCTCAAATACCTTGCAAGCTCTTTCCAGGAGGCGGTCTTTGATGTGCTATACAAAAAGACAGAAAAAGCCATCATTCAGACGCGACCTAAAGTGATATGCATGGGAGGAGGAGTGAGTGCCAACAAATATCTACGCAATAAGTTCAGAACACTCGCCAAGAAGTACTCACTTGAAGTACTTTTTCCACCATACAAGTATTTGTGTGGCGACAATGCTGCTATGATTGGTGTTGCAGCTCATATGATGATCGAAAGGGGTGCTCTTCCTGCTGACAGGAACACCATAGAAAGAGTGCCCAGACTGTCTTTGTAACAATAACTGAAAACTATTCTGAATATGGCCAAAGAATATCAAAATGACGACACTACGACCAAATCCGAAAGACTACTGCGCCTTGTGATTGACACTGATCTGATTGACGCAGTAAAGAGCGTGTATAGATGGGAAGGTCCAGGTTATGATTTGATTGCAACAGAGACTGTGAAAGAGCATGAGAAAGATATGTCAGATTTTGCAAAGTATCTTTTTGAGGTTGCTCCAATTGGCTCGCTAGACGAAGCTACTAAGGCGCAGATATTACTTCTTATTAATTTGCATGATTTGGACGAATGGCGAGATGGTGACGTGTCGATAAATGTGCAGAATGAAATGACTCAAACACAGCTAGCTGCAAGACGAGATAATAAGAGAAAAGCATTACAGGATTTGCTAACGGAAAAGATAAGTGAAAGCGATGATATCGAAGCACTTATTGAGATATATGATGCATTTGAGAATAGACATGAAAGCAAACCTTTGAGTGAATTGTCTTGGATCAAACCACTCGCTTTAGCTTACACCGGACTACTTGATAGGTTGCAGGGCACTGCTTTCAAGCTAAGAAATAGCACAGAGATCACGCCAGTCGATGTACAGGATGCTTTGACTAGAGTGGGCAAAGAGCTCAAACTCTTATATGGTTTATCAAGGAAAGAGATTGATTTGTCATCGTTTTATGGCAAGATGTCACATCTTGAAGAAGAGCTCTGGAGAATATTGGCGCACGAGATTTTTTGGAAAGAGTCACCCAAGGATGGAAGTCGATGGAATCCTCGACCAGCAAGAATTGTGCGTGAAGAAGGTGGGTTGGTCGACATGGCCAAAGGTGCAAAAAACCTACACGAACTACAGAGAAATCTTGACTCTGTGTTATTTGGTGAAGATGTTAATATCGAATTTGAAAAGACAAACGGAAATGAAGTTTTGATACTACCAAATGGTGGAAGACAAAGAGTAAAAGCAAGAATACCAACGGGATATTTCGGAACACATGCTACATCGCTCAATTTTGAGCCCGATCTTGCGATCGCAGAGGCACTCTTGCGAGAGAATCTTGCCTCACGGAAAAGTGCCATCGATATTGCTACCGCAACAGCTATAAACCAACCTATCGAAAGAAGTAGGGCCGCGCAATTAAGTATGAACATACTTATGAATTTTGATATGAAGAAAGTGACTGTATCATCAGAAGGTTATGTCATAATCGATATGGATATCGTGAATACAAGCCCATTCTTGACATACAGATTTTCGACGCAGGAATTAGTACCTGCATTCAGACTTGTTGCAGAGCCAACAGAGCGAATGATAACAGGAGATGCGTTGATCCAAAATGCAAAGAAGATAGTTGGCTGTAGCGATGAAGAAGTTGTCAACTATCTACACATAGCTCCAGGTGGCGTACCAATAGCTCTAAAATTACCAGTTCAGCAATATGTGGATCAGGATATTCCCACCAACACTCACTCTGCAGTTGATATGAATCATGCGCTTACACAGGGCAAGATGACGCGAATAGAACTTGACAATCTACTGTGTTCACGCGGGATGGTAGATAGTCCAAACAAACTATTTGCCAGTTATACACACAGAAACGAGCTAATGAGACCATTTACCATAATAGGTGAGACAATGCCTGTATCATTTCCAAGAGATATCGTTGGTAGGATTTCACAAAACATTCTTGTTGAAGTAGGTGACAAACAGAGGTGGATTGGTAGACATGGGGGTAGCAGATATGTCGATCCAGGATTTGGCAGTGCACTTGATGGATATGAATCAGAAAAAGGGTTACCAATAAGAACAGAAATACTTGTGAGCACAGGAAGCCTCGATGCACTCGGTCAACAGTATATAATAGTCTACTTATATCCAGGTAAACCGAAAAAATAATTACGAAGTGAAACTATATATCAATATGTTAAGTCTCAAAAATATTACTATCAATGTGGGGGAGAAAGTCATAATAGACAACTTCTCTTATAACTTCGAAAAAGGGAAGGTATATGCCATCATGGGTCCAAATGGCTCGGGCAAGAGTACACTCGCAAGCGCTGTGATGGGAAACTCGGTATATGAGGTTGTAGGTGGTAGGTTGCAGGTTGTAGATGTAAAAAACAAGAAGCACAATCTATTAGAACTATCTCCGGAGGAGAGGGCGAAGGCGGGTATATTTATGTCATTTCAGTCACCCATTGCGCTGACTGGCATAAGAGTGGCACAGCTACTGCAGCTCGCACTAAAAGGCAAAAAAACCGCAATTCAAATAAAAAAAGAAATAGAATCTCTAGCAGACCAGCTCAACATCCCAAAAGAGATTCTAAATAGAAGTCTGAACGAAGGACTGTCAGGCGGAGAACGCAAAAAGATGGAGATATTACAAGCAGCAGTACTAGGCAAGGAGATTCAGATTTTTGATGAAATTGATACGGGAGTTGACGTGGATGCGATGAAGACAATAGCAAATTTCCTTGACGGGAATAAGAAAGACAAAACATACATCATAATCACTCACTACAACAGAATATTGAAATATATAAAACCTGATAGAGTGCTCGTGCTTGTAGAAGGCAAGCTTGTCAACGAGGGTGATCATGCACTTGCAGAAGAAATTGAAAAAAATGGTTATCACCTGCAGGCACAACAATACACTTCAATATGAAAACTACACTATTTATTGTTCGACATGGTCAAAGCCTGATGAATGTTT
>CAZATL010000076.1:0-3136 GCA_964488055.1 uncultured Gammaproteobacteria bacterium | reverse complement strand
TGTGTGCATAATGTCTCTTTTCTGTCTCGTATTCTGAATGATGAATGTTGATTGTAACGCCGCGCGCTTTTTCTTCAGGTGCCTTATCAATCTCATCGTATTTCAAAAATTTTGCAAGATTCTTTTTTGAAAGGACGTAGTGAATTGCTGAAGTGGTCGTTGTCTTTCCATGATCTACGTGACCGATTGTGCCAATATTGACGTGTGGTTTGGTTCGCTGAAATACTCCATCTGCCATAAGTATCAAAGAAATTTTGAATTAATTAAAATAATATTGCTTCTTCAAAAAGCGCGATCGTATAGTAAATGAGTCAGCTCACTTTGTCAAGGTGCATCGGATAAAATTTAATGTTCATAGTGACTATGACAGCTCTTTTTCGTATAATACTCTTCTAAATCTATGTCGAAGACTAACTTTCGGTGGTTTTATACTTCACGGTTTGCAGAGATGCTCGTGACGATAACAACTTGGGCCATTGTGACAATACCTCTTTGGCTCTCGCCATTTCATCCTGCGGTTGTGGCATATGGAATAATCGCATTCAATCTTTATTTCTTATACCAATCTTTTGAGACTGCTATTCGCGCAGTGACTTCCTATGTCTACATCCAAAGAAATGATTCTATTGATTATGCGAAGATGCTGTATAACGTTGAAACTAAAATTAATTTTCGTGATGTCTTACATCTTGTCGTGATACCTTGCTATAAAGAATCAGTAAACAAGCTCACAGAAACGATTGACTGCATAGCAGCGTCTGATTACTTTGACAAATCCAAACTAAAAGTAGTGCTTGGGTTTGAGTCTAGGGAAAAAGAAGCAGAGTCAAAAGCCATTCATATCGTGACACAATATGAAGGTGTACTTCCAATATATGCTACATATCACGACCTGACAAGCGACGAGGTGCCAGGAAAAGCTAGTAATCAGGCGTGGGCCGTGCAACAAATAGAGAAAGATCTAGTTACAAAAAATGGCATTGATCCAGACAATGTGCTAGTAACAGTGTGCGACGCAGACAGCAAATTCCCGACAAACTACTTCTCATACCTCACCTATACGTACCTAATGGACCTAGATAGAAGGTTTCATTTCTATTGGGCTCCAGTACTCCTTTATAACAACTTCTGGAAGCTGCCGTTTTTCGTTCGCATGCAAGCGTCACTTTCATCTATCATAAGATTGGCTTATCTACTTGATAGAAACAACTTGATACAGATATCCACATATTCTGTAAATCTCAAGCTTCTCCAAGACATCGGCTACTGGGATGTGGACATAATCCCCGAGGATTGGCACGTCCACCTGCAAGCTTTCTTCAAGTATGGACAAAGGGTGAAAACAATTCCACTGTATACCATAGTGAATGGTGACGCTGTCTTTTCAGGAAGTATGAAAAACACTTTCCTAAATAGATACGAGCAGGAGAAAAGATGGGCGTGGGGAGTATCGGATGTTGCATATGCATGGAGTCGCATGTGGGAGACACCACACATCCCATTCCTTGTGAAGTTTAACAAATTCTATTTCCTCTTCAGATCACATATACTTTGGCCGACATCATTTTTTATTCTAACTATTTTTGCGACAATCACACCGATCATAAACCCCATTTTCAAACGAAGCGTCCTTGGCTTCATACTTCCACAAGTATCTGGTCTCATTCTGACAGTTAGCAGTACGATGCTCATTGTCTATACAATACTTGATATATGGGTAAGAAGAAGATTCTCTATAGAGACACGTCCACACAACATACTACTCCTTATCATGCAGTGGTCAATACTACCGATTGTGTCATTCTTCCTATCTTCTGTACCAGCCCTTGACGCTCACACCCGCATGTTGCTCGGCAAAAAGATTGTCTATAAAGTAACAGAAAAATCATGATCTCATTCATATCTCATACTCCGCTCGTGTGGATTTCTCAGTCGTATTGGCGCGATGAGGCTTTCTCTGTAATACTAGCTCAAAAACCTCTGTACGAGCTACTCGTAATAACTGCTAAGGATTTTAGCCCACCTCTTTACCCAGTCATACTGAAATACTGGATGATTCTTTTTGGAAGTGGCGAGATTGCGACGAGACTATTCTCTACCCTCTGTCTAGTCGCTATGGTTGCTATCATATACGTGTACGGCCTGAAGATACAGAGTCAAAAGTACTACAAAATCGGATTTGTTACTATCTCCATACTTCTTTCACCCATCCTTACGTATTATGCGTTTGAGACTAGAATGTATTCAATTGCTGCTTTTTTGGCGACTGCTTCTTGGCTGACTTTACTAAAAAGGAAGAAGAGACTATTCATATTTTTTACTGTTCTTGGCCTATATACACACTATTCAAACATTTTTGTGATGATTTCACAGATAATGTATGTCCTGCTGGCTGCACACTTAAAGAACAATGATCGATCTGGATACATGGATCAGATTAAGACATATTACAAAGAGTTTGTTGTGGCGATTGCTTTGTTCCTTCCTTGGATGTTATTTTTTGTTGTTAACCATACAGGTGCATCACTTCAATCATTTTGGATAAAAAAACCAACCCTATCCAGTCTGTTGAATTTGCCAGCGATACTACTGACTGGATATGAAAAAGACTTCGGCTATGCATACTCGCTAACATTTATTACTATAAGCGTATATGCTCTACTTCTAGTACTGACTTTATACAAGAGTCGGGTGGCGAGGTTGAGAGAATTTGCCATTGAGTATTTGCCCTTTGTGATGTGGTTTATCTTGCCTGGTGTTATGATTTATCTAATCGGTCTTTTTGGTCCATCGCTATTTCTACCTAGATATCTCATTGTCTCAACTCCAGCCTTTTACGTGTTATCAATTCACACGATGAAGAATAAGTCATATTTTTGGATAATGGTTATCTTTTTTGTAGTCATACAACTCCAGCTTGTAAATTATCAGCAAATACAAATAAAAAGTAGGAAGAAAGAAGATATAAAGAAGATATTCACTCAAATAAATATCAAGACAAAATCAAATGATGTGCTATATCTTGAGTCAGAACTTGATTTTCACTTAGCACAAGTTTACTTCAAATACCCAGAAAGAGTGTATATTGTCGGTAAACCTTATTCAGAATTACCAGCATACGTTGGTAAATCACTTA
>CAZATL010000075.1:0-3183 GCA_964488055.1 uncultured Gammaproteobacteria bacterium | reverse complement strand
AAGGTGAAGTATTTCTTTGGCTTGGGGTTTATCGTATACGTTGTAGCATCACTCCTGCTTATTGAGGTGTGGACTATGGACATTGCTGCCAGAATTGTCGTATTTTTCCTCATCGGGCTACTTTTCATATCGTCAATTTATTTCCTAAAAATGTATGAGAAAAAGAAGTAATGTAATTGCTTTGGCAGTGATGCTTTTGCTGTTTTCGCTGGTTAGCCCTTTAGCAAATGCTATTTTGATGCCTTCGCCAAGAGTGTTCAATCCTGCTTACGAATACAGCACAGAGAACACAAATGATGGGGGAGTCGAGTCAATGCTAAAGGGGTATATGAGCTACAAAGATCTCACAAATATCCCCTCGTCTAGCCTGCCCCAGGTGATAGAGATACCTGTGATTGGCTCGCAAAACGATATGAATGACCAGATTCTGATAGACACAACAGACATGACGATAGTACCTATTTACACTGTCTCAAAAGAAGAAACTACATATGGATACACAGTAGAAAGCTCGAATGAATACAAGCCAGACGGCGCTTTGCTTTCTGATGGCAAAACAACAACATATGAAGATTTCCCAGCCACAACGACAAGCACACCAACAGTTATTCGAATATATATTAAACCGGATGTAGTACCAGCCGTGCCAAAAGTGTCTGGTATTGAGCTTGTTTTTGATCAGTTTTCGAAAAGGCCGGACTCGATAGAGATGTCAACTCTCATGGTAAGTCTTGATGAAGAAGTCTACAGCTTGATAGCAAAGTCGCCCTACTCATCTGACGTGATTCGCTTCCCAGCGAGTGTTGCTAATGGTTACGGAATAAAACTATACCATTCACAACCACTTCGAATATCAGATGTGAAGGTCATCACAGACACTCCGTTTAGCGGTGGGACAGCAATAAGCTACTCTGTCAGATTCACAGCCCTGACGGGACATAGCTATAGACTGTATTTTTCAAAAGATAAATACGTGTCATACAACGAGAGTCCAGAGATTGCGTATTCTCTCGCAAATCCAGTCGGCAATGCTATCACAAAAATTGATGTGGAGTCGCTGCCCACTATACCAAATTCCACATACGCATCTCCTGACCAGGATAATGATGGTATACCGACAATCAGTGACAATTGTCCCAAAGTAGCAAACACTGATCAAAAAGACGATAACACAAATGGCGTCGGAGATGCCTGTGATGACTTTGATCAAGACGGTGTATACAACGCCGTCGACAATTGCAAAGTCATCCCAAACCAGTACCAGGAAGACAAGGATGGGGATGGAATGGGTGACGCGTGTGACAGTGAGGAAAGCAGGTATAGCGAAAGGTATCCATGGCTACCATGGCTTGGGATAATTGTTGGCTTCGGAGTGACAGGTGGTGTGCTAATGGTATCACTGAAGCAACACGCTCATATCAAAAATGATAAAGAAAGCACGTTATGAAGGCAGTGCTCCGTCTGTTGAAGCATAAAAGTAGCTAGTCATGACTGGAGTTTGTCTAGATAAAACTTGGTCAAGCAGTTTATTTGGGTCAACGAGACCTGTTCCAAGTGCAATCTCTAGGTCGACTTTTTGCCTTTGTCAGTAAGAGGAGTACCTTTTAGACATATTGCGTCTATGCCAAATAGTTCTTCAATCTGCAGTCTCGTAGCTATCCGATTACTCCTATTTTGGCCATATGTCGATATAGATGCTATATCAGGCTGCGCAAAATCAATGACTACACCCGCTGCATTTGGATAGGACCTCAAGAAATCAGTGTTCTGTCCTAACGACCTGTTTGGACGTATGACGAGAGTTGTGCGCACTCCATCTTCTCGAGGTGATTGAGCTCTCTGGAAATGAAATGACGTAAACTGTTGGCCACGTCTTTGAGATTCTACAAAAACAGATTGTCGCAGAAGATATTCTCCAACATTGACTTCACACTTGTGATGATATGTCGCTTCGACTGGAGTAGAGAAGTGCTTGGTTTCCTGTGATAACCCACCCCGTGCTGTATCCACAATCCCACAGTAGCGATCTTGCCCACGCTCCCATCCAGCACAAAAAACATTACCATTTCTAACTACAGTGGTCTGACATTCCGGCAAATAGTTCAAAACCTTTTCGAGAGTGCACAAACTTCCGACTGCTTCAACAAGCTTTTGCATATTGCTGAATAATGATTGCTAAATTTATGCAATTAATTACTTCATAATCGCAGTCAGATTGTATATAGGTAGTATGTATGATGCTATCACAAACATGATTATCACTGTGCAAATAAGATAAGTGACCACAATTTTATTGTAGTTTATTATCTCTCGACTGTTTATCATATCGTTGTCTTGATATTTTGAAAGTTTGGACTCGAGTATCGAATAGTCAACTTTTCGCGTTAGCAGATAAGCGCCGTAACCAAAAGAAAGAGAAGCCATAAGCCAAGAAAGAGGTGCGGAGACCATTGTGGCCAAGGACAGTTCCACTCCCAAATCGGCATACATTTCATAAATTTTTGGCGAAACAAGAAGTTGTATTACGATGAGTGCCCCTGCGATACCAAAGAAAGTGAATGCGCTGGCCAAATTGTACTTGTTAAGAGTTTCTTTAACATCAGACTTCTTGATATATGTTATGAACATGTTAAAAGTTGAATTAATAACTGAAAATACAATGTGCCTTGTTTTCAGAGGAACTCTCAATCAATCCCGACTAAAGTCGGGACTGCTCAATTAGCTTTTCTATAAACTTTTTACTTTTCATTCTTTTTATGAATTTTTCCCGTTTAATAGCTAGTGATTTATTAATGAATTCCTCTTTATATACTAATTTCCACGGTTGATATCTTTTAGTGTAATCTGTAGATTTTGGATTATTGTGATCAAGAAATCTCACTCCTATATTGCCAGTTGAACCTACGTAGTACTTATTCGAATTAGGACTGTACAAAATGTATAAGAAATACATTTAGATTATAAACAATTATCTAGTATTTCTCTTTAACTCGGGTGAGTCTGGAGGGACTCGAACCCTCAACCAATTCCTTAAGAGGGAACTGCTCTACCAGTTGAGCTACAGACCCGATTTGTTAAAGAGAAATACCAAATAACTACAACCTCAACCAATCCCGACTAAAGTCGGGACTGCTCTACCAGTTGAGCTACAGACCCGATTTGTTAAAGAGAAATACCAAATAA
>CAZATL010000074.1:0-3187 GCA_964488055.1 uncultured Gammaproteobacteria bacterium | reverse complement strand
AGTATATAGCGTCCAGATTTAAAGAGATTAACTTTTTGTATCAATTCAGATGCTTCTATTCTGTACACGGCGCTACGGCTTATAGCACTAATGCTCACAAAGACCGAACCGGTAAGGATGGCAATCATAAATATAATAAGTACAGAATGAAGTCTTGGTAGTGGCATCTCCCACACTTTGTAGTAATTTACCTTAACCTGTTGCGCTTCCTTGAACTTTACAAGCTCGTCGGGACCGGCAAAGAGGCCATTACAGAGCTTGCAGTGAAAAAGTGTAACGGATCGTGGTAGAGCCTCAGAGTTAAGAATGGGTTGCATTACAGACTGGTCTTTCGGACATTTTTTAAGGGCAGCTATGTGATTGGGAGTATTGGTAAGTCGAGATTCAGACAAAAACTTAGATGTTTCGAGAGTTATGCGATTAACTACATTGTCCTCAAAAAAACTTGCTCCGCAGTTTGGGCAATGAAAAAGCTGGTGATTATCTCTAGTGAGCTGTTTCATCTGCTCACCACAGTTTGCGCAGTTCATATGACCAGTGTAAAGCTAAAAATGAAAAATTGAAAGACAATATTTCTAGTTGCAAAAGTATGTTAGGTTGTTATAGTAAATAGTATATACAATGACACATACTCAACTCGACTCTGAATTTCTATCCAAAAAACATTTTGTTGTTCATCAAATAACCAAAGAGTTGCTCGATGCTATTGAAGGTGATATGCTAAGCAGAGAATCAAGTCGTTTACTCGCTATAGAAGTATTGGAAGCAAAAGATACCTGGAAAGACACTGCTGAGATCTTAGCTTTTCTGCAAAAATGTTCAGATAAGTATCCCTTCCTGCAGAAACTAAATAGCAGTTTTCAAAAATCGGTACAAGAGAATCAAGCCGCTTCAACCATGAGCAGGCAAGATAGTGAAAAGCTTGAACAGATACAGCAACAGTTATCAAAGCTATCGCAAAAATAAATACATGGCAGAAATACCTATTACTCCAGACGTTGCGCGAGATTTAGGTCGAGGTAGGTTTGGTGAAGCACCAGTAACACCAGATGCTAATGTTGATGCGGCTGTGCAAAACTTTAGAAACGGAAAGGCTGAACAAGCCCTTCTCGAGCTTGCATCTCCAGCTGCGGTACCTCATGATCGAAAAGATGTAAAAGATAGTCTTATAAATAGATATAGCACAGAGCGGAATGGAGATGGCAAAAGGGCTGATCCTGTGGATGCGCAGGAAAGAAGGAGACTGAGAGAAGCAAGGAGTAAGGTCGAGACCTATCGTGACTTTCTGGAAAATGGAACTATTTCGCCCGCGATTCGAAATGAGGTGAGGGGATTTTTGACTAGAGCCTCCGTTGGATTTCAAGATGCAATTGTCGGCATGACTCCGGTGCAGGTCGACGCACTCGTAGATGATCAGATACTGAACGATCCTATCTTTAGGTCGAAATTAATTCGAATTTATGGAGAAAGAGCCAATCCAAGAAAGTCATTGCAATCGGAAAAAGAAGTGCATGATTTGGAGCTTTCACTTTCGAAGTTGGAGTCAAAATTAGTTGGAGAAGTTACGCCAGCTGAAATGACCGTTGCGGAAACGGCTAGAACAACTGCCGAAGCAACTCTCATTACTGCTGGAGTGAACATTACTGAGTACTCAGGCTATAAGGCGGATTTTGACAATCTCGCACCTCACGTGAACGAAGCTCAATCGTTGGTGACTTCTCTACAAGCGTCACATGGGCAAATAGATGCGCAAATAGGAGTTTTGCAAACCCAATTAGATTCAGGGACTCCAGCTCCTGGCACCCAAGACTACCAGAGAATATTTAGTACCCTTGGCACCTTGAAAGCGAACCCTGACTATGTCAATTTCAGAACAGCCAATGCTACCGTCGATAGATTCAATAATGCAAGATCGTATCTTGATGGGGTAAATTTAGACGCTGCGAAGAAAACAGCCATAAACGAGTTCTCAGCAGCGCAGTCCAAGTTAAAATCCCTACAGGATAAGGCTGGAGGTTCGATGTCTCCTTCAGAACGAGCCGATATAGACGCTCAGATCAAGAACTTGAAAATAGAGCTTGCAGATGCGAGAGATTCTCTGCAAAAAGAAATGATCGATGACTACAGATCGGTTACGCATATAGCCGAAGATGTTACGCAGGAAATGCTTGCAGAGGAAATGCAGCAGTTGCCAGAACTATACCGAACTGCAAGAACAGGAGAACAGACTATTGAACAGGAGCAATTGTCATCCGCGACGGAAAAGCTACATAAAATATGGAAGGATCCCGTTGTGAGAAGGGGAGTGACGAGTCTTGTCACAAATCGAGCACGGGCTGGTCAGTGGGTGAATGCTTGGACTCAGCAAGGTAATGAAGGTATACGAACACAAATGTTGGGAATACCAAATCCGGATCTTGCTGCTGCCGGCCTAACACCGGAGGAAATAGCTGTTTTTCACACCACACTTGCTGATCCGAATAGAAGTCAGGCATTCCTAAACGAGGCAGCGGATGTGGTAGCGTCCCAAGCCCTTGCAGACTACGTCTCTTCTGGTGGAAGATTAGGTCGGGTTGAGATAACGGCAATCACAAGCTCTGCGAAGGGGAGAGATCTTATCTCGCGAGCAATGACCGATGTTGATGCTCAGAGAGCAGCTAAGAATGCAATGGCAGGTCGTGGCGTATTAAGAGGAGTAGATAATATAATTGGAGGGCGCGCATCGGGGGAAAAGCGACATTTCGGACCGGCTCGTTTAAGTCTTGCAATCCTGTTACTCATATTTGGAGCAGCGGCATTTAAAGGCTCTAAGGGTTAATAATATGCCAGATGGTTCTCTCGCTCCCGAAATGCTCCCTGCAGGACCGCCTGAGCCTTCTATTCCGCGTGATGATTTTGCACCTGAGGTATTAGATGATCCGATAAGTCATACGCCACTTGACGCCAGCATTGTTGGAAATGAACCATCGGAAGATGAGATTCGGGCGATGATTGAGTCAATGGGACAGTCTCCACATATCGCTGAAGAACCAGTTCGACAAGCCCATCAGAGACCGGAAAAATCAAGAGGCAAGATTGGGCAGTTCATGGAGCAACACCAAGGTCTTGGCAAAATTCTCAAGTTAGGAATGGCTCCATTAGCGCTTGTATTTGCCATTTTATTTGGGGCTATGAAGGCATCTAAGGG
>CAZATL010000073.1:0-3274 GCA_964488055.1 uncultured Gammaproteobacteria bacterium | reverse complement strand
CCACGAGTGGGGCCGACCTTGATGTATGCAGATCCGACCGCTACGCCTAGATCTACCATGAATGTGTCATTGGTCTCTCCACCTCCACGGTGACTTGGGACTGTGGCAAATCCGTGCTTGCGGGCTAGGAGACAGCAATCGACGGTCTCTGTGAGTGTGCCTGCTTGGTTTAGCTTTATGAGAATGGCTGTTGCAGCTTTTACATCAATTGCCTTTTGCCAGAGAGCAGTGTTTGTGACTGTTAGGTCATCTGCAATATGTGGGAACTTACCAGCTATCATAGCGTTCATCTTTGGCCAATTCTCCCAGTCGTATTCAGAAAGCATGTCCTCCATAGACGCAAATGGATACTTCTCAAGCCATGGCTTGTAGTAGGCGATAAGCTCGTCACTTGTGAGCTCCTTGCCCTCGAGCTTGAGCGTGTATTTTTTGGTTTCTGGGTCGTAAAACTCACTTGCTGCTGCGTCTATCGAGATGCCAACGTCGACTCCAGGCACATACCCTGCATTTTTGATTGCCTCGAGGAAGTACTCCATTGGCTTCTCGTTCGACTTTATGCCATTTGGCGCAAATGCTCCTTCATTGCCGACATTTGTAGAAAGACCTTCTCTCTTTAGGATTTTCTTGAGTGCTTCGTATACCTCCATTTCCATTCTCACATTTTCTGCTGCAGACCTATCACTTTTTGCTGCGATCATAAATTCCTGCAGGTCTGTCGTATCATCGGCGTGTTTACCGCCCTCGATCATCACCACCATTGGCTTCGGGAGTTGCCAACCAATATCTCCTATTCCATAAGCCTTCCGTAGATACTTATACAGTGGCATATTTTCCTCTGCAGCTTGCGCCCTTGCGACCGCGAGACTCACCCCAAGCATGGCATTGCCGCCAAGCACATCTTTGCTCTTTGTGCCGTCGAGTGCGATCATCTTATCATCTATTGCTCTTTGATCAGATGCATCCATTCCAATAAGCGCTTTGGCAATCTGGTTATTTATGTTACCAATGGCCTTTAGCATGCCCTTTCCGTTGTAGCGCCTTTTGTCTCCATCAAGTAGCACAGTTGCTTCTTTTGAGCCAGCCGATGCGCCGTAGCTGACTGACCCTTCACCAAATGCGCCGGACGTGAGTGTGACGGTAACTTCTAGACTTGGGGCTCCACCACTAGCCAGGATTTCACGAGCGTAGACTTTTGTAATGTTTGACATAGATCTACATTATACCGCAAGAAAATAGGTTGTAGGGAAAATTCTAATGGAGACACATAATGGTACAATAATTGTCATGAAAACGAGCATTGTGGTCATGAGTCACAACAACATCGCAGCTACTCACAAATGTATATCTTCACTCATGAAGATACTGGGTCCGGACAGAGAACTTATTGTTCTTGATGACCAATCAAGTGATGGGAGTGGAGAATATGTCGAGAAGCTAAATAATATTGCGCCAAACATAAAAGGCATAGTTTTTGACAAAAAAGTGGGTTTGTGTGCTGGAAGGAACGAAGGACTCAGGCAGTCCAAAGGTGAAAATATCCTTTTTCTTGATAATGACACATATTCAGACACAGATTTTTTGGCTATTTTAGAGCAAAAGATGGAGTCGCTTCATGCTGATATCGTCGGGATGTGCGCCGTTGCCACATTTGATTGCAAAACATATTTTCATATTCATCAAAAAGATCTGAAAAGCCCCATAGAGACGATGTCTGTGACTGGCTATTGCCTGATGATAAAAAGAGCTGTGCTTGATGAAATTGGGGACTTTGATCTGGTATATGACATCATGGATGAGGACATCGATATCTGTATGAGAGCTCTTAAGAAGGGTTACAAGGTGTTTGCTGCAGACAATATCCCACTTATCCACACTGAGCACGGCTCTGGATTCGCGACTAGTGACAAATTCCACGCGCGGATGCTTAGAAATCACAAAATTCTTGAGGATAAATATTTGGATTTTGTTCGTAATACAGATTGGAGGAATTACAAGATATCACTTGTAGATAATATGACAAGGGGCAACTACGATATTCGGCTCACAAATATAATTGGGGATTATTATTTCTACGATAGCCACTCTGGTAAATTAGTCTCCGAAGAAAAAAATACTTGAGGCTGATGTCTGGAGGGAGTCGGCTCCAAGGCCAGCTCATCATGCCTGGACAAATATCCTTTGAGACTACTTGATGCAATAGAGCTTTGTGATATTACTTTGAGATCTGTTTGTTTTCTAATTTCATCTTCTACCCACTCATAATGCGTGCATGCGAGATAAAGTGACCGCTCACAATGCGTCATCTCGAACTTAGTCGAGAGATCTCCAAGTAATTTATTAATAATTTTTTTAATTATTTTATTAGTTTTCCCCCCCGAATCCTCTATAGCCTTTGCCAGACCCGGTGCTGGGATAGGGTGAATTACGATGTGTTGTGCAGAAGCACCCCGTCTCGCCTCATCGTCTCGACCACACCCCACCTTCGCTGAAGCTACGGCGGGCAGGCCTCCTTGACCATCATCGTGTAAGGAGGGGAGTTGTTTTTGCTTTTGACTCTCCTCCTGCTCCGAAGGGGATAGGAGGAGTCCGCGTTTGACGCGGGAGGTGGTTTGTAATTTGACGAGTTCTTTTTCATATGAATGTGCATTTACTGTGGCAGGGGTAGCCATGAGATATATCTCCTTTTCGCCACTCTCTACCATATGTTCAGCGGTCGGCCTAATTATCCCAAGTACTTTTCGGTCTGGATAGTGCACAGATAGCCAATTCTGCTGGATGTGAGGAAGCACAGTTGACGCGGTGTTGCAAGCCAAGACCACAAGCGAACAATTTTTTGCGAAAAGAAACTCAATACCCTTTATAGTCAGGTCATAGATTTCTTCTGGTGACTTCTCGCCATATGGCGCATTGGCATTATCCCCATAGTAAACATATGTATAATTGGGTAGGTCACGAATGAGCGCCTTGAGCACTGTCAGACCGCCGATACCAGAATCAAAAAGTCCAATAAACATACAATCAATTACCAATTATCAATTCTCAATATTCAAGTAATAATCAATCATCAATGTTCAATCCAAAATAGAGGCATCGAAATTGCAATTTATTGAATATTGTATATTGACAATTACTTGCTAATTGAATCTTGTCATTGGTTATTGTTGATTGACAGTTACTTGGAAATTGTCATTGACCATTGATATTTTTTTTATGAGTGCATTATTATATCTCCTCACCATTCTCATTCGGTCTGTAGTCGCAATACTCAGATTCT
>CAZATL010000072.1:0-3353 GCA_964488055.1 uncultured Gammaproteobacteria bacterium | reverse complement strand
TGTGGGAACAAGCTGGTATATATAGAGAGACGCTCGGAATGGCTGAAGACTTGGACCTATATATCAGATTTTTGCTGCTTGGACAGATGCCCATATATCTTCCGACCATTTCGCATTTCCACCGCAATCATATAGGTAACATCTCAAAAGATGTGACGCATGACTCGCACAAAAAGGACCTCAAGAATCTGGCAAAAATCTACGAAAAGGAGTTGAAAAATTTGGGTCTTTGTATTGATCTGTAGGCCACAATCTGCTACAATGCTGAACCACACGATATGAATACAAATCTATCGATATTTGTACATTTCTACCAGCCTCCCACACAAAAGCGTGAGTTCGTCGCGCAAATCGCGGAGGAATCGTATATCCCAGTTGCGGAGGGACTTTTCAAAAATCCGAAAGCCAAGCTCACAGTTAATATCACGGGCTCATTACTAATCCTTCTTGAGAAATATGGATACAGCAGAGTAATAGATTTATACAGAAACCTTGTCGTGAAAGGAAACATAGAAATAGTCGGGAGTAGTGCGTATCATGCATTTCTACCCAAGCTTCCAGAAAAATATATAGTCCGTCAGATAGATCTTCAGGAGAGCCTACTTCGCAAATATTTTGGCAAGGATTTGAGACTGCGGGGATTCTTCCCGCCTGAGATGGCATACGTCCCTAGTCTCTCAAGGATTATCCAGTCAAGGGGCTATGAATGGATACTGCTTGATAAATATGCCAAAAAGGGTGTCAGAGCATTCGCCCCACTCTATAGGGATGAAAAGGGTCTGGTGTATTTCTTCCGCAACCGTGATGCGAGCTATGCTGTCGTAAATGGAACAATAAAAACTTCCAAAGAACTGTTGGAATTTTTCCAAAAAAATTCAAAAAGCATGATCTACAGGGTGCTAGCACTTGACGGTGAGACATTTGGGCATCATAGGAAACAAGGAGAGAGACTACTTGAAGATATATACAAAAACAAATCTATCGAGCTCAAGACCATCTCGGACCTAACTCATCTTGATCTTGAGGTTTCGACAATAAGTCCTCGTCGAAGCTCTTGGACGATCCTTGATAAGAAAAGGAGTATAAGACAACCCTTCATAAGGTGGTCAGATAATGAAAATGAGATACACAAGATGCAATGGACTCTCACGCGGATGGCTTATCTTGCCAAACATGACGAAAAGTCGATAAAAAAGCTCGACGCCGCACTCTTCTCATGTCAGTATTGGTGGGCGTGTGCCAGGCCATGGTGGCACATCGAGATGATTGAGTCAGGTGCCCATGCACTCCTTCAATCGATAATCGAGTCTCACTCGACAGCAAAATACAAACAAAAGGCACTGGACATGTATCATGATATCGTAGCAACTTCATTCATGTGGATGCGAAGTGGTAAGATGCAAAAGAGAGTAGATCAGGAACATGAATATCTTCAACATCTTCGTGACGGGTCATCCCGCAGAACAACTGTGAATATGTGAACAGTGAACAGTGTCAGCCCTAGGCTGATCGGCCTCGGGCCGAAACAGTGAACAGATATACTCCTTTATGCTGATGACTTTAGTTGACATCTAGTTGTGTTGTTTTCTATCTCAAAGTAATCTAAACTGATATGTATGATCGCATATTTTTGTGCAGAGTATGCACTGGACCACAGACTCAAAAGCTATGCAGGAGGGCTTGGGATACTCGCTGGGGATACAGTACGAGAGATGGGAGATCAGGGGATACCATTTGTGGCTGTGGGGCTTTACTACTACAAAGGATATCTGGCTCGTGAATATGACTGGACCACGCCAGAATCAGCCAATCTCAAGATGATCAGGGAGCCAGATGGTACTCCACTTTACATATCTTTTCCCATAGGTCATCGCACTGTTTATGCACGTATTTGGGAATATACCCACAAAAGCGCAAGAGTACTTTTCCTTGACACCATGGTCCACAAAAATCATCCCGATGACCAGAGGATCTCATATTATCTATATGACCAAGATATAAGACTTCGACTTGCGCAGGAGATGATGCTAGGCATTGGAGGAGTGAGGGCTATAAAGGCACTAGGCATAAAGCCTGATGTATATCATATGAACGAGGGACACTCGACATTCCTTGCGCTTGAACTCCCAGCACATGCCAATATTGTATTCACAAATCACACTGTTGTAGTCGAGGGTAATCACATGTATCAGACTGATCTTGTGAGAGAGTTATTTGATCATTATCTGGTGCAAAATCAAAGTCGCACAATGAACTCTTTTCTAGCACTCGGCAAGTGTTCAATGGAGGGTGTTTTCTCTCTGTCTGCGATGGCCACCCGCGTGTCACTGCGAATGAACGGCGTCAGCAAACTACACACAGAGAAGCTTCGTGAGATATATCCTGAAGTTGATGTAAAGTCGATTACAAATGGAATACACATTCCCTCATGGTTGAGATCACACGAACATCTGGGGCTTGAAGAAGCCCTAAATGACAATGATCTCCAGATGCTGCATAGAGATAATAAGCGTGGCCTCTTACTCTATATCGAGCACGCAACTGGCGTAAAGTGGGATGAAGATACTCTCATCATTGGCTGGGGGAGGAGATTCATCCAGTACAAGAGACCACTTGCAATGTTTGGTGATCTTGTGAGACTTTACAAAATACTCATGGAGAGTAAAGTGAAAATTGGGATAGTAGTATCTGGTATACCACATCCCAAAGATGGTTGGGCCAATAACGCACTGGACATACTCCTCTCATCGCTTCTTGAGAAATTCCAAAATAAAGTCGTATATCTGCCGAACTACAGCTTACAGGTAGCTAAGATCATGTTGCCAGGGTGCGACGTATGGGTGAATACACCTCGTGTGGGGCTTGAGGCATGTGGGACAAGTGGCATGAAAGCAGCGCTAAACGGTGTGCTACAACTTTCGACCAAAGATGGATGGCTTGCAGAAGTCGATATGGCACCTATCGGTTGGGAGCTAAAGGATGAGAATATCTCGGGTAGCTTCTACGAGACACTAGAAAGCAAAATCATCCCACTTTACAAAGATGATCTGTCAGATAGTAGTGGGTCAAGCGCTTGGAAAAAGATGATGTACGCGTGTCACATGCTAATCGAAACTTCATATTCGACAAAGCGGATGGTTAGAGAATACCAGGAGATTCTGTGGATGGACGGGGGAGTAAAATAAGTGCTAAGTGCTAAGTGCTAAGTGCTAAGTGCTAAGTGCTAAATGTTGGTGCTGTATTCTGGTATTATAGGGATATGCTTATCATAGGTCTTGGCAATCCAGGTGAGAAATACGAGAAAAATCGCCACAATGTCGGCAAAATGTTCGTGCAATGGCTAGCGACAAATG
>CAZATL010000071.1:0-3394 GCA_964488055.1 uncultured Gammaproteobacteria bacterium | reverse complement strand
GCACATCTCTTGCTCCGTGTACTTGTTTCATCATTTTTTTCTTTGGAGTATGTAGTATGTTATTTGCTTCTATTTTTGCATTATGTAGCACCTGTGGCAGAACAGATCCCCGGAGGGTTTCGCGAAATTGTGTGAGACTTGCCTTTTCACCCCTCCAGAGCTCTCTCGCCACATAGGGTACGACTGCACATGCTCGAAATGGTGAGGCGACAAAGTCAAGTGCTAACCCTCCTACTGCGCCCACACAACCTGGAGGCTGCTTACCAGATGATATATTTTCTACCATACATACAGGTATTATATATCCCAGTCGTGCACTACACAGCTAGAGCAACTATTATGAAGATCGCAATAATGACAGGAATGTATAGATAGTTGTAAAGAGGGCTGCCAGGCACAGCTAGGGTAGGGGTGGGTGTTGGAGTTCTGGTCCGAGTGGGTGTCGGTGTACGTGGCCCCACAGTTGCGCCGAGTACACTGCCAGTTGGCGTGATCGTGGGTATCTTGGTCGGCACAAGAAGACTTACCTCATTTGAGAATGGACCTGGCGCGCAGCCGTTTACAGCTCGCATCGCAAAGTAATATTTGCTATTGCTGCTCAAACCAATGACCGTGTACTCGCTTGTCTCGGGATCGCCGACATTTGGATTGCCGTAGATATACTCCCCACTTTTTGTACCATATGCAAGCAAGAAATAAGTAAATGAGTCTGTGGGTTTTGTGAAGTTTAGCGTGGCTCTGTCGGGTAGCACGTTTGATAATGAGAGAACTGGAGCAGATAGAGGAGCTACTTGCGAGCATGGTGGCAAGGAATTTGGGCCAAGGGTGGGAGTGAGGGTGTTCTTGGGTGGAGTGTAGGTATCACTTGTGAAGATGAGGTTCAGTGCGAAGTCAGTCTTCTTTCCCTGACACTCGTTCCCAATGTTTTCACTAAGTGATACAAGATATGTGGCTTCGACGTATGATTTGGGCAATATGTACGCGATATACGGCGGAGATGACGAAAGACCATATAGGTCTTGCAGGCTTCCAGCCCAGGATATGTTGTTTGGTGGGGATTGCCCTTGGATTGAGATAGACAGCAGATACCGATGATCTATGTTACAGCTCGATGTGTCGGGTACAAATGACACAAGTGAATTCTTCACAAGGATCCCTTCTTTCGCACTGCTATTTGATATTCTGACCACCTTCTTCTCCCACATGCCAGGAAACCAGTTGGTGGTGGATGTGAAAAATGCATTTGATGGAAAATTGGTACAAGTCTTATTTGTGCAGCTAATGGAGTAGTCATATGCATTTGCATCTGTCGAGAACAAAAAAAAGAGAAATAGAATAACCAAAAAAGTAAAACTATAGCTTGTCTTTTTAGCGATGAGATAAAGCATGTGGCAGCATTGTACCAATAGCAAGTATTTATGTGACAGAATAGATGTTATGCTTATATGCAGATGAGTGGAGAAAAGCTATCATATCCAGATCAGCAGTATTGCAGTCGTTGTAGCGAAGCAAACTGCCTGATATTCGATAGATATAATCCTAATAGTCCAAGGCGTAGATATCCACTTGGCGGAAATGGTGAGTGTGAAGTGGTCGGTCCATGTGAGATATATGCAACTACACACTTCACAAAAGAACAGCTTCAGGCAAGCCCCGAAAGCAAATAATTAGCCCATAACCATATCAGTTTCTGGACAACGTCGCATTATCACACTCATCCAAACATTAGCCAGCCAGGCTTGAATATAAGCAGTAGGCCGATTATTGCCATAAGCATGCCACCAATGAGGTGTGAATATCTTGCCAGCTTGCTGTCAGCATGCACCGATTTCAGCGTAATCATTGCAGCAAAAAATACGAAGAGGTCATCCATCATAAAGACCAAGATATAAAAAACTAAATATGCGTAATATTGCCAAGAGGTTAGCTTGGATAAGCTAAGGATATTCGTGTATACAGCAGGCAAACCTGCAGAACAAATAAGCTCGACCATATTCACGGCAATTGCTAGCAAAGCGATACCTATTATTGCCATTACGAATTTTTTCGATTGAGTGAGCGTCTTGAGTCTATCAAAAACAAGCTTTCTTTCTTTATTGTTTGCAAGAGAGCAGGTACCCTCTCTATTTTTCCAGAAATCCCAAAGGTAATAAACACCCGCGCCAAGAGCCACAAGCGCGACAGCTAACCTCACCCAGACAATGTATCCAAGAAAAAGAAATAAATGAAGCCATGCTGATAAAAACAGAAAGTAAATAAAAGCCGATGTCACAATAAATGTTGTCCCAATAATCCACATGCGTCTCTTGTCTTGCATCCCCAGGAGGAGACTTATGAGAAATAGAAGCGTCCACATAGCGCAAGGGTTGAATCCATCGAGAATGGCTATGACAAATGTGAGAAGAGGAAGAGACATGTGCTTCGTTTCAATTGTGCCAAGAAGAGGAAGATTAATTTTTTCTGGGATGTCACCACCATCTTTATTTATCACATTAGGTAATGCTTCAACATTTCTATCCAAGGATGCATCATTTATTATTGTTGACACAATGTCATTATTTTCATAATCTTGTACAAGTTTCACAATCTCTGTTCCTGTTGTCCCTGCGTCCTGGAAGCCCACAATATATTTATTGCCAACTACAGTAAATGGTACGCCAGCTACATCAGCCTTTAGAACTTGCCCCACCTTTTGCAGAAGCTCAAGATTATCTTTGTCTCTAGTTATCTCATAATATTCCACCACAATGTTCTTATTCTCTTTTAGGTAGTCATTTAGAAATTCTTTTTCATGTGCACAATGAGGACACCCTTCCGCCCAAAATAGATGTATAGTGGGGATTGGGGATGACAGGGCATGATGTGTAGTAAAAAAAACCAAGCAAACAAAGACAAGTAGTATGAGTAGCGCTTTTTTCATTACTTGATTAGTCATCATCGTGTAAAACATTATACTACTGTGGGTATATTACACTCTCACAAGATATGGAAATTTATAGGAAGCTCTAAAAACAGCAAGATTAATATTATTTACAATATGGAAAGACGCTAATTCCCAGTTTGATTATCTGTAGTACTTGTTGTTACAATAGGAAACCAGCAATTACCCGTAAAAATTCAAACTTATGCAAAAACAAAAAGCCTTCACACTTGTCGAACTACTTGTTGTGATAGCCATTGTTGGGATACTCCTTACAATCACGCTGGTTGTGATCAATCCCACTCGTCAATTTGCCCAAGCAAATAACACCAAAAGAAGTAGTGATGTGACAGCCCTCCTCAACGCCATCACGCAGTATGGAGTTGATCAAAAAGGCGTATACCCATCTGTTATCTCGACTGTTCCACAGTTTATTGGCACAGATGGCTCTGACCTCTGTGCACTGCTTGTGCC
>CAZATL010000070.1:0-3510 GCA_964488055.1 uncultured Gammaproteobacteria bacterium | reverse complement strand
TTTTTTGTATGGCTCTTGGCAGCATCGAAAGATTGCCAAACATCACTACTCTGATACCCTGCTTACCCATGTCACTGAATTTTTGCGCTACACCAGACTTCAGAAGGGTGAATATTCCAGCGAGCTCTCTCTTGGCTCTTTTACGAAGGTTTTCTGTAGATAGTGCATAGACAGTAAGTGTGTCTATGTTTCGAGATTTTGCTGCGTATACGATCTTCTCAAGGGTCCTAGCCCCTTCTTCATGTCCCTTTCCGTCTGGCAGTCCGCGCTTCCTTGCCCACCTTCTGTTGCCATCCATGATGATTGCGATGTGTTTGAGAGTATTGTTGTTTTTTGTCATAAAATATGTGAGCACTGATTGTACCAGAGATACAATCACTTTAATTCAAAGTAGGTTTGATATTGCTGCACCTTCGGTGCTTGCAAGAGATCCTTCGTTTCACTCAGGATGACTCTCTGTATATATTGCTGCACCTTCGGTGCTTGCTATAGAGTCATCTTTGAGGTGGAAATGCGAGGAGACATAGAGTAAAATGCGTTACATGCCAAAAGCCAAGACGAAATACATCTTCATATCTGGAGGAGTCATATCAGGGATAGGGAAAGGCATCACATCAGCTTCAATCGCTCTCTTACTACAGTCGTGTGGCTACACTGTCGCCCCAATCAAGTTTGAGAATTATCTGAACGTAGACGCAGGCACCATCAATCCGATCGAGCACGGAGACGTGTTTCTGTGTGATGACGGGACTGAGGCTGATATGGATATAGGAACTTACGAAAAGTATCTAGGTAAGGAGATGGGAAGCGACAATTTCGTCACAATGGGCAAGATATACAAGACCGTCATAGATAGAGAGCGAAGATTTGAGTACAAGGGCGAGGATGTCGAGGCAATACCTCACATCACAGACGAGATCATTCACCGAATCACAAGCCTTGCCGAGAAGACGGATGCAGATATCATACTGATTGAGCTTGGTGGTACAGCCGGAGAATACCAAAATATCTTCTACTACGAGGCATCACGCCAAATGACCCTTCGCAACATAGGCGATGTGATTCACATACATGTGAGCTATGTCCCAACTCCCGCTCATCTAGGCGAGCCTAAGACCAAGCCCACACAGCTGTCTGTCAGGACACTAAACAGTATGGGTATCCAGCCAGACTTCATCATAGCCAGATCAGAAAAGCTGCTTGATGATAGGCGAAAGGAAAGACTCGCACTATTTTGCAATGTGTCAGCAGGTGCTGTCATCTCAAATCCAGACATGGATCATGTCTATCACATACCACATGTCTTTGCGAGACAGGACTTTCATAACAAAATAATAAAGAAGCTTGGCCTATCTGACAAACCAGCAAAGCCAAGTATTGCAGCATGGGACAAGCTTGCCAAGCGCATTCTTACCATAAAGGACTCTCCACTTGCACCACTTGACTTGGTGATAGTTGGCAAATACTTTGGGACGGGTGACTATCAGCTCAAAGATGCTTACGCTGCACTTTTTGATGCAATTGATCATGCATCGTGGGCAGTTGGAAGTAAAATAAAAACTAGATGGGTCAGTGCACAAGAAGTTGAGAGAAAGGGTGTGGGTGTACTCGGCAAACCGCATGGCATAATAGTCCCTATTGGCTGGGGAGAGCGTGGAGCAGAGGGAATGATAAAAGCTGCCTCATATGCAAGGACTCAAAAGATTCCATACCTCGGACTTTGCTATGGCATGCAGCTGGCAGTCGTCGCGTTCGCACGTGATGTCTTGGGTTGGAAAGACGCCGATACAGCCGAAAACAGCAAAACCACAAAACACCCAGTGATACATCTCATCCCGTCGCAAGAGGAGATCATGAAAAGACGCAGCTACGGTGGCACCATGAGACTAGGTATGTGGGAGGCGGAGCTAATAGACGGCACACATACCTATGAGATCTATAAGAAGCATGGATATATCAGACCCAAAGTGCGAAACACTATCTGGGAGAGACATAGGCACAGATATGAGTTCAATGACGAGTACTATGGTGAGCTCAAGGCAGCCGGACTAGTAGTCTCAGGTAGATCCATCATCGAGAACCTAGTCGAGTTCATCGAATTGCCAAAAGATGTCCATCCTTTCTACATAGGTACCCAGGGTCACCCCGAGTATAAGTCCAAGCCACTCTCACCACACCCACTTTTTGTGGAATTTGTGGCAGCTTGTAAAGAGATGGTCAAAATGGTATAATTTGCGCTCGAACTAACTATTCATATATAGACTAATATGGCAAACTCATTCATACATAGCGAAAACAACTATATGGTTGGAGACATGATCACTGTCGACTACAAGATCATAGAAGGCGAGAACAAAGAGCGCATCCAGCAGTTTCAGGGTATTTTGACTGCAATAAAAGGTACCTCTCCAGAGCGCAAAATGATCACTGTGAGGAAAGTCTCAAAGTCTGGAATAGGCGTAGAGAGGATCATCCCAGTCTCGTCACCATTCATATCAAAGATCACACTAGATAAAAAATCTAATAATCAGAAGGCAAAACTATATTATCTACAAGAGCTATCTGACCAACAGCTACGTCAGAAACTCTTCAAGCCAAAGAAGCGCATGGTAGCTGCAGCAGCAAAGAAGAAGGCTTAACACAAGGGTGTAGGTTGTAGGCTGATAGGTTGTAGTCAGACACAACTGACACTATAATCACTGGATGCACAAAGCTGTGGCTTCACATATTTCAATAGGAAAGTTTGGCGAACAGATTGCCACGATTTATCTTCAGAAGAAAGGCTACAAAATAATTACGAGAAACTTCAGATGCAAAAGTGGCGAAATAGATGTCATTGCAAGTAGCCCACGTGGTTGCGTGTCCTTCGTCGAAGTAAAGTGTAGGGTGGGTGATGCATATGGCAAACCGTACGAATCTGTGACATGGAGCAAACAGAAAAAAATGCACAGCGCGATACAGTTTTATATGTTGCAAAACAATTTGCAAGACAGTAAACTCAAGGTAGAAGTCATATCGATAATTCTGAATCCAGACAGATCAATAAGTGATATAAAACACTTTGATGATCTATGAAACGGGTCTTCAGGAGAAGATATGGAAAAGTCCTCTCAACTACCTACAAATCCCCCAATATTTTAGGGGGATTTGTTTTTTATTAATCTCATATAATGTCAATTCCTAGATACTTGTGTAGTCATGCCGGCGAACGCCGGTATCCAGAGGTAATATTTTTCCACTGGATCCCGTTGTTCAACGGGATGACAGGTACCTTGACCCTTCCGGTCAAGAAGCGCCATTGCAATGTATTTGTTTACTTTTGCACGACTTGCGAAATACTGTTCGAACGATTAGTGAGAACTATCAATATAGTTGATTATGGCATTTACGTATATATAAAAGACACAAAAGAGTTCTCATCTGCTGTATAATATACGCTCACAAGGCAACAGAACGGTCCCATCGTCTAGTGGCCTAGGACGTCGGGCTTTCATCCCGAAAATCACGGGT
>CAZATL010000069.1:0-3618 GCA_964488055.1 uncultured Gammaproteobacteria bacterium | reverse complement strand
AGGTCGGTGTGGGAGTCATTGTGCTTGATGGAGTGGGAGAGAGGGTGGAGGTTGGGGTGGGGGTGATAGATGTAGATGCTAGCGTGAGGAGGTTATTGAGATTTAGTCTTTTGCCCGAAACAGTCACACCGGAAAGGGACGACGCGGTATCACCGCTTGTCAACAGGAGATTCTTCGCATCGGCATTTGAGATGTTGGGCATGTAGCTGAAAAGTGATGCAAGCGCACCAACCACATGAGGCGTCGCCATAGACGTGCCATTATACGAGTCATATACATCGATATTTGTATGTCTATACTGAACAAAAGTGACGTAGTCGACCATGCATCCAAATCCTATGGTACCCACATTATCATCATTGTCTGATTTCCACTCGAAGTGTAATTTGGTAGTGCGCGATACTTGACTTTGGTCAATAAACATTAGATAAAGTTCAAGCAAGACACCGCTGTCGCCATTGTTGTTTTCATTGTCATCTCCCGACGAAGATTCAGCATCAATCACGTATTCATTGATATTCTTGAGAAGTTTATATGTATTTGGCGCGCCATTGTCTGGCGATATATACACACTCAAATAGTCATTTGAAGTTACGTCGCTACTGTATTCTGTGTCACATGCAACATAATATAGTAGCGCTGTTCCGAGGTTCGGATCGAGGTTTATAGTGGATGAAGTGGCTGAGTTAGTCTGACCTTTGAGATATGGGAAATTCAGATCTCCAAAAAGAGCACTTCCCCAAACAGAATTAAGATATGCAGGGGCAATGTTTCCGACTGAAGTCCATCCAGGTGGCATGATGGTACTTCCATCTACTGCATAATGCTCAAAATCTTCTTCATAAGAGTCAATCATCTCTGATTGAAAAACAGAGCTGTAAATATCCCTTCCCGGAGCACCCAGATCCACATGAGTTACGCTACGGTCAGAAAAATCTGCAAGTAAGTCGTTTTTATCTGACGCACCTACGCAGATTATGTTGTTATATGGGAAGTCGCATGGATACATAGACTCCGACTCTGAGTGACTCTGTGGGTGGCTAATCCCACTGTTTCCTGCTGCAGCAACAAATATACCAGGATAATTCCTTATTGCTTCGCCAAGCATAATATCTCTATACCCGTATCCTCCCCAGCTAGCATTTATTACCTTTGCACCGTTGTTTTTTGCAAAATTTATGGCTCTTACCAGACTTGCTGTATCCAGAGACTCGACTTTTAGTGCCATTATCTTTGCTTTTTGAGTCACGCCAAGGAGCCCTTTACTATTGTTTGCAATTGCGGCAATTGTTCCGGCGACGTGAGTCCCATGCTTATTTCCCAAAGGCAATGGATCTTTATCATTCGCATCAAAGTCATAGCCATGTATACATCCGCCAAGTGCAGATCCGGTATCGCTTACACAAGATGATCCATCCCACATGTTCGCAGTTAAATCCGGGTGTGTATACATAACACCAGTATCTATGACAGCGACGATCACATCATTCAATTGAGCAAAATTTTGTGCTTCTGGGAAGTCTATATCTGCATCAATTGTGCCAGGTGCCCCACCTATTATTTGTCCAGTATTATCAAGTCCCCAGAGCATATTTTTTGCTGTGTCATTTGTGTTTATGGCTTGGGTATAGTAACGATAATTTGGTTGATAATACTCAATCTCCATGTCTCTCAACATCTCCCTTATTTTGGTAGGAACATCAACACCTTCCCCAAATGTCATAAGTAGGGTTTTGTTGTCACTTACCTTCTCAACTTCGACCACTCCATATTTTGATAAGTTATTATTCGATGTAGCCGAAACCTGCAAAAGAGAGCTGTTTTGTTTTTTGAGTTTGATAAGTACTTCTCTACTTGAGCTTGATTTTTGCTCAATTATTTCGTCTGGTTTGACTATTTTAATACCGCTTCTCCCAGAATTGACAGCATCTGCAGAGACATTCGTTTTGTCTGTGGGTCTCGAACTAGTCTTATTTTTGCTATCTATTGACTTTCTTATTTGGTCAAGGAGTTTTTGCGAGCTTGATGAAGATTTGTGTTTCTGTGGGACGTACTTGAGTATTTCGCTTGGGTCTTGAGTGGTCGCCGAGTCATTTTGAATTTGGGTTTTTTCATTTTGTTTGACTTGTTGATTCTTTCCGAAAAAGTCTGAAGTGAGTAAATATGTAATGGCAAGCGCAGTGATAATTGTCAAAAATACAGTCAAAAAGATGACGGTCTTTTTATCAAATTTATTCTTCATTTATATATCACATCATACTATCTCCGACCTCACTTTTTCAACTCAACTTGAGCATATAGCCACAACAATCTGTGTGTATTCATGTCGGTGTTAGGTAGATCCTGTTTAGACGAGGGTGCTGGAGATAATATCGGTGCTTACAATGACACATTTCAAGTAAAGCCAACTTACGTGCACGAGCGCCAAGATGTAGAAATTGCCTAAGAAATATTTGGATAAAATACTCCGCATCTTTCAGGGGGTTTTCTTTTATACGTTTTTCTACGGTGATGAAGAGGTGCTTACATCGATCAAAAAGCTACCCTTGAAGTTCGCGGGATAGACACTACCAAGGTATTCGTAAGTGCGACAGCTTATATCAGCGCATTTGGCAGCATCTGCCTTGAGGCTCTCTAGTGTGAAGCTTGTGGTCTGATCAGTCCCTGGATAGTTTATGATCTTATTGTTGTCATTTCGTAGTACGGGAATGAATATTCCCACAGTCTCGCCAGTCTCATTCAAAAAATTTATACCAGCGTCATTTTGACCAATTGTGATGGGAGTGGATGGATCTAGGACATATGAACCACCCTGCTTCTTGATACGTACTTGAGGACCCACAACTGCGCTCACCTTGACTGGCACATCGACAGTCGGCTTTTCCGTCACGACTTCTTCTTTTGATTTTTGCCAAGTAAATATGAAAAACGACAATGAGACAAGTATGATTGTCATGACAACAACAAGCACTGCTGCCTGTCTGTGGTCAGACTTCGTCATTTGGTGATTGTCTTGTGTTTCTGTCATTTCTCTAATTAGAAAAAGTATAACAAATGCATAGTCATTGCACTACCCCTCCTCCTCATCATCATACCTTACTCCATATCTATTTACCCTGCCTCTCATCTCCTCAAGCCCAATAGCTGCGATAAGAAGTAGACTGCCTACTGCAAATGTGATAGATGTTGCGACTCCTGTGTCTGCAAGCTGTGGCTCACTTGTGCCCTCTGCAGCAACTTGCACAATTGGTATCACAGTCACAGAACCATAGTCATCCTCTGCCTCATCTAGATTGTTTGGTGTGGAGTCTGTGTCCTGCTCGTACATCGAATACACTTCAGCTATATTGACAATATTTCGTAGAGCTCCTACCTTGGCTGTTATCGTCAGCACCTTTTCCTCTCCAGCGTCTATCGTGCCTATATTCCACATAGCTTCTTTTTCGTCATACACTTCTTTATCTTGACCTATGGCATTATGGGAGAGATACATAAGTCCCTCTGGCCAATAGTCTTTGACTCTCACACCTGTTGCCATATTTGACCCTTCATTTGTGACTGTGAGTGTGTAGACGATATCATCCCATAGGTTTACTTCACTCTTATCAACTGTCTTTG
>CAZATL010000068.1:0-3657 GCA_964488055.1 uncultured Gammaproteobacteria bacterium | reverse complement strand
AGATGACATACAATGATGTGGTTTGATGTATGACATTTTCATTTGGGTTTGACACGCCATGTCAACCACCTATGTGCCCACATGCCTAAAGTAAAGTATAATGAGCCCATGTCAAAAAATGTGATTCCGTGGTTGGCAATATGCATCCTTTTTGGACTAGCTATGCTGGGCCTTGGGATAAGGCAGGGTATGCAGGTGGGAGAGGAAAATGTGCGGAACAAAATAACATTCGAACAAAAGATGCTATCTCTCACCCCAACCTTTACACCAAAGCCCGTCCGCATCACTCACAGAAATGTTGTCGATGACAAATGCAATGTCTCCTATCTGTTACCAGGCAAAATCTCGTCAGATGAAGCAAAAGTGAGCATAGTTTGTGACAAAAAGACTGCAAGCGAAGCAGCAAAGCTTGAGAAAGATGGATATATCGAGAAGATTCTATCAGGTAAGAAAAACATTTGGCTAAAAAGCGAAAAAGATCAAATGGAGATAATACGAAGAACGATTGAAGATAATATTAAATGATGCAACTTCGCTCGAACTAAATTCGAGAGCCAAGCTCGTGCAATATTCTTCGAATGACTAGTGAGAAGTCAGAGGCTTTGAGGATATTCGGGTCTCTGTAGTTCTCGCTCGTCGCTCGAACCATATTAATTCTTTAAGTTTTGACATGCAAAAATCACTTATTTTCTTCGGAAGTCCATACTTCTCGGCAGACGTGCTCAAAAGAATCTATGGTGATCGCGAGAAGCTGCATGTGGATATCGATCTCGTTGTGACACAGCCAGATAGACCTGCGGGACGCGGCTTGAAGCTCCAGATGACACCCGTAAAAATGCTTGCATTAGAACTTGGATTACCAGTATTCGAGTATACGAAGGAGAAAAAGTCAGATCTTATTGAGAAAATAAAGACGATATCACCCACACATGGGGTGCTCTATGCATTCAACGAAATGATCACAGAAGACATTATGTCGCTTTTCCCACAGGGAATATGGAATATTCACCCGTCACTTCTCCCCGCTTTCAGAGGCCCAAGCCCAATAGCATATCCTCTCTTTTTAGGTGCTAAAGAAACAGGAGTTACTGTAATGAAAATAGCCAAGGGTCTCGATACTGGCGATGTGCTAATGTCTAGCAAATATGAAATAACTTCAGGTGACACAGCGCATACAGTACTTGATAAATTGTCAACTATTGGCTTCGGACTTCTGTCTGACCTGCTGAGCCAAAATCAAGTCCTTGGGCTGCCCCAAAAGCACGATGCAGCTACCTACACTAGTAAACTCACCAAAGATTCTGGTTATGTTCCTCTTGAGATTCTGAATACTTGGTACAAAGGTGAGAATGTAAAGACTAGAGAAATACCAGTGATTCATGACTACCTGTCCAGATACTCCACAGATACCCCTAGGGAGTATTTGAAATCAAAGTTTCTTTATTACTTATGGCGAGGTCTCCACCCCTGGCCAGGAATATGGACGAGAGTCATGATAAATGGGAAAGAAATGAGACTAAAGATACTGGAAGTCGATTTCGATGAAGTGACCCAAAAACCCATCATAAAAACCGTCCAACTTGAGGGAAAAAAGCCAACATCATTCCAACAATTCGATACTGCATACAAGGTCTTCTGCAACTAAATCCGACCAACCCCTATCTCTTCCCTTATCCTCTCCATCACTCTCTCCATCACTGCTAGGTTGTGCATGGTGGCTATCGTATAGCCTAGGAGTTCTTTTTGTTTGAATAGGTGGTGTAGGTATGACCGAGTGAATAGTGAGAATTCTGGACCTAGCCTCATAGCTTCTTCTGGCATAAATAATGTTGTTTTATCGGCACGATACTGAAGATCAAGAATATTTAGTTTCTCAAACATCCAATTACTCACTTCTTTATCAAATCCACGGATATCAAGTAGCACGCCGAGCCTCGCGAGGCGTGTGGCCTCGACACAGTCGAAGGTATCTATGCCGTGTGCCACAAGATCTAGTATGTCGTCTAGGTGCCCGACACCCAGTAGATGCACTGGCCTATCCTCTGGGAGATGTGGCGCGACCCAAGCTACCTGTTCTCGCATCTCCTGCTTCGACTCCCCCACACTCACCCCACCTATTGCCACGCCAGGGGTATTCTGAGCAATTACGTATTTTGCAGACTCGACACGTAGATTCTCAAATGTCGCCCCTTGGATAACACCATACAGGTACTGCTCATAATCAACTCGCTTCTCTTTCTTCATGGCGTCTATAGAACGAGCTAGCCAGCTATGGGTCATATTCAATGACTTCTTCGCATACTGCTCTGTCGCGCCATAATAGACACACTCGTCAAATGCCATACAGATGTCTGCTCCAATATCCGCCTGATATCTCATCGAGAGCTCTGGCGAGAACTCTATGAGCTTGCCATCATATACTGATCTGAAGACCACTTTGTCTTCCTTGAGTGATACTAGGATACTTTCCTCACCATCTCGGAATTTACCCCTTCTGGCACGATCTGCAAGTGAAAATAACTGGAAGCCCCCAGAATCGCTCATGAGTGGCCAGTTCATGCCACTATATCTATGTATCCCGCCATGACTCTTTATGATTTCGGACCCTGGATGTGTGACGAGGTGGTATGAATTCACAAATGACATCTGCACACCAACTGACGCAGCTTGTGAAGGAGTGATCCCTTTCAGTGTGCCCTTTGTTCCCACACTCACAAATGCAGGCGTCTGCACTGTGCCATGTGCAGTCTGTATAAGCCCAACTCTCGCACGGCTACCAGACTTACTTGATTTGTGATTTACTTTGAAGAAAGACATGGAGGGTATTATACAGAGAAGAAACTTCTTGCCTAGTCGGCTGCGAAGCATATTTTAGTGCAGAGTTGTTGCTGCCAATATGGTTCGAGCGATGAGTGAGAACTACCCCGCTTTACAAACTTTATAAACCTTACGAACTTTTAAGAACTTTATGAACTTGAACTCATTTTAGATAATCAGCATGGCATCTCCGAAACTGTAGAAACGGAATCTCTTCTCTATAGCCTCTTGGTAAAGTGAGACGAGTGACCTCTTGGCGTTTTTGCTTTGCAAAAACGCCTCAACAAGCATCATAAGAGATGACTCTGGGATATGGAAGTTTGTGAGCATCATGTCAACTAGTCTGAAGTTGTGGCCAGGTCGAATGAAGATATCTGTAGACAAATATCCGTCATCATTAACATTTACACTCTCACCCTTCCATGATTCGAGGCATCTGACTGATGTGGTTCCACAAGCTAAGATCTTTCCTCTCATTTTCTTCTTTTCTAATATTTTTACTTTTGTACTTTTATCAATTTTGTACCATTCTTTGTGTAGCTTTCCTTCCTTTACATTTTTCTCTGTGAGTGGGGCAAAGGTGCCCATACCTACCTCAAGCGTGATATTTGCCTTCTCTATTCCTTTTTCTGACAATTTGTCAAACACTTGCTCTGTGAAGTGGAGGCTGGCAGTGGGAGCTGCTACAGAGCCCAGGGTACTTTTATACTTTTCTAATTTTATATTTTTATCATTCCTTGCAAATACTGTTTGATATTTTTCTTTCAGATCATCTCTCCCAAGACTTGTTTTTCGCAAATATAGAGGGATTGGCATAGTGCCATTTTCTTCAAGAATAAG
>CAZATL010000067.1:0-3682 GCA_964488055.1 uncultured Gammaproteobacteria bacterium | reverse complement strand
GGGGTGATGTATTCTTCTTTGAATGTCGCACCAGCAGATAGAAGATCTGCTATCCGAGACCTTCTATCCTCGAAGTCCAGGATAGTGATCTTTTTGTAATCCATGTCTATATGCTTCAGGATGAGTGGCTGAAGACATTGCGAGACTGCACCAGCTCCTATTATGAGCATCTTGCCGCTGAATGTGATTTTCATATAAAAAAATGTATGAAATAACTAACACCACAAGCGTAATAGACTTGTAGCGAATTAAGCAAATTATCGTCATCTCGATCCGCCGACTGGCGGAGAGAGATCTAGTATTCAAGGATAAATTACAATTTGTTAGATCCTGACTTTCCCACCAAAGGCGGGCAAGCGTCAGGAAATCAAGATTTTTTATTTCGCTACAAGTTTAATTTTAATCACTTGGCGCGAGACTATCTCGTTACTTTTTTTACGACTTCTTCTTGCATTTTTTTGATTTCTGGACTTGATAGATATTTGCGTGCTGGCTCGAGAATGCTTACAAGTGACGTAGCTACAGCATTTTTCAAATCTGATGGATGGAGCTTCTTGGCTACAAAATCGCTCTCAAGCGTCTCATAGTCACTATAGCTTACATCTCCTCCCCACTCTGCTTTTCTGACTATCTCAAGCTTTTTATTGCCAAGTGACAGACAAATATTTTTGGCCCAGTCTAGTATTGGGTTTAGTCTGACGACACCTTCCGGACAATATGCTCTTTTTATCTTTTCTCTTATCATGTCTTCTGTATCATCAAGAAACACCGCTGACATGGGCTTGGACTTGGACATCTTTACATCTGCCATCTCCTCATATGTGAGCTTCTCTTTCTCAAGCATCTCTTTTGCTGGTGGTGTGAGACCCTGGAGGAAGTGACTGCATAGCACGACAGGTTTCACCCGCTTACCGCCTAGCATGAGTGGCGAGTGCTTTAGGTGATCTGCGACATCTATTGAGATGACGTAGGCCTTTCTTTGGTCTGTACCACCGTGTGCGATGTGCATACCCAAATAAAAAACGTCAGCTGCCTGCATGGCAGGATATATGAGCTTCGCAAAGTCTGCGGTCTCCCCCTCCTTGCGACCCATGATGTCAATACTTCTCTGGATACGAGCTAGCGTGGTATTCCTTGCGACGTCTATGACAGTTGCCCAATAATCGCTATTATCTACCTTGTCTGATGCATTTATGAAAGTCAGTTTGTCAAAATCCACACCGACGACTAACGCTGCAGCATGGAAAAGCTCACGGAAAAGCGGGATGGCCGTCGACCTCATAAACTCCAGATCCCCGCCTAGCTTGTCATTGATCCACGCGTGCCAGTCTGCCATCCACATATTGCACTCTACGCCGAGCTCTTGGAGCTCTTTTATGACGCGCATCACCATGATCCCATGCCCTAGGTGCAAGACGCCTGACGTCTCAAAGCCTATATAGTGGCGCACTGTGTGTCCTGACGAGAGGAACTCCACTAGTCTGTCTTCTCCAATTATTTCGTCACAAGTGGCTTTGAGTTTGGTGATGTCAATATTTTTCATAATAATTTCTTGTATTGTAGCAAAGTCGGAATTAGTCGAATCTTATCGAGAGCCTTGTCACTGTATCTGACGGAACATCATACCAGTATGATGGGCCATGTTCCCCCTGCAGAGTATCGGTGTTTATGATGAGCGTCCCATATGAGCCCCATCCTGTGACGTCTGTCATAATATGATCTTTCACCTCTTCATAAAAGCGGCTACTTACCTCTATTGTCTTTGTGTCAGATGCAAATAGATCTCCCTCTGCCCGATATACATGATATTTCTTTTCCTTGCCAGGTCCTTCAGTAGTCACAAAATATATATACTCATTGTTCGGAGACCATGCATTGTATGGAATAGAGATATCAGTCGCCGGATTCACCTCAAGAACAAATATCTCAACTACTTGACCATCGTCTTTCTTACTCACAGTCGCAGTGTACTTAGTGCTCCTTTCTGATTTTACTTTCTTAAGTGTAAGAGTGTGGACACCATCTGAAGATCTGGCACTATTCACAGTCTCGATAAGCTGAAGCGGATAAAATCTCGTGTCAGCACGTGGCACAGTACCTGACACCGTTGGTAGTGGTTCTGCAGTTTCTATATTTGTTACGGTCTGCCTGTTGATATCAGCTGATACTTTTTTGGTTGTCTGGGTGTTTACGTATTCGACTGGCTTTTGCGCGAGATATATCGACAAAGCCACACCAGACACAGAAGCTCCTATTAGAAGTGTGAGAAATAAAAATATTTTTATTGCTTTTGACATAAAAATAAATACTGTCTTAAAGTGGTGCAACGCCTGCAATAGTTATCTTCGTACCAGGATTGCTGCTTGAGGTATTGGTTGTATTTGCGTCACCTGATACAGGCTCTGCCCACCCAAAAAGCTTCTCCACATCTACCTGTCTCATGTTGATACATCCATGGCTCATGGGGTGTCCGAAATTGTTGTGCCAATACGCACCGTGTATCGCAAACCCACGGCTCCTTGATAGCGTGTCGCCTTCGAAGTACATGGTGTATGGGACGTTTGGCAAGTCGTAATAATCTGCCCCTTCCCCACCGCTCATGCGGGTGGAGCGAAGCTTCACCCATATACGAAACTCTCCCTCGGGGGTCGGATACCATTTGCCAGTCGAGACAAGAGTCTGCATGAATATTTTGTCACCTTCGTATGCGGTGAGTGTTTGCTTCGCAAGATCGACATAAATATGCTTTTCACCAGATGACGTCTCTTCACCGAGGACTGTATTTGAGGTTTCGACTTGTGCATCTCTTATGTCTGGTGCACGGATATATTTACCTGCGAAGTATCCGAGTGCATTTTGCTCAATACTACCCTTCATATCATTTAGACAGCTTTTGGAGTTGGCACATATGATATGACTTGCACTGCCAAGCATCTTCATGCTCATCATGAATGGTGGGGGGGACGCAAGAACAGCCATCACGAAGACGGTAAGTATGAAGCGCTTATCAGAAAGTAGATCGCTTATCTTGTACTTTTTTTTAGATTTTTTTGATTTTGCCCCCACACTTAATAGGATATTGGAAAAGAGAAGGAAAGTAAAGTGACGTTATTCTGAACGTAAATTATTCACATTTAGAGCGTCAAAATATGCTATAATAATGCAGTTTTTACTAGGTACTAGGCTCTAGGAATCTGGTACAAGATTTAGGGGATGACAGGCTTCGACGGGAAGTACTTTGACATGACGGTAAAGGCGTATCTATACGATAAATAGAAAAATTTAACTGCAAACCTAAAGGCCGCAGTACTTGCTGAACTCGATCGCGTAGAAGCTATGTTTGCCCCACAAGGCGCATATCTTTATAACACGGTCTAACCACCTAATTATTTAGGACAGGTAAGAGCTTCAAGTGAGTCACACATAAAGATCCGTGCCCTTGCCAAGCGTCTTTATGTCGTGTAAACCTCTTGGTGGGGTTTGTATGTGAGATAGTTTTCCATGTAGCATACAAGAACACTTGGAGACCTCATATTTTATGCCTGTGTCCGAGCTTGAATATGTTGTATCAATCGGGTACTTATCCTTTACAAAACGTCATACAGAGCATTTTTCGGACCCGGGTTCAAATCCCGGCATCTCCACACTTCGCTCTCTACTATCTTAGAGAGCTTCGCGTGGC
>CAZATL010000066.1:0-3761 GCA_964488055.1 uncultured Gammaproteobacteria bacterium | reverse complement strand
GAGCTTGCGGATATGGGATTGTACTTCTCGAGGTCCTTGTCGTGGAATGCTGCATTGACAAGCTTCTGACAATCTTCGAAGCTTCCGTCCACCTCTATTGCAAGTACCTTGCTATCAAGTCTAGTTATTTGTGCATGCTGTACTTTGCTAAGTGTCCCTTTTGGGTAGACGACTATGCTTTCGGAATTACCGAACTTTGAGTGACTATGCGCAACTGCACTTCCGGAGTCGCCAGATGTTGCCACTATTAGCTTGCCAAGTAGCTTTCTCTTCTCAAGAATCTTCTCAAACATCTTCGACATGAATCTGGATGATATGTCAGAAAAAGAGTATGTAGGTCCATGGAAAAGCTCGAGCACCTTGTATCCACCGACGTCAACTAGTGGCAATGGGAAAGTTAGTACCTCATCCACAATTTTCTCGATTTCTGATCTGTCAAAATCATTGTGCAGCCATTTGTGGAGAGTGATCGTTGCTACTTCATGGAGCGATTTGCCAGGTAACTCCTCTAGTTCGCGCTTTGTAAACACAGGCACAGACTCGGGGACATAAAGCCCACCATCAGGTGCCATTCCGACGAATATTGCTTCGCCGAAGCCAAGTGGTTCCGACTTTTTCTCTGTACTTACGTATTTCATAGGTTCGATATTAAAAAACCCCGCTACTTTTGCGGGGCTTATGTTTCTCGTATTGATTTACTACTACGAGACACATTGCCCCATTTTAGCGGGGTGTAGTGTCTTTGAAAATGCAAATAATGTGTTTGTCACGTCCCATACCACAAATCATACGCCCTTTTTGCCAATTGTCAAACCCCGCAAGCTTGTCTAACTCTGTCAAATACTACTCTAGCATCCTTACTTGCTTTTGCAGCTCCTTTTGCTCGCAGGCTTTTGAGAAGCTCAGGGTTTGCGACTAGCTCTGCCTTGCGTGCTCTATATGGCGCAAATACGTAAAAGAATGCTTCCTCGACCAGCTTTTTTATTTCAACATCTTTCACTGTTCCACTTCGATATCTCTGCTCTAGTCCGAGTATCTCTGTCTCGTCATGATGTCCAAGCAGACGAAGATATGTAAAGCAGACATTCTTGGCTGGATCCCCAGGATCGGTTGCCTTTACTCTTGCTGGGTCTGTTGTTATGCTCGATATTTGCTTCCTTATATGCTTCTCATCGCCAAAGACCGGTATGTCATTGCCTAGACTCTTGCTCATCTTGCGGGCTCCATCTATGCCAAGGATCCGACCTGTATCTTTTTGGATTGAGACTTCTGGTATTACGAAGATCTTGCCATACCTGTTATTGAATGTCCTAGCCATCTCGCGTGCTATCTCCACGTGTTGAGCCTGATCTTCACCGACCGGCACCGTGTCAATATCAAAAAGGACAATATCTGCTGCCATAAGCACAGGATACTCGAAAAGTCCCGCAGATATAGACTCGGGATCCACATCTTTTGCCAGTTTGTCCTTATACCCGTGCATGCGCTTTAGCTCTGCTACAGTTACTACATTGTTGAGAATGGTTTGGATAAATGTTACCTCTGGTACATCAGACTCTACGAAGAATGTCGCCTTCTCCGGATTTATACCAAGTGCAAGATATTCAGCGAATATGTTCATGGTACTTGCCTCAAGTTCTTTTGGGTTGAAAACAGAGTTGAGTGAATGCAGATTCGCTATCGCAAAAAAGCAAGTTCCTTTGTTTTGGTAATCCAGGAAGCGCTTTACAGCTCCATAGTAATTGCCAATATGCAATCCGTTTGATGATGACGGTGTCAATCCAGAATATATTCTCATAAGATGATTATACTAATAAGTTATAAAGTTTTAATGTTATAAAGTTTGTAAAGTTCATAATGTTTCTTTAGATGAGTAGTACAGTGCCTCCGCCAAAATTTGCAATGTGTCGTATTTTGGAATATCAACTGATATGTAATCTAGTAAAAGTGGTAATTCCGTACACGCGAAGAGCACAGAGTCAGCCACATCGTATTTCCGAATGATCGAGTCGAGCTCCTTAGCAAGCAGCTTTTTATTAGCCCCTCCTAGGACATTTCGGATTATCACAAAGACCTTATCTCTATCGTTTTTTGAGGGAATAAGGAAATTTACTCCATTTTGTGTGAGCTTGCTCTGATAAAGTCTGGTATTTAGGGTATACGGAGTGCCCAGGATGAGCGGCATCCCGCGCTTGTCACACACCACTCTTTTGACAGTCGAATCTATGATGCTGACAATCGGCACGCGCACAGCGCTCTGCATTGCGTCGTAGTGCATGTGTACGGTATTGCATGCTACAGCAATAATATCAGCGCCTGCACTTTCCAAAGTCTGCACGCCATCTATGAGTCTTTTACGTATTTCGATGTTTAGAAGCTCGTTGCCAGGGCATCCTGGGATTAATGCTATTTAAGATAATGTTTGGGAAATCAGAGTCTTCTATGGCGCCATTTTTTTGATATAGACGTATGATGCGCATAAAAAGATCAGCCCCAGCCTCGGGGCCCATCCCACCAAGTATTCCAATAGTTTTCATAGATAGTGATTAAGTAATAACATTTTGTCATTCCGAACTTGTTTCGGAATCTTTCCACAACTTCATTCACCTAGATGCTGAAACTAGTTCAGCATGACATGTTGTGTTATGATCTAGTTTAGTTGTTAAAAAAGCCCAAAGAAGAATAGGTCGTGAGTTACGACCAATGTGAGTCGTCATATGCCAGAAATGACATGACGAATATGAAGGTGTTCATGAGTATTTTTCTCATGTGAGTATTATAGCTCAAATGCTGAAAATTTGTTACCAAAATAGCTCTAGAGTAGTTGCTTTACTAGGCTTACGGCGCTTTCATCTACCTCACCATTTGTAAATAGTACATATTGGCCAGGTTGAGGATAAACATCAGTTATGGTTCCGTTTTCAGAAAGCAGATGTGCGCCTGCGGCGCGCAGTATGATGTATGAGGCTGCTCGATCCCATACTCTGGCAGGTGTAACAAATGCGCACTTTATCTTACCCGTCGCCACAAGCATTGACATGAAGGTATTGCATACATCTGCGATGACAGACACTTTGTTTTGGATGAAATAACTCATTATTTTTGAGTAGTCACCATTTGACCTCACAGACTTGTGATTCACAAACCCAACAATGTCACCCGCTTCTATCTTGCCGTTTTTTACTTTTGTTTCTTTACCATTTACATATGCACTGCCTCCTTCAATTGCCTCTAGAAAAATATCCATCATTGGGTTGTAGAGAATGCCGAAGATTGGCTTTTTATTTTTATAAAGAGCTATCGAAAAGAATGAATGAGGAAGACCGATCGTATAGGGTATAGTGCCGTCTATGGGGTCGCATATCCACTCGTATTCGGCTCCTTCTGACCCTCCATTCCCCTCTTCTCCGATAACAGCGTGTGTAGGGTAGCATTTGGAAATCTCCATTATCACGAGTTTATTGATTTCTGTGTCAGCTAGGGTGAGAGGCGTGACATCTTCTTTTTGTACTGTGCCGAGATTTTCGCTATTGAAGTATTTGAGCATGATCTTGCCAGCTTTCTGCGCCAGCTCCTTTGCAAACTCAAATTCTTTTATGTGATCCATAATCAAAAAATAATTATATATCAGTTAGCATTATAATCACAAAATATAGCAATTGAATGTATAATAACTATCTAGTTTTGGGATCATAGCTCAATTGGTTAGAGCGCTTCCCTGTCACGGAAGAGGTTGGGGGTTCGAGTCCCCTTGGTCTCGC
>CAZATL010000065.1:0-3825 GCA_964488055.1 uncultured Gammaproteobacteria bacterium | reverse complement strand
CACGTATTTTGCGTAAATTAGTCATAATAGGTGCACCGCGACTCACTATACATGCGCCATAGACTGATGATATGAGCTTTGATCTGCCAAATGACAAAAGGATAGCGTGACTTGAGAGATTCTCTGGCGGAGGTGTGTATGTGTTTGGATCAAGTCCATGTGCGCAATCTTCTATAAGAAATATATTTTTTTTTCTACAGAGATCGATGATCTTCTGTCTACTTTTGGGTATGATGCCAAAAGAATGTTGAAGAATTACAAGTCTAGTTTTTGGTGTGATTTTCGAATCCAAATCGTCATAATCTGCTGAGAAATCATCTTCATTTATGTCGACGTATACTGGCTTGAGCCCTACATGTATGACTGGTGTCGCAACGGCTGTGCATGTGAACGACTGTATGATTGCTTCTGAACCACTGGGGAAGTCTAGTGATTTGAGTAAGTGGTAGAGCGCCGATCTGCCAGAAAAGAACATGACGCACTCTAGTATGTCGGGCGATGATCTAAAGAATGTTGATAGGATCAGATTTTCGAGCACCGTTATCCTACTAGGATTTCCTTTCAATAAATCATGAAGTACGCTTGGGATGGTGGTGTAAGACTGGAATGTCTCGCTTGGAGCAAAATTTTGGTTGTAATACATATGAAACAATATCCAGCAATCAAAATTCAATATTCAATCTCTTTTAAGGTATGATTCCTCTACGCTTGTGCGTCGTCATACCGGCGGACGCCGGTATCCAGAGGTAATAATTTCCACTGGATCCCGTTGTCCAACGGGATGACACTGCGTCGAGGAGTATCATTAATCAAGATCCAAAGATCCAAGTAATCGTCAAGCTTCAATATTTTAATCTAACTCAATATTTTATCGATAATGTCACGCCTGAATCTACCTTCTATAAGTATCGCGCAATCTTCATGCAGAGCTGATCTTACCTTGGCAAATAGCCGTTTTTGTGATCTGTCTAACATGACTGCGATCTGACCTTGTGCAATACAAATTTTTCGGAAATATGGGTCTGTCGTGAAAACAAGAGTATCTTTTGGGATGGCCCCCGCAATCTTTTTGTATTCTAAATGTTTATCTTTGCCAAGTTCGATTATACCTGGCGTTATTATGATTTTTTGCTTTTTCGACGATTTCTTAAGAAGTGAAATGTGTGCTAGAAAAGCTTTGGTATTGGTGCTGTAGCAGGAGACTATTGCATTAAATCCACGAGTAGGCTTCACCATCTTCAGATTTTGGGGTCTATTCATCTTTTCTAAAGCCCTTTGGATCTCCTCAAATGACATGCCCATATTTGAAGCGAGACAAGTAGCTGCTTGGACGACTTGGAGGTGCGGGTCATCTTCGTTCGCAAGTTTGTATGTATGAATCTGACACGTAATACTGTGACGGATGTCTGGGGGAATTTTTTTGACCTCACTTTCGCATATGCAAAGCTTGCCGGTTGTGGCTGGTAGCTCTTGGGCCAGCTCGCATTTGGCCTGAATGATCGCTTCTTTGCCGCCAAAAAGTGATGAGTGCTGTGTGCCAAATGCTGTAATGACACCCATCTTTGGTCTAAGCATTCGGCAAATACTTCTTATTTCACCCCGTCTATATGCACCTATCTCGGCGACAAAAACTACATTTTTTTCGTGAATTTTATTGAGCACTGTGAGCGCGATGCCAATGTCTGTGTTTGTATTTTTTGGCGTCTCGACTACTTTGTACTTCTCTCGAAGTATATGTGCGATATAAGACTTCGTGGTTGACTTACCATATGATCCTGTGACTCCTATGACAAGCGGTTTGTATTTGGCTATTCTTTTAGTAGCAATAGAAATGATGATTTTGCGGTAAATGATTACAGGGATTGAGGAAAGTATTGTGGCAAAAATTATGCAAATCAAGCTTGTAAGTGGTGCCATACTAAAGAAGACTATAGCAAGCCACATGCTAATATCTATAAAAAAAAAGCCCAAGGTTGGGCATGTGATATAGCAAGCTAAAGTGTAAAGAAAAATAAAAATAAGAAGGATGATAAATAAAATAAGTATGTTTCTTGGGTGTGATATTTTTGGTCTTCTGAATTCTGGGGGCCAGAAAAGCTCCCGTAGACCAAAGTCTTCGATTTGGGCGCGGAGTCTATCCAATCTATATTCTTTGCGTGCAAAAAGCTCCAAATATATGAGAGTGTAAAAGGAGAAAAATAAGAATGAAAAAATAAACAATATCTCTTTCAGATTCATGTGTCAATTGTACAGTAGAAGATGTGGCGATTTATTTCCAAAGAAGAGAGTCGTCCAGAGCAGATTTACTCGAAGAATAAATTTGTAATGACTAATCTTTATAAACTTTACAAACCATAAAGACATTATGAACCACTTAGAAATTTATTTATCTTCTCACCTATCACCTCTGGATATTTCACTGGCAGGCCGTGGGTATGGCCCTGGTAGATCTCGATCTGCGAGTGGGGGATGAGAGAGTGCAGTAGGTGGGCATCGTCAAGTGGCGTGTCTATGTCCTCACTCCCCCACACGATAAGTGTCGGGATCTTTATATTTTTGGCAACCTCTGACGAATCTTCATATAGAATCTTTTTGAAATTTTCCTGCAAGTGCGGGAAACGCATATAGTCAGAATGCGGGTAAAATACGGCGTACACTCCCCTCTTCACAAGAGGAAACTTGTCGAATACTGGTTTTGCAATGCTAGACAGAAATGATGGTGCAGGTTTCTGTGCGCGCCTGAAAGATGGCGCGCACAAGACCACCTTCCGAATATTTTTGTGGTGACTTGATGCAAGACCAAGTGCGATCGTCGCTCCAAAGGAGTGACCAATGACTGTAACATCGCCAAATCCCATCTGGTCTATGAACTCCCCCACAAACTTCGTGTACTCCCCTACTCCCCAAGTACGTGGGGGATGATCACTCTCCCCAAATCCTGGAAGGTCGATGAGTATCTTCTTGGCGCCTGGTGAAAGTATTTCCGCGAGTCCACGAAGACTCTTGGCGCTGCCACCCCACCCGTGGAGAAATACGATCGTATCGTGACCTTGGGTAAGGTCAGACACTGTCTGAAATTCATCAAAATTCAGTGTAAGTCCGTTTATGTCTATTTTCATTTTTCTTGTGATTTGATGGCGTCTTGCAACATTTTCTTGAAGTCATCAAACGAACCGTATCCTGCAAGCTTCACACCATTTGCGAAAAATGTCGGCGTGGAGTTGACCTCGCCCTTCAGGGCCATGTCAGAATCAGCCTGCACTTTCTTCTTTACGACGTCTGACCCCATATCCTTCAGGAACTTCTCATCATCTATCCCGAGGTCAAGTGCGATCTTCTGGAAAAATTCTGCTGGTTTGTCGCTTTCTGACCACTTGTCCTGTGTGGCAAATACGCGGTCTATGAATTCGTAAAACTTCCCCTGTATCGCTGCAGCCTCTGCGGCATGTGCTGCAGCTTCTGCATTTTTGTGGATATTGGTGAGTGGGAAGTGTCGATAAATGAACGTGTACTGCGTGTCCATGAATGTGGCAAACTCCTTGTCTTTTTTCTTCTCTCCTTCTATGTACTCGTGGAACATCTTGCACGCTGGGCACTGGAGATCGCTGTACTCTATCAAGATATTTTTGCCACTACCCTTTTTGTGATCTTGGGAGGCTGTCAGATCTTTGGTCTTCTTGTCAGGCTCTCTGACCTTGGCCTGATCTGGGAAATAAGTGGTCGTTGGCTTGTTTAGTGCGAAGTAGCTAAAAGCTACAAAGCCAACTATCGCGACGGTTGAGATGATCATGAGTCTTTTGTCCATAGTAGGGACATTGTACAAGA
>CAZATL010000064.1:0-3906 GCA_964488055.1 uncultured Gammaproteobacteria bacterium | reverse complement strand
AGGACGTCGGGCTTTCATCCCGAAAATCACGGGTTCGACTCCCGTTGGGATCACACTTCGGCAAGCTCAGTGCAAGCCAAACTATATATTGTGCAAAAATATGTGGTATGTTTACATGCTTTTTTGCGATCAGAAAATCTACTATGTCGGTATAACCAACGATTTGCGCAAGAGGGTCAATGAACATAAAAACAAACAATCTCTCTTCACAAAAAGATTTTCTGATGTCAAATTAGTATATTGTGAAGAATATGTGAGTAAATACGACGCAGCAAAACGGGAGAAACAACTAAAGGGTTGGTCGTTCGCAAAAAAGCAAATGCTTATAGAAGGTACATTAGGGAGAAATCGACGCACTGAGGTTGTTGAAGTGATCTCGCGGAGTTAGAACATGTGAGCTTGCCCTGAAGAGCGAAGCGACTGAAGGGACTCCCGTTGGGATCACATATTATCTAAATTACTCAATTTATATGAGTAATTTAGATAATCCTGACCTAAGGGTGAGAACCCTTTGTTTTTCAAAAAGACTATGTTCTACACATATGTTCTTCAAAGTCAGGAAGATGTCATTTTCACTCATACTGAAAACATATGACGATTTCACCTTTGTAGATAATCTCTGGGTTTGGGTTGATCACTACTTCCTCATACATCTTTGTGATCTCGCGGCACATAACTACTTTGGGAGGATTTTCGAGAGCGTAGAGAATCTTCAGGGTATCATTTATTCGCTCTGGCGATTCGTACGCCACAAAAACAGTTGAAATTAACTTCAAAAGTTGCTTTAATATTTGTTGTGTATATCCCTCGATACTTAATCGTCAAAAAATGTATAAGCATTACCCAAGAAGTGAACTGAATATAACATCTACAAGTTTACAGTTGATACCAAAGCCAGAATCTATTTTTGTGAAATTAGGTGGTTTATTTGCTTGGCGCATTATTTCACTACTATTACTAGCTCTTCTTTTACATCCTCAAGCATCTTATGCATACACAACCAACATGTCAGCAAGTGTTGTGGTAGGGCAGGTTGATTTTTCAGGAGGATCGACAAACCAGGGTGGTTCCGCATCAGCGAACACAATGGCAAACCCATATGATGCCATTATTGCAGGTGAAAAACTGATAGTCAGCGACAATTCGAACCATCGTGTTCTCATCTATAACAAGATACCGACCACCAATAATGCAGCCGCTGATGTGGTCATAGGCCAAGCCAATTTCACTTCAACTTCAGCCAATCGAGGAAGTTCTGCGAATAGAAACGCCAATACAATCAATTCTCCCCAAGGCATCTCAAGTGACGGAACAAGGCTGTTTATTGCAGACGGATCGAATCATCGTGTATTAATTTTCAACACTATTCCAACATCTAGTAGTGCTTCTGCAGATGTCGTAATTGGTCAGCAAAACTTTACAAGTGGCTCGTCCAATCAAGGCACGACTGTTGCTGCCAACACACTTAATTCTCCGATTGACGTTTGGGTCAGTGGTTCAAAATTATTTATTGTTGATAGTTCGAATCATCGTATTTTAATCTACAACAGCATACCTACTACAAATAATGCTTCAGCCGACATTGTTGTAGGTCAAACTAATATGACTAGCAACTCTCCAAACCAGGGTGGTTCACCAGCAGCAAATACTCTTTGGTTCCCAGGTGGAGTATTTACAGATAATGGAAAATTGATTATCGGCGAGATTTACTTTAGTGGTAATGGAAATAAAAGATTACTTGTTTACAACTCGATTCCCACCTCAAATAATGTTTCTGCAGACGTAGTCATAGGCCAACCAAACTTTAGCTCAAATTCTGCAAACCAAGGTGGAAGCGCTGGTGCGAATACCTTATACTCGACTAGATTGCCATGGTCATATAACGGCAGATTATTCATTCCTGAAGATCAAGGAAACAATAGAATATTGATCTATAATTCAATCCCCACAACAAACAATGCTTCAGCAGATATGGTTATTGGACAACCAAATTTTTCGAGTACCTCTGCTAATCAGGGAAGCTCCAAAGCTGCGAATACCGTTAACCGCCCTACAGGTGGCTTTGCTACAGCAGAAAAGCTAGTAGTTGCTGACCGAATCAATTCCCGTATTCTTATATATGACAACATCATCAAACAACCCTCTCTCACTCTAAACAGATCTCCCATAGACAGAGAAGACGATCAGGTCAGACTATATGGAAACGCAACAGTAGATAGTCCATACAAACTGAAAAATGTAGAATTTTCGCTAAATGGCAGTAGTTTCAATGGTGCCATAGCTACTGATGGAACTTTCGATGAAACGAGTGAGGAATACTATTTTGATTTTAGACCTACATCTAACCAACTTAAAGATAGGTATGGAAGTTTGATTGATGGCTATACGATACATGTAAAATCAACAAATAATAATGCTGATTTTGCTGATATGCTGTTCTACTTCAAGCCGTTTGATCTACATTCTCCATCAGATAACGAAACTTCTGCCACAGCCTACCCCACATTCGAATTTTCAGTAAGCAAGCAAAGAGAAAACATTCGGGACAATCTCTCAAGGTACCAAATAAAAGTAAGAAAGGGTGGTGGTGATAGCGCGGCTTCTTGGGATACTTTGATTGATGATATTCCCGTAGATTTCCGTAGTGTGAAAAATAGTGTAGACAACATGAGGTCGAATGTGTACGGACATTTGGATACTGACAATGGTGTGTATGAAACGGATAAGCTCTACGCTATCTACTCCGAGGAATCTTCCAGAATTAGAGTGTATTCAAAATTGAATCCGCTTGTTGGGACATACCAATGGAGAGCGGTTGCTGTTGATAAAGCTGGGCACAATCAGGAAACCGACATAAGAAATTTGTTTGTCAGAGCCATATCAAAAGTATCAGCAAGTAACGATTTCCCTCTTGCTGTTTTGCATATTTCTGGAGTTGGTAACCCACATCTCAATACATATGATCTTTCGGGTGTCGAAAGTACCTATCACACATCTTCAAGCAACCCTGTCTTTTATGGCATTGCGTGGAGCAATAGTGAGGTCACACTCAAGCTTACTGAACAAGATTGTAGAGATAACTGTACCAAAACATATTCAACAATTGCCAATGCCGAATCAAGATACGGCATCAATGTTCCTAAAGAAGACGTAAACTATGGCAAAATTTATTCAGCCAAACTTTCAGTTGCGCTTGAGGATAAATACAATGAGCTTCCACAGTTCTTTTTAAGTATAGATTACCCAATCACAGGTGTTACAAAAGAAGTTGCAAAATCTGATGCTGTAGTACCTGAAGTAAAAGGGGTGCATTCAAGTCCATCACCCACAGCAACTTTGACTCCTACTAAAAATGAGCATGAAGTAACGTCAAATAATAAACGCTGCATCTGGTTTGCTTGTTGGTAGTGAAGTGGGAAGACTATATTTGAAAACACAGTACTATTTCGCCTTTGTAGTTAGTCTCTGGGCTTGGATTTATCAGAACTTCCTCATACATCTTTGTGATCTCGCGGCACATAACTACTTTGGGAGGATTTTCGAGAGCATAGAGAATCTTCAGGGTATCATTTATCCGCTCTGGCGACTCGTATGCCACAAATAGCACATCAGACTTGTGGAGTTTCGACTCTTCCGCAAGTTTCGAGAGCAGTGTCACAAGATGGTTCTCCTTCTTTGGCAAAAAGCCTACAAAGTGAAACGAGTCGTGTGGTAGTCCTGACAAAGCGACCGCAGAGTCTACGGCTGTCGGACCAGGGACCACTGTTACCTTTATGCCACGCTTGTGACAAGTCTTCACAAGCAGAAGGCCAGGATCTGAAATGATAGGCATACCTGCCTCACTCACTATGGCCACATCCTTACCGGCCTCAAGTGAGTCTATCGCGATAGACAGCTTCTCGTATT
>CAZATL010000063.1:0-3956 GCA_964488055.1 uncultured Gammaproteobacteria bacterium | reverse complement strand
GGCTTTTCGTACGCGAATGGGATCCTAACTATTTTGACCATAGATATTTGACCTTACTTGAACTTTATAAACCATATAAACCTTATAAACTTTAAAAACTAACTTCCCCACTTCCCCACTGCTGCGTTTATAATCCCGTGGAAGTCCGTTTCCAGCTCGTATTGACGCGCAATATCAAGCAATCTGCCCTCCTCAAATTGCGGTGCCATAAACTGCATCCCAATTGGCATTTTCTTGCTATCTGTGCCACAAGGTATGCTTATCGCAGGGAGTCCAGCCATGGCTCCAGGCTCCGCGAGCACATCCATCACCTCGCCGAAGAAAGGGTATTTCTTAAACTCACCTAGCTTTATGGCAGTGATTGGGGTCGTTGGCGCTGCTATGAGATCCACGTCCTGGAATGCCCTTTTGAAATCTTCGATGATGAGCGTGCGTACCTTCTGTGCCTTTTTGTAATACGCGTCGTAATAACCGTGCGCAAGTGTATAGGTGCCAAGCATAATTCTTCTTTTTGCTTCCTCGCCAAATGCATCCCTATTTGCGCCGTACCTCACGCCGTCGTATCTACCCAAGTTCGATGATATTTCTGAACGTGCGATGATCGTGTAGTCTGATATCGCGTATTTCGGGTCAAGGAGATCGATCTTCTTCACTTTGTGACCCAATTTCTCAAGAAGTCTCATGGCAGACTTGACAGACTCTATTATCTCGCTATCGACATTGTGGAGATATGTGTCAGACACACCTATTGTGAATTTCTTTCCCTCTTTCATTAGCATCTTATAGTCTGGCACTGGGAGACTGGATGACGTTGCGTCATACACATCGTAACCAGCTATTATTTGAAGGAGATGTGCTGCATCCTCAACGCTCTTTGTCATAGGACCTGGACAGTCCAGTGATGATCCCATAGCAATTACTCCATACCTACTCACTCTGCCGTATGTCGGCTTCAGACCCACTATCCCACACCAAGATGCAGGGAGTCGGATCGATCCTGCCGTCTCGCTACCTATCGCAGCTGACGTGAGTCCGGCTGCCACTGCAGCAGCAGAGCCACCTGACGAACCTCCAGGTGAGGTAGCTGTATCATGTGGATTCTTGGTTGGACCATAGTCGGAGGTCTCTGTACTAGATCCATGTGCCCAAGCGTCCATATTCGTCTTGCCAAGTAAGTCGAACCCTACATTTTTGAGCCTGGATGTGACTGTAGATTCGTATGGCGCAATATATTTGTCTAGCACAAGCGAGGATGCAGTCGTCCTAACACCAGTCATATTGAAGTTATCTTTTACGGCTATCTGCACTTTGTCTTTTCGGACTTCGTCGACTAGCGTCGTATAAACATTGAGCTCTGTATTACTCTTCCTAGATGCAGCTAGAAAGTGAGTATTCACCTCTTCATATGATAGCTTTTTAGCCTCAATGAGTGACAGTATCTCTGTGAGGGTTAGTTTGGAAAGATCAGATTTCGACATATGTATACTTCAGATAATTCTATCCACCTTGTAAACACCTGACTTCAGCTTTCGCTCATTTTTCAGTCCATCCTCGAAGAAGACATTCTTCGTACCAGTCGGCGATGCTGTCGCGTCTACAGCGCTTGTATCAAGCTCGGAGAGATTTTCGACATAGGAGACAGTTTCGTCTAGTTGCTTGGACATCTTTTCTAGTTCATCATCCGTGAGGTTTATGTTGCCAAGATCAGCTACCTGCTTGACTGGTACTTGAGTCATTTGTTCAAATAAAAAAATAATATGCTTATTTGCTTAGTATTATCATGACAGTCTTTATACAGATATTAGTTCAACTTTATACAATGTGTAAGCGCTCGCTTGCTCTTCTGACAAAATATTTGCCTTCGCGCATTGGATTGATCTTAGTATTTGGTCGTTGAGACCTATACCTATCTACTCACTAGCCACTTGTTATCCCAGACATTCGTTTCGCAATATCACTGCCGTCATTTGTGCCAAATATCGATACCATGCCAAGCGCGCCCTCGATGCCTGATCTTGACCCGTCTTTGGCAATTCCTTTTGCAAGCATGTTCTTGTAGCCTATGGGACTTTTTGTGTGCTTTATGGCTACTTGGTCATACTCAGCTCGCTCCATACTAGACGTGACCATACTCGAGATAAGGGGTACAGATGACTTACCTATGATAGCTTTTTCGAGCAAACTTGCAATAAGCAAATATACTGTCGCAATGTATGGTGACTTCTGATGTATTTTAGCAGAAAAAAAGGCGAAAATAGCCTCAAAATCCAGCTCGTTTAGCAAATTTAGGGCTGAGCTTGTACAGAGCAGAATCGATCTAGTTGGGTGAGCTATGAGACAGACATCTGCACCATGACTTTCTATCCGCATTATGTCAATATTCATGCCTTGCAGTACAGGATGCTTGGCTAGTATGTCCGCAAGCTTGCGCTTCGTCCCGTCGTCTACTGCATGCACTTTCTGTCCAGAAAGTATGATCTTGGGCGCAAATAGTGCAGCAAAAATAGTAAGGAGGAGACCAGATAAGTAGATGACAGAAGTCAAATTACCATCTATCCCATAAAACGAGGCAATTGAGTACACCAAAGCATCAAAAAACAAAAAAGCGAGTGCAAATGGTGCGAAGTAGGTAAGCAAATTATGTTTGTTTTCTGGTTTCATGTTTTGGACTCTGCAAAAATTTGCTAAAATATCTTATAGCTATTGCTACAGGACTTGAGTTAAGCTGCTTCTTCCTTTCGTCGTGCAAGTTTCTTAGGATCTGACTTGCCTTGCCAAATTCGCCATTTGTGAATTTCTTACTCGCAATGACGTCTTCGGACTCCTTATCAAGTATATCATCGTATTTCTGATATGCTGATTTCTGCTTCAAATATATGATCACATTTACTGCGATCATTATAACGAGCAGAAGTAGGATGAAAACTATTCTCATAACTCATTTGATAGGTTTAATATTAATTTGAGATAGTAAATACTATTTGCATCGCATACAAACTATGCTACGATTTCTAGAAACTATACAAATTTATTATACTCAAAAATGAACAAACTCCAAGAAACAGAAAACACTTATCTCACAGAACTAAAATCTCTCTTTCAGGATAAGTTTTTTATGATGTTACTTGGGGTATCTGTTGCCATTGTACTTCTATCGACCGTCTACTCTGCCGTAAAGCCAAAAGGAACGCCAATCACAGCCAAGGGTGACGTGGCGGAGACTGGATTGTCTGTGAAGGATGATTCATCAACAGATGGACTAGCAGGACTTGATGATTCAGGAGACGATAGTCAGGCAGTTGTGGTGGACGCAAAGGTCACACCAGTCGTAGCTATGCAGGCAGCACCAAAGCAGACCGTAAAGCCGTCGAAATCTGAATACGTAGTCAAGGCTGGCGACAATCTATGGATGATAGCAGAGGCGACATATGGGTCTGGATACAACTTCGTTGATATAGCAAGCGCCAACAAACTAGCGGACGCAAATGCAATAGACGTAGGCCAGAAGCTCACCCTCCCTGGCGTCGAAAAGAAGGTGCCAACAGTGGGCGATATCACACCACAAGCCTCATCCGTGAAGCGTGAAGATCAGGCAGCAAAGACCCACAAGATAGTAGATGGTGACTCTCTGTGGGATGTGTCTGTCAGATACTTCGGCAATGGCTACGAGTGGTCTCGTATAGCAGCCGAAAACAAAATACCCTACCCAGATCTAATATACCCAAATCAGGTAATAAGGTTGAGGAACTAAAGACGTGATACGCAATGTAAAAAATGCGTCATCCCGATAAAAATCGGGATCCCTTGTTTGAGACAGTACCATGCACGCCGACCAACTACATCTTCCCCTACGCAGTCCATGCGATATAATAATGCACATCAAGCGGGATTAGTACACCGGTAGTATGCGTCCTTCCCAAGGATGAGAAGCGGGTTCAATTCCCGTATCCCGCTCA
>CAZATL010000062.1:0-3980 GCA_964488055.1 uncultured Gammaproteobacteria bacterium | reverse complement strand
TGTGTGAGCCAGATCACGTTTACTGTGCCCCTGGGATTGCAGAGAAATACTCGCTCGAAGCGTAAAATCACATACGGAGATGGCAAAAGGAATGCAAAGCAAAATTGAAATTTAATAATATTTAAGGGAGGTGAAAATAAAATGAGTCTACTAGATATAGTAATAATAATATTGGTTATATCATGGCTTGGTGGGTTTGCTTTCAAGATTGGTGGAAGCCTAATACACTTGATACTTGTAGTCGCCGCTATCGTGCTTGTGGCAAGATTGCTTGGTATAAGTATGTAAGCTGTGGAAGTTAATTATTAGTGTGTTTTTATTAATATGAAAATTGCAAAAAAAATCGAAATAATTAGTCAAAAGGTGAAGGGCGAAGCGCAGGTACTAAAGGGGAAGATCGAGGTAGCGCGCGGTAAAAATGTGAAGGGAACGATTAGTAAAGTAAAAGGAAAGACAAATATAGCTGTTGCGAACATGAAGAGCAAAGTGAAGTGATAAGGGGTGAGATATTATGACTGTACATAAAGTTGCATACTAATTAAACTTGTAGTGAAATAAGCAAACAGGCGTCGTCTCGACTCCTCGCTCCGCCAGTTGGCGGATGGCGAGGGTGGAGAGATCTGATGGTGTGCTTATATCATATTATTGATGATCTACCTCAATCACGCAGATCTCTCCACCCAATCATCAGCCTAGGGCTGATTCATGGAGTCGAGATGACCACAATCAAAAGCTAAAATAAATCTTCAGTCATAATTAAGTGTTTTAACTATACATATGTTTAATATCGAATATTTGCGGAGTTTTCGGATGCTTAACTATGCTATTTTTGACATAGTGTTGGCATTTGTCGGAATGGGAATACTTTCCCCCCTGTTATCCGGCATATTTTGGAAGTTTGGGATAATTATTCCGAAAAAGAATTGGCTATTTTTCACGCTTCCGATCGGAATCATTTCTCATCTGCTTACTGGCCAAAATACGCTTATGACCAAAAATTTCATGGATATGAATAGTCAATATATGCTAAAGATCTTGATAATAGGCTCATTTATCGCAGGGTTTTGGGGTATAAAGAAAAAGTAGGGAATACAGCATCAAGTCAGCTTGACTGCAGAAATTAAACACTCAATAAAATAAACACAACTGGATGCTTCGCCTTCGCTTCTGCATGACAGGTCAGATGGCAAAATTACTGTATATAATTCATTCATTAGTAATTATTGACAGGTTAATGATAATCTACGAATCCAAACATTTTATTGTTGAGAGTAGGGAAAAGCCACATATAGACAGACTGGACGGGGGACACGTTGTTATAAATCCAAAAATCCATAGAGATACGCTTGAGGATCTGAATAGCGATGAGGCAGATGAACTTATGAGGCTCATGATCGCTACAGGAAAAGCTATGAGAGCAGGACTCGGTAAAAGCGGAATAGAGCTTTGGAATATCAATTATCAGTGCAATGCCAATTTTAATCGCACATTCCACTTCCATCTATATGGCAGAAGTGTAAACGCCAAGCAACATCCCATACATACCTGTATCCAGCATGGTCCCACATATGATGAGTTCAAGAGACAAATAGAAGGTCTCATGCCGCTAACTGAAGAAGATATACTAAATATCAGAGCAGAACTTGTGAAGATTTGGGAGAAGTAGACCCTATTGTGCTAATTCACAGTCAATTAATACATTCTTAGAGATCTCATGTTGGCTGGAATTCCCCTCAGCGTGCTGCGGAGATAGTTCATCACGACTTACTAAAATATTCTTTTTGATTGTAAATGTAGAATACTACCAGAAGCTGTAGTACTATCGATATAGTAGATATTGTCAAAAAAGCATCTTTTGTGTTTGCTTGTAACATATAGTATATGTTGTACGAGTTGAATGCAGTGACGATGATGCCTATCGTAGATAGCAAAATATAAACTAGCAGCAAAGAACTCGACCTCTTTAGCAAAATGAAAATACTTACGGCTTGGAATAATAACGAAATACCAAAATATACCCCCGGCAAATTACGTGGAAAGCCAGTGCTGAAGTAATTGTGGATGATCTCGCTGCTTTTGGTGAGATTGCTTATGATCCTCCCTAGCGTAAACAGGTGAACAACAAAAACCAATTTCAGAAGAGGTGGCATGGCCTTGAAGTTGTCAAAAAGCTCGTTACTAGATTCGCGTGGTTTGTGTTGAATCATAGAAATATTCTGAAATGGAATATAGTTTCGAGTATAGCATATTTCAGCACTGCATCAGTAAAAAACCCCATTTTGTGCTAAAATACTTAAGCTTTTATCATGTGCCCGGTCGTCTAACGGTAGGACAACAGACTCTGAATCTGTTTATCGGGGTTCAAATCCCTGCTGGGCAGCACAGACAAGGTCGCTAATATGACAAAAATAAATATGGCAGTGTTTTGTGACAGGGTCAGCCAGTAGTGGTCGAAGAGTCCAGTGAGAAGGATGGCAGAAATTGCCATAACCGGCAATTTCTGCCAGTGTTCAAACATTTTTCTATTCAGATAAATCAGAAGCGACAGAATCGCAACTCCAATGAGTCCCACTTCCGAAATGAAAAGCAAATAAATATTGTGTACAGGCTGCAGCGTATCTGTAAATCTCCCAGGTGCTGCTCCAAGAAGTCTGCTTTGGGCGATGAGACTTGTACCAACTCCGGTCCCCGTGAGCCAGTGATTTTTTATCACATCGATTGATTGGCTAGTCAGGAAAAGCCTTTTATCAAGTGTGTAGGGATCGCCGGAGAAGAAAAAAGTAAAAAATAATAAAAATAGAAAAATCGAAATTCGAGCAGAAAAACAGAAAATACACTTTCTGTAGTCTTTGTCCCTGATGAGTTTGATAAACGACAATAATACAAAGGCGCCAATAGCCACTTTTGAGAAGGACAGAATGATAATAAACACTGCTAATATCTGTGTAACCCCAAGAATTATCCTAACACTTGTCATTCCCGACTCGATCGGGAATCTACCTATGGATCCTCGGGTCTTGTCAGAGAATACAGATTGTTTCAAACTCAGAATCCACTCAATCAGAAAATACAAAACCAGATAAAACCCTCCCATAGAGTTTGGGTGAGAGAAGGTGGAGTAAGGCCGCAGGAATTCCTTCCCGTCATATGCCATCTTGGCAATGCCTGGGAGTGAGAGAGTGATCTCACGCTCACCGAGGAAATACCACAAACCTCCTACAGACGACTTTGTCACAAACTGCCACACTGCGAGAATGAAAACAAGCATCGTACTCGCAAAAATACCATACATAAAGCATGCAAACCTAGTTCCTTTCTGTGTCATTTCGACTCCATGAGCGGAGCGAATGGGTGGAGAAATCCCTTGTCCATCGTGAAGTGACTTCATCACAAAATATCCTGCAACAAAATACAAGACAATCTTTGCAATCCTAAAAAGTGTGACGAGTGGAGAAAAGCTAAATAAAGTATTAATAATAACGAGCATAATAGTCACAGTGACAGGTATCAGGTTTCTGGGAAAGTGGGTTAAAAAATTTCGGACAAAACTTTGTATTTTCGACACGGCATCAACTCTTTCTGTCATCCCGAAATTGTGAAACTTTGTTCGGGATCTTATACTCATGAGATGCTGAAATAAATTCAGCATGACAATAAATATACAAATCAAATCAAACATCGAAATATATGGAGCTAGATAGTCAATTCTCACACCATGAAGATAGGTGTATTCTGGCCAGAAGTGCAGGGCGAGCTGGGTGGGCAACAAAATAGTAAACAGGAAACAGGCGAAAGGTGACAGGAAGCGCACGAACTGTGAACTGTGGACTGTGAACTCAAACCTTTTCATTTGTGTCAATTGTAAGTCTGTATGGCTTTGATATCAAATGTGTAATTTGGGCTATCACCAAGTGCTATACTTGCTATAAGTGCTAAGTGCTAAGTGCTAAGTGCTAAGTGCTAAGTGCTAAGTGCTAAGT
>CAZATL010000061.1:0-4121 GCA_964488055.1 uncultured Gammaproteobacteria bacterium | reverse complement strand
CACTATGGAGTGAGTGTGGAGAAAGTGGAGGAGGGTATAAAAGCACTCCAGTACTCCGGAGTCTCAACAGTACAAATAATTTTCAATATTTTCCGTCAGCGCCCAGCAGAGCTATTCTTTGACATGGCAAAAAAGAAAAATGTCGGAATAATAGTGCGAGTGCCACTTGCTAGTGGCTTACTCACTGGCAAGATGACAGTGGAGACCACATTCGCGCAGAACGATCACAGGAATTACAACATAGAAGGTAAAGCCTTTGATCTTGGTGAAACATTTGCTGGTGTGCCATATGAGAAGGGAATTGAGGCAGTCGAAGAGCTAAGGAGAATATTGCCAGAAGATTATTCTCTCCCACAGCTTGCACTGAAGTGGATACTCATGCAAGAAGCTGTATCTACTGTGATACCTGGCGGCAAACGCCCAGAGCAGGTAGAGAGTAATGTAAGTGCCAGCGATATGGCAGATTTGCCAAAGGAACTCATGGAGGATATTAAAAATATTTATGCCACTCACATAAAACCACTTGTGCATGAGAGGTGGTAGCAGTTTGCATACTAAACTATTAGCTATTGGTAAACTATCTTGTTTATAGCCATTACTATTTTTGTATTTGGTCATCTTTGTGCTTACTCCTCTTTCTTTTGATGAAAATGAAGAAGAGAAGGAATGCGACAAATATTCCCAGAGCAGCAAACAATATGTATAAAATGTTGGACTTTATTTTGACATCATCTTCATTAATGTCAAGCATGGAGTCTGCGTTTTCCGGGTCATCAGTTGGGCTTATGTAGTCTGCTACCACTTTGTTTGGCTCATCATTACCTGTGATCGATGTGTCTGCATCATGTGACTCGGTACCATTACCCTCACCAGGCGCTAGATTACCTGTCCTTACACTTTTGATGTTTGACCAGAGGCCTGGCATGCAGCCACGCTGCCCCCTTACCTTGAAGTAGTATTCAGCACTTGGTAACAAACTATTTACAACAAAGCTCTGGACACCTTCTGAACCAATATCAGCCATAACACCATGTTCTTCAGCGGAGTTACTAGTAGAGTAACTTATGTAGTAACGACTGGTGTTTGAGATAGGCGAAAAGTGCAACTTTGCCCCCAACACCAATGAATTTATCTGAAAAAGATCCGGTGCGCTGGATGGTGGTTCGTCACTGCAAACAGGTGTACTGTTGTCTGATGAAGTTGTGGCTTGCGAGCTGACTGAAGTGGTGGATGACGATTGGACATATGGTGTACCAATTACCCCGTAGACAGAGAAGCCATTCAGAGTGCAAGTAAGTGTATTGGCGCTAGTATCAAGGATACAGTTTTTCTTAATCCATTCACTTCCATCATATTTATAAACATCCAGCGTGTTTTCGACGAAGTTTTGCTCTAGGCTTGCATCGTAAGTAATTGTGAATGTGATGGGTTGATCAAAAGTGGAGAGCTGGTCATCATTTGTATCAACAGCTATAAGATCAAAAAGATTGCCATCAGCAAGTCCAGCACCAGTGGGCGGCGTTGGAGCTAGTGTATCCTGCAGCTGATTTATCTGAAATGACGCACTGTTTCCAGCGAAGTTTGTGGGGACTGTGAGCTGTGCTGTCGAGTTCGTCGTTGTGATATTTACATTTCCTCCTGATGCGACATCAATATGTGTTTCTTCACCTCTCTCTATGGTCGATGCTACACAGCCTGTTGTATTGAAGTTGCGTATAGCAGAGACACCCTGATTGTTGTTTGCATCTTTTGACTTTACTCTGTAGTAGTATCTTGCACAAGCCTTGAGACTAGATAGACTGACAGAATGTGAGGTGACACGAGGAGAGGTGTCTGACTCGGCAGTCGTGAAGCCATATGTCTGTACGAGGCCGTATTCTACAAGTGACGACGCATTTTCGTCTGTGACCCAGCTTATTGTGGATGAGTTTGATGTGGGACTTGATGTGATACTTGATATCTCTGGTGCTGAGGTGTCGGCAGCAACGACAAATGCTATTCCGCTTGCGGTGTACCATGACGAGCTAGCCGATGCAGCATCTTCTGCTCGTATTCGAAGGTAATAATTGGCAGGCGAGAGCGACGTGCCACTATTGCCCACGAGATATACACCTCCACTTTCGCCATAGGTATAAGTTATAGCACCCTGACTTGCAAACGGTCCTCTATAGTCGATGGCGAGGGTGTTGAATGTATTGTCAGTCGCAATTTGGATGCGATACCTTACTTGTTGTCCAGAGTCTGGGTCACTCAATGATGCTGTGAGCACAGACCCACTAATCGTCATGAACGAACCACCACCAATGAGCTTTGATGAGCTAACATTTGAGGGTGTGTTTGGGGCTGCATTTGAGGAGCCTGTCGTAAACGTGCGAGTGGAGGAGAGACTGCTCCCGTATGAGTTCACAGACTGGACTCGCCAGTAGTAAGCGGTGCTGTTCCCTAGCGGACTGCCAAGCGTGTATGAGGTGCCAGTTTGGCCAGATGCATTTACAACAGTGCTTGAAAAATTGCTGACAGTTGATACGAGAACTGTATAGCTTGTGGCTCCGTCGACTGGTAGCCACTCGAAGGTAGGGGTAGTTGTGGTGCCAGTTGCTCCATTTTGGGGGTTGACGAGGGTTGGGCTGACAGGTGCGCCTGATGGAGCGAGGTAAAGCAGATCATACCCACTTGACACCTCTTGCCCAACGCCCGGTGTGAGTGAGCTAACCGTAAAGTCGCTTACCCCATTTGGCGAGTAGAGAATAGACTGTCCTTGGACGAGCGAAGCTGTGTTTGCTGAATACTGTTTGTATGTTGAGCCATCCTTCTTGATGCCTATTGTTGCACTATTCCCAAGAGCTCTGTCGCCACCTAGTAGATCGCGGTATTGGATCTGGACGCTATTGCTACCTTCATAGAGTATTGCTTGGAAGGTGCCCATCTGCACTGTGGTACTAAAAAAGTATACATTGGTCCACTGCACAACAAACTTTCTGTTTGGGGCAGATCCGATAGTAGCATAATAGATAGGCCTCATTTCATATGGTGAAGGGTCAGTAATCAGGTCATCCCAGAATGCATAAATAGTATTGCTCGGACCAGAAGAATTTAGTGTGCTGTTGCCATACTCTGCATTTCCTGCTCCAAAGTTTACTGTGCCATTTATGTTGATATATGCCTGCGTGTAGTCGGTTCCGTAATAATTAAATGTAAACCCGAGATTGAAGGGACCAGTGAAGCTATCATCACCAATGAGATTTGTGTTTGTGCCAGTATATGTGATCTCGCCATCAACAGCATATACGCTTAGGGGCTTAACAAAGCCAGAAATGAAGAGTAGGAAGAATATTGCCAAAAATATCTGCACAAAACGAAATGAGAAAAGTCCCCCGATAATTCTCATGTGCAATACTTTATCATATTATGAATCACTTTGCGCGAGTAACCAATCTCTCTCTTGAGAAATAGAAGTGAGTTACTCTTTAGCGAAGACTGTGATAGTGTTATTTGCTCCAGGATAGTTGAAGCATTTTTCGAAATCAGCAATTGTTATCCTGCGAGCTTCAATTGGTGGAAGTCCAGGGTCGTGGAGAGTGAAAGACCTTTCATCGAAACCATATATAAGCACGAAATGAAGACTAAAGCCAGGTTTATCATTTAGGATTCTTGAGTTTATCTCTGCGCCCACGAGAGCTCCTTCATGTAAGGCTTGGGTGATATCTTGTATTGTTGCCTTTCTATTTTTGTGATTTACAAGCTTCAGATACTCGGGGATATATTTTATGACGGAGGCGATATTACTTTTATTGATGTAGTAGTCTGCAGTTTCTTTGCCAAACACTTCGTAGAGATATTTTTCACCGAGATTGTACAACTTTGCATAATCAAGTGGCTCTATGTGTCGTATTCTCATCCCCTTTTTAGCGAACTCTGTCATGCCAAGAAATGTCCAGGTACCTTTGTCTGGCTCGGCTTTTGTAAGAGCGTCTATTTCGTCCCATGAGATATCTTTGCCAAAGTAATGTTTGTATACCATACGAAAAACTGCATTCACACAGTGCATATCATCTGGAGTATTGGCAATAAATGGAGGTATTTTCACCCGAACATTGTATCAAGTTATATGAATATTCTTC
>CAZATL010000060.1:0-4210 GCA_964488055.1 uncultured Gammaproteobacteria bacterium | reverse complement strand
TCCATCTGCGGAAACCAGATGAGAAGTGTCGCAAATGCATACCAGATGCTATATATGAGCACGAAGCCCATGGCTAGAGTCGACGCAAACCCAAGCACTCCATATATGCCATTTATCGTTATTGCGCCCGTACTTGCCAGATACCAGAGGGCCACTATGCCTATCATCATCCGAAATAGTGCGGGGAAGTTTATATGAGTAAGTGACACGATGAATTGACTATCTATGGGCTTTAGTAGTATGGAGTCGAGGAAGCCTTGATTTATATATTCTGGCATCTTCTCAATATTCTTACTAATGAGTGTATGGAAGAGACCCAAGAAGATGACCTGCACAGCAGCAAGCGCCAGAAGCTCTCCTGGACTATATCCAAATACTGTTTTCACCTGTCTTGTCGTCAGGTAGATAGTCGAAAGCACCAGAAGACTCCAAATAGACGTCGATATTACAATCCCGACCGTGTTAGCACGAAACTGCACAAACACCTTGAGCGCCATCTCGGACAAAACCAGTAATATTCTGAAATACCTCTTCATAAAAATTTATTTATTTCTGTCATGTTGAGTGATTAGCGAAACATCCCTTGTTAAATATTTATTAATGAGGGATTTCTCTCTGCGTTCGAAATGACAATGTATTCATCTGACAACTGTCGCCTGTCAACTGACCACTGATGACTATTTTGTCTGACCCCTGTCTACTGATAACTATTCTAGATCCCTGCTGCCGTAAACCTCTTCAAGCCCAGTGTCCATGTCGCCTTATAAAGCACTGCTGTAAGCACCAGCCATATCACTTGATACATGAGCCACATAGGCGCATCGAGTTCAGATATTTTGCCTGATACGAGAAGTGTTGGCACGTATACAATTGACGGGAAAGGGGTAACAAGTGAAATATTTTCAAGGAACTTCGGAAAGAGAAATAGTGGCATATTGATGCCCCCAAGCAATATGAAAAGCACATCATATGCACTATGGAAGAGTCGCAAATCATAAAGCCAAAAAGCAATAAGCCCGAATATCATCTCAAGCGTGTAGCATATGAAGTAGCCAAGGATAGATGACAGTATGGTGTAGAGTATGATAAGAGGAGACACTTCGTACACCACAAATCCAGGGAAAATAATCGCAATGACTAGCACCACGATCACCCCATACCCACCCTGTATGATCCTGTATGGTACCTCGTCAAAAAGATTACGAAGGAAATAGTAAGATATGGGCTTCAGGAGATAAGTACTCAACTGTCCCTGCTGGATGTCATACCTAGCTACCTGGTCCTTCATGTGAGATATAAGTAGTGCCGAGAACATGGTGCTAGTCAGATAGTAAGTTACCATGAAGCTTGTCGTGACAGACTTTGCAAGCTCTGGATTTTGTCTTATAGCGACTATCCAGTACATGCATATGAGGCCGGGCACAAATATAGTCATGAGAAACCAGAGAGCACTCTTGGATCTGATATACGACCCCTTGTGCATCGCCAGTAGAAACAGTCTGAATATCTTTTTCATAATACTTTATACGTGACCTGCCCGCCATCAGCAACGCCTTCAGGCGTTGGCAGGCGGGTACTTGATACATAATGCTTTTTATTACAATGACTCTCCTCCTGCCAGCCTAGGGCTGGATAGGAGGAGTCCCGCTTCAGACGCGGGGAGGTGGTTTGCAAATAGAGCTCTGTTAACTGCCACCTGACGACTGACGACTATTTTCTGGCAAAAATCCCTCTTATCACATCCTCCATACTAGGCTCGTTTATTGCGATATCATCAACAGGCAGCTCTGCCATGATCGCAGCAGAGATTGTCCTCACGTCTTCCTCTTTGACTTTTATCACAGATCTTGTTTTGGAGTGGGATTCGACCGTACCGTATTTGAGCAACTTATCTTCTGGGATATCTTCTGTGAACATCACAGTCAGCAGCTTGTAGTCTCCGACTGACTTTGTTAGGTCTGATAGGGCCCCGTCATAGACTATCTCACCTGAATTTATGATGATTATTCTTTTGCAGAGCTCCTTCACATCCTCCATGTAGTGGCTCGTCAGGATGATGGTCGATTTGTATCTGTTATTGAATTCTTTTATGAAATCCCGCACCTGCCTCTGCATCACTATATCTAGTCCGATTGTCGGCTCATCTAAGAAGAGTACCTTCGGCTTGTGGAGTATCGAGGCAATGAGCTCACACTTCATGCGCTCACCAAGCGATAGAGTGCGTGGTGGATCATCATATAGCTTTTTTGCGTCAAACATCTCACCAAGTTCATTTATGGTTTTTGTAAATTCTGACTCTTTTATATCGTATATCTCTTTGTTCAGCTTCAGAGAGTCGATGACAGGCAAATCCCACCAAAGCTGACGACGTTGTCCCATGAGAAGCGAGATATTACGAAGCAATCTCTCATCTCTCGCGAAGGGCTCATGCCCCATCACGCGCACGCTGCCTGACGTCGGGTAGAGGAGACCTGACAGCATCTTGAGTGTGGTCGTCTTGCCAGCTCCATTTGCACCTATGAAGCCCACAAGCTCACCCTTCTCTATAGTGAAGCTCACATCTTTTACTGCATATTTTTCTTTGTAACGAGGTGCGACGAGCGAACGCACGAAGCCAGAAAAGTTCTTTTCTTTCTCTCTCTTCCGGAAATTTTTTGTAAGGTGTGACACTACAATTTGCGCAGTCATAGTGGATTAGATTATAGCACTGCGAAATCAGGCCTGTAGGCATATAGGCTCGTAGTTACCCAAAAATGACCCGTTATGGCAGCAGTCATCTATTCCGATTATAAACTTACACTTCTTTTTGTGTAGGGGTCGGGTCTCCCGACCCGGAGTAGAGGCCTGCCCGCCATACATCCCTTCAAACTAAGACTCTCCTCCTGCTAAAACTTGATACGCGATACATGATACGTAATGCTTTTTATTGCGACAGCTCTCCTCCTGCCGGCCTCGGGCTGGATAGGAGGAGTACCGCGTCAGACGCGGGGAGGTGGTTCATTTGCGTCAAATTCCTATTCAACCCATATACTTTTATCTAGTCTGGGGTAGGTGTATTTTTTTCCCATCACTGTTTGAGACATTTACAGCTTGATCGAGTTTGATGGGAAAGAAAATAGACCTAACCCAGACACGCCGCCCTCCTCCTTGACATAGTTTATAGTATACTGTAAACTATGAACTATGATCACACAAACAAGGGAGAATATCTTATCTTTCATCACAAATAGAGGCCAGGCACGCGTACACGATCTCGTAATAGAGTTCAAGATCAGTCATGTCGCAGTCCACAAGCAGATCAAAAGACTTCTACAAGATGGCCACATAGAGAAGCGTGGTACACCACCCGTGGTGTTTTATGTCCCAAAAAAGGCCCTAGTGGGCAGCGGACCAGAAGCCATCTTTCCAGAGAGTGTTGCACAAGTAATTGAAACTAATTTCCTGTCGATCACCCCGGACGGCAAGACGCTATATGGCGTCGAAGGATTCGCCTACTGGGCCAGTATTTATGGCAAGAATAAGTCTCTACCAGAGTTGGCAGGCGAGTACACGAGTCGAGTAGGGGAGAGCAAGAAAAATGCTACCAAGGAGGGTCTTGTCGATGCAACTCCCAAGCTCCTTGCCACATTCCCAGATTCGCCCATAAGTCGGCTCCTTTATGCAGACATCTACAGTATCCCTGTATTTGGCAGGACGAAGCTCGCGAAGCTTGTGATGCACGCCAAGGGTGCCCAAGACAAAAAGCTCATAAGAGAAATCGCAGATATCATAAGCGACAAGATCGGCAAACTCATAAAGAGCCATCATATCCAAGCGGTCGCATATATCCCGCCGACCGTCCCGCGCCCCATGCAGTTTATGACAGAGCTTGCCAAAGCGCTAGACATTCATCTACCGATCATTGAGATCACAAAGGTGGTGCCAGGCAGTGTGCCAGTTGCCCAAAAGTCTCTCACCTCGACTTCAGATCGTATCATAAATGCTCGTGAGAGCATGTACCCCAAGGGGGTGGGTAAGCTGCCATACAAAAATATACTTCTTATAGACGACGTCGCAGGCTCTGGCTCATCATTCAACGAAGTCGCAAAAAAGATTGCACCACTTTGTCAGAAGAACACCCAGATCACGGCCTTCGCCATCGTCGGCAACCAGAAAGGGTATGACGTGATCAGACAGATTTGAGAGCATGTTCCTCAACGAACTACATATT
>CAZATL010000059.1:2257-4281 GCA_964488055.1 uncultured Gammaproteobacteria bacterium | reverse complement strand
ATGAGAAGTGTTTGCAGCTGGTGTGCCCTCTGTATAATGTATGCACTATGATACAAAGACTCACATCCACATTAGCCAAGGCAGAAAAACTTACGAGTGATACAAATCTCTACACATTCACACTCGAGCCTGATCAAATATCTATCAAACCAGGTCAATATGTGACTTTGTCTATCACCTCAAGTGACGGCAAGCAGAAGTTCAACCGGGCATATTCTGTAGCGGGCTTTGGTGAATGTGCAGGGGTGGAGGATGATGTTGTAAAAACGAAAGCTATACAGCTACTTATTCGGACTCTACCAAATGGTAGAGCGACACAGATCCTACAAAGCCTTGCGCTAGGCACAAAAATTCCTCTTTTTGGCCCCACTGGCACCCTCACCCCGCCAGTCGACAAAACCACACCACTTCTGCTTTGTGGCAGCGCTACGGGCATTGCCCCCTTCCTCTCATTCCTCGAATATTATTCGATGATTAATATCTTCCCAGAGATCCACATCTACTTCGGACTTCGACATCTGTCAGATCTTCATCTACTTGAGGAGCTTGGAAAGTTCCAAAAGATGTGGGAGGCAAATGGCGCAAAACTTGGCATAAAGATTTGCATGTCTCAAGAGACACAAGAAGCTCTCGCTTCACATAATTACTCAACACATCTCTTTGCTGGTCGAATGACCAGTCATGTATCAAGCGATGTTTCTCCTAATTTTGCTGGCTATACATATCTGTGTGGTGGGAAGGACTTCGTACTTGGTATGCAGGAATATGTCGCAAAAAACTTACCCCAAAGTAAGATATTTGTAGAAAAGTTCTTCTGAAAACAATTCCTAATTGCCCTAATTATTCTAATTTCTAAATAAGCTCCAATTCGCCAACAAGCACCAAGATAATGGTTACAAATAATATATGTAACTAGTTTGATGTTTGAATTTTGTCATTTAGATTTCATTTGGATCTTTGGTTTTGGATTTTAGATTTGTATATATTTTAGGTCAATTAGAAATTAGGATTTAGAAATTTATTAGTCATTTCTTCATCTTCTCTCTCACCTCTTTCACTATAGCCTGGCGGAGTTTGTCATCTGTCGTAAGAACTTCCTTCACAACTTCTTTGCCCTGACCAAGCGTCTTGTCTGCGTGCTTTATGAAAGCACCAGATTTCGTTAGTATGCCCTGTGTGATTGCTGTGTCTATGAGAGCCTCGAGTCTATCTATGCCTGTACTAATGATGGTGAACTCCGCCTCACGAAATGGTGGTGAGACCTTGTTCTTCACTATCTTCACGCGGACTCTTGAGCCATAGACTGCGTTGTCTTTCTTGAGGGTCTCAATCTTCCTAACATCCATGCGGATTGAGGCATAGAACTTCATGGCAAGCCCACCCGGCGTGGTCTCTGGATTGCCAAACATGATACCTATCTTGAGTCTCAATTGATTTGTAAAGATAATCGTTGTATTTGATTTGCTCACAATGGCTGTGAGTTTGCGAAGCGCTTGGGACATGAGCCTCGCTTGGAGTCCCATGACAGAATCACCCATCTCCCCCTCTATCTCGGCGCGTGGAGTGAGCGCTGCTACAGAATCAACAACAATTAGATCGACTCCGCCCGACCTCACAAGCGTCTCAACTATCTCAAGCGCCTGCTCACCTGTGTCAGGTTGCGAGACAAGAAGCTCTTCAAGCTTCACGCCAAGCACCTGTGCCCATCTTGGATCAAGTGCATGCTCGGCATCAACAAATGCTGCCACTCCACCTGTTTTCTGGAGTTCGGCAATAATTGAGAGACATACGGTTGTCTTGCCAGAAGCCTCAGGTCCATAGATCTCAACTATTCTCCCTTTTGGTATCCCACCCACCCCCAAGGCCACATCAAGTGGCATCACTCCAGTTGAGATAACGTCTATTGCCTCTGTTGGCGCGTCGCCGAGTCTCATGATAGAACCTTTGCCGAACTGCTTTTGGATGGCTTCAAGAGCTGCTGTTACTGCCATTTGGCGTGGGTCTTTTGGGTCTTTGGTAGACAT
>CAZATL010000059.1:0-2157 GCA_964488055.1 uncultured Gammaproteobacteria bacterium | reverse complement strand
TATATGAATGTGATCACCATCGCGCCCCATATTCCGACAGATGTGAGAAGTGGCCAATCTGTAACAAGAAGCTTCTCTGGTCTCTCCCCTTCCACCCTTGTATAGAAAAGCTGCCCATATCTTGCGATGGCATATACAACAAACGGGATTGTGATCGTCATAAGCTTCCTTCCCTCAAATCCAGGAAAGAGATGTGATATGAATGTTGAGACGGGTGTCGAGACAGCTGGTGGTTGCTCAAGATAGCTATAGAGGCAGTAAGAGATTATGGCAGATGTAGAGAATGTATATATTAGGAAGTTTAGGAAATTTTGATTATATTTGGCCAATGTATGTCTGGCTTCAGACCCGGATATCGCAAGCTCTGCATTACGTTTTATGGCAGCTATGAAAAGCGAAACGAAAAATATCGTAAGAAATAACCAAACTGGTATGTGGTAACCCGTCACAACAAGGCCGGCAAGCGCTCTTGTCATAAATGAAAATGATATGGCGAATATGTCGATGACTGCGTAGGATTTGAGCACAGTCGAATAAAGAATCTGAAGAGAAAGGAAAGCGAGCGATAGCCAGAAGAAAAGTGGTTGGAATATAAAAGTGGCGCTAAGCGCAGTAATGGTGATTGTGATGGCTAGTATGATTGCACTTCTTGCGGATATGGCACCTGACGCTATTGGCCTGTGTTTCTTCGAGGGGTGCTTCCTATCTGCTGGTGCATCTATAACGTCGTTTATGATATATGAGACTGATGAAAGTGCACAGAATATAATAAATGCGAAGATTGATCTTGCAAAAAGATCGAGATCAAAGAGTTTTCCGGAGAAAATTATCGCTGCAAAGACTACCATGTTTTTGACCCACTGGTAGGACCTGACGAGCTGCGCGTAGGTCACTATCTGTCTTGGGATTGGTAGCGAATCCATTTTTGAAAAATAAACTTTTGTTGCATTATACAGGAATATTTGTGCTACGATAACAGTCCTATGATAAACCTCGATGATACTCAAAAAATAATGTCTTCGCAGGGTGGAGATGTCGTTATAAAATCGATCCAATCATTCCTTGAGCAAATCAAGGTCTCATACACGGACTCCGGTCGTATGGAGTTCCCAAACGACTACAAGAATGTCAATAATGTCTGCTTCTGTGGTATGGGTGGGTCAAGGTTCCCAGGACTCATAGTCTCAAATCTTTACAAAGATCTTCTAACTACCCCTGTCACAATCTGTGATGATTATGTCCTACCTGGTTTTGTAAATGACAAAACACTTGTTGTTCTCTCGTCTTATTCAGGTACGACAGAAGAGGTTCTTCATCTTGCAAAAGAGGCAAAGTCGCGTGGGGCAAAGATTGCAGGCTATTGTGTGGGGGATGGGCTTGAGACTTGGCTCAAGGACGAGGGGCTGCCGGCATATATATTTGAGCCATCACTCAACCCGTCAGGTCAGCCCAGAATAGGTTTTGGTTATACAATAGGCGCATCTATTTCAATCTTCGCAAAGTTGGGACTTATAAAGGGCGAGACTCATGACAGCCTCAAGACGACGATCATAAATGAGTGTCTGAATCTTACACCTTTCAATAATTCTTTTGGCTTTGATAGCCCTGAGACAAAAAACCCAGCCAAAAAGATAGCTCATGCTCTGTATGAGAAATATCCATACTTTGTAGTGGCAGAACACTTGGTCGGCGTTGGTAACGCAGTCCAAAACCAGATCAATGAGACCTCGAAAAACATCTCCAGCTTCAGAGTCATTCCAGAGCTCAACCACCATCTCATGGAGGGTCTTGCCCACCCCGAAAGTCACAAGAGTATGGCCATTTTTATTATGATCACGAGCAGTCTGTACAACAAAAGAGTTTCGAAGAGGTTTGTTGTGACGGAAGACGTTGTAAAGCAGAATGGTATATCGGTGTTGGCATATCAGACAAGAGGGTTGTCAAAAATAGCAGATGTGTTTGAGGTGGCGATGCTTGGCAGCTATATTAGCATGTATCTTGGAGCTTTGTATGGTGTCGATCCAGCCAAAATACCATACGTGGATTATTTCAAAGAACAGATGAAAAGGTGACTAATAAATTTCTAAATCCTAATTAAACTAAAAATCCAAATTCCTAAATCCAAGATCTAATTGAAGCACAAAATCCAAAGTGCTA
>CAZATL010000058.1:0-4391 GCA_964488055.1 uncultured Gammaproteobacteria bacterium | reverse complement strand
TCTATAGCAGTACTCAAAAGCTCTGGGAGTATGCTGCTAAAAATCGTGAACTTGCTGCAGAGGATGAGGATGGTGTCAAATGGAACTCAACATGGAAGGCCTGGAAGTTCGCAGATGATGCAGTCGTGTCAAAGCGAGGAAATGAGAAATACATCACCTACGATTTCTACGATGTGAATGCGCGTGAGTATGGTGTGAGATGGGAATATGACGCGACCACCAACCTATATAAGAGGTTCAATGGTAACAAGCCACATATCGACAAGAATACTGATGGACAATTGTCAGCCAAAAATGTCATTGTCATTCTTGTTGATGAATCGTCAGCAAATGATGATTATCCAGGCGGACACATAGTATACGACCTTCTGGGTGGTGGAGACATGTATGCTTTCCAAAACGGCAATGTAGTAAAGGGTACGTGGGAGAAAGATGATTATGATGAGAAGATCAAATTCCTGGGCGAGGATGGTAAGGAAATGTCTATAGTGCGTGGCCAGGTATGGGTAAGTCTCATTCCAACTGGCAATGAAGTATACTCTGGTAATGCACTTCCAAAGAAAGAAAGTACAAGCCCAACCAAAAAAGTAGAAACAAAAAAGACAAGTTTGAAAGAAGATACAGAGTAACTCATACAAACAAATATGAGCAACATGCCGCTTGACCACATCATCACATCACGCACCAGACGCTCTGTGCTGAAATTATTTTTCCAAAATCCGACGGACACCTACTATTTGCGCGATATTGTGAGAAGGACTGATGAGGAAGTAAATGCCATAAAGAGAGAGCTTGATATACTCACAGATGGCAAAATACTGACAAGTGAGCGCAGACTCAATAAGATCTTCTTCAGACTCAACAAGTCATATATTTTCTACGATGACTTTGTCAGGATCTTTGCTAAGACGCTGCAAATATCTACTCTCATAAGAGAAAGCACGGCCAAGCTAGGGAAAATAAAAGCAGTAGTTCTTACGCTGAAATATATCAACAAAGTCGATATCAAGTCTGATGAAGTTTACTTGCTAGGAGTAGGCACCATTGTGTTACCAGAATTTGCGCAGATTGTCGCATATTGTGAGCAGGACTTTGGACGAGAGATAAACTATACCGTCATGACAGAGGAAGAATTCGTCTTTAGGAAAAGAAATAACGATCCATTCATAGGGAAATTCTTGAAGACTCCGAAGGTCATGATCTTGGGGTCTGAAGATGAGCTTATGAAATGATCTTTATCACATTTGTATAAAAATTACAGCTCAAGCTGTTATACTCCAGAATCTTTATGCTAAAAATTTTGAAATACATTTTTATTTTGCTGGCTCTTGGATTTTTGCTTTGGTCAAATTTGCCAGGTGAAATACCAGTCAAATTTGCTTTTGGTAAATACAAAATTGACAATGTCATAAAGCCGCCAAGCTATACCTTCCAGAGTGGAAATGAGACTGTCACAAGAAGTTTCGAAACTAAGTTTGGACTTGATCTACAGGGAGGAAGCAGGTTTCTCTTTGACGCCGATACGTCGAAGCTTCCCAAGGAGGACGTGGAGGATGCCATCGCAGCAACGCGCAATATTATAGAGAGAAGAGTAAACCTTTTTGGTGTATCAGAGCCATCTATTCAGACCATAAAAACTGGCAATAAATACCAGATGAGTGTAGATCTACCAGGTATAAAAAATCCACAAGAAGCAATTGCGCTTATTGGCAAGACTGCGCAGCTGTCTTTCAAGGAAGAGGGTGAGATAGACCCAAATATTCCCATTTCGATAGCCACACAATCTGCAATTTTCAAGCTCACCAAACAGACAAATCTTGGTGGTTCAGATGTCAAAAAAGCGACGGTTGTCTTCAATCAAGAAAATGGCGAGCCAAATGTCCAGCTTACTTTTACAAGTGATGGTGGTAAGAAGTTCGCCGATATTACTAAACGAAATGTAAATAAACTTGTAGGAATATATGTAGACTCTGATCTTTTGACAGCTCCAACTGTACAGACAGAGATACTAGATGGAGTAGCGCTAATATCTGGTAGTTTCACGGTCGAATCAGCCAAAAGCCTTGCAGTATCCATAAACTCGGGCGCGCTTCCCATGCCCATTAAGCTCGTGAAAAACGAAACAATAGGACCATCTCTTGGCGCATCAGATGTGAAAAAAAGTTTATTTGCTGGGGCCGTTGGACTGCTTGCAGTTTGTCTCTTTATGATCATTTATTATGGCAGACTAGGGCTACTTGCAAGCCTCGGACTACTGCTTTATGGACTCATCACGCACATGCTATTTCGTGCTATACCAGTTGTCCTGACGTTGCCAGGCATCACGGGATTTATCTTATCTATTGGCATGGCTGTTGACAGCAACATTCTTATTTTTGAGCGTATCAAGGAAGAGGTGAGAGCGGGGCGACCCAAAGAGCTTGCCATAAAGATCGGCTTTGGCAAGGCAATGGACGCAATAAAAGACGCAAATATCACAACACTACTTGTTGCATTCATACTTTTCAATCCGCTTAGCTGGGATTTCTTGCCACAGTTTGGTCTTGTGAAAGGGTTTGCTTTGACTCTTGCAATAGGTGTGCTAACGAGTCTTTTCACGGGAGTATTTGTTACCAGAGGTTTGCTCAAACTATTTTATAAATAAGCATATGATAAGATTTTCCAAATATTGGGCTGTGTACCTAGCAATATCGCTCATAGTTATCGGATCTGGACTATTTTCTATAGCAAGATATGGTTACAAATATTCGATAGATTTCACGGGAGGAAGCGAAGTGGTCTACAAAGTTGTATCAGGTGGAAGCAAACTGAATCGTCAATCAGTCGAAAAAATCATAAAAGATGACAAATCAGAACTAGTATCATTTGAGCTAAAGGATACGACGCTGACTATACGAGCGGTCGGGATAAACGAGAAAAAAGAGGCAAATCTACAATCTGCGCTAAAAGAGAGGATTGGGGCTGGTGTGACACTTCTCAAGTTCAATGAAGTTGGGCCGACAGTCGCAAGCGACATGATCCAAAAGACACTTATCGCAGTCGCGATAGGCGTGCTAATAATCCTTGGGTATATATTCTATGCATTCAAGAAGATCACTTTCGCGATAGCAGCTGTGCTTGCCATGATGCATGACGTGCTGGTGGTGCTTGGCATGTATTCGATCATGAGCTATGTCTTTGGGGCTCAGCTTGATACGCTATTTGTGACGGCGATACTTACAACTATGAGCTTCTCTGTTCACGACACAATCGTGATATTTGACAAAATTAGAGAATACAGAAAATCACATGTAGGGTCTGATCTATCTAGTCTTGCAGACAAAGCTGTATCATCTACGATGATAAGATCTCTCAACAACTCGCTTACAATATTTTTTATGCTCGTGGCGCTAGTTGTCCTCGGTGGCGACTCAATCAGATTTTTCGGTATTGCTCTACTTATTGGAACAGTAACAGGAGCATACTCATCTCCATTTGTGGCAACCCCAATCATGCTTGGGATAGAGAGATTGTTATCAAAAAATAAATAATCTTTTTCTAAGTTGTGAAAATTTACCTATATCCAAGGTATAATAAATAGCTATGTCTATCTATGAAAGGAGAGAAGCTTTCCCTTTGTTCGACCCACTTTCTTCTGCGAAAAGATTTTCAGTGCAATACTTGGAGCGCGGTCGGGTGGGTTGGGATATCCCACATTCAACTGCGGTAGCAAATTACGCTATCCAGATAGCAAGAGGTGAGGGCTTGGATGAGCTTGTTCTGGGCACTGCCGCATGGCTACATGACATTGGATATTATCAATTATTTAACCCAAATCATAGCCCTCATTATTCTTCTAGTACTATTGAAGACAGAAAGCAGCTTCACATGCAAAAAGGTGCGCAATTAACTAAAGAGTATTTGGAAACTGTCAGAGATCGTAGTTGGTACACGACAGATCAAGAGCGCGAAATAATTGAGCTTGTGGGGATACATGACTCGCATCATCTATACTCGAAGCCTCACCATTTTGCATTTGGCGAAGCCGATACGCTTGGCACAATCGGGATAATGCCCACATTTGAAAGTGTTGATGCAGCACAACACTTTTCTAGAAAACTAATTTCTGAAAGGGTATATAGGTTTCAAACACAAACTGGAATTGATATTTTTAATAGAACACTTCCTGAATATTTCCGCAACTTAGAGAGACTTGGTCTTTTGGAGAGTCAGAGGAGAAAGAAACAGCTATTCCATTTTTGATATTTCATTTTGTAGCATTTCTCTTTCATTTTCAACTTCTTTGTTTATTACCTTTTCAAAAAGAGCATCTAGTATATCTCCAACCTTTTTTGAGGGCTTGATATTTAGGATTTTCATGACGTCGTTGCCATCCACCTTGAGATCCTTCA
>CAZATL010000057.1:0-4627 GCA_964488055.1 uncultured Gammaproteobacteria bacterium | reverse complement strand
CAGGCCTATCTTTGCCTTGAAATAATTCCTGTCTGTGGGCATCTATACTAAAACTATCCATATGCAAAAATGCCAAGAAACTTTACTCATATATATTTTATAATTTTTAATCGTCTTTATAATGTCTACACATGACACCCATGAAATCAGTCATGCCCCTAAGGTTGCTCGGAAGGTAGTATGTCTGCTCGTTTTCAGTAAGCTCTGCACTAGCAATATCTTTGATTTCGCCGTCGTCCAATATTAAACCAAACTTCTTTTTTGGGTTAGTGTAACCCGAAACGAATATTTTGACGTAATGTCTTTTATCTGATCTAAGTGACTTTCCATTGTGGAGTTGGACATTTAAAAAAACTTTGCCGTTATCCATCGTACAATTATGTTCCAATCTTTCATTATCTCTTCTGCCATAGTACATTATTACTGCATAAACTTTAGGATTCTTATTTGGCTCTGCTTCTGATCCACCACCCCAACCTGCCGTAAGTGCTGCTGCACTCATCGCACCTATCGCAGCAAGTGGTATTGCGGCTTTTTTGTGCTCATTTGCAAACATAATAGCTCGATTACCATTAGTGAGCACTCTTCCTAGTGATCCTGCCACCGTCAGTCCGGCACGGATGGGCGTAGGAATTCTTGGATCTCCAGTATGTCGTTGTGTTTCGTAGAAGCCTTTCGCAGCAGCAAAGATACCACCTTGTGGTGTAGAATTTAGGGTTGACAAAATTTCGCCTGAAGCCGATGGGGTGCCCATAAGACTGTCAACCCTACCATGATCTTGGTACGCTCTAACAATTCTAGTTATTCCTTCCTTAATCATACTAAGTCAAATTGTAGCACATGGTGACCTATAGTCAATATCTATATATGCTAGCTTTTGGGGGTTGTATGTGTTGCATTTAATTTATCTTTTGCCCCATTTTGATGGTATTTGATCAATATCTGGGATGTTACTTGGTGCAGCAGCTCTAACACCTCATAGTTTAATACTATTCCAGATATTTGATAGTGTCCGACTAAAGAATGTTATTTAGTCTAACGTAGTGAGTCAGCAGTATAAAAAGCATATTACTTCGCGCTTCTTCCCCTGTAAATTGCCCCTGATATCCATGCGCCGGCTACACCCGATACCACCAGTGAGGTTTCTGGATTTTGAGCTATAAAATTCGGTGCAAATGTTGACAATACTCCATATGGCACAGATCCAACCAAAAAGTACGGTAGTGTTTTTATGCCAAATTTGACAAGATGGTAGGAAGTGCCGATAGCCAATTTAGTACCACCATAAGCAAGAGCTACCGCACATCCGAGTTTTGATTCTGACATAATCTAAAATCAATTTATCCGTGCAATTCTATTCTTACATTTGACTTCTTTTATTAGCTACATTCCATTTACATTCCTTGACTGGACAACGTCCAATACCTTTCTTGAAGACAGGCTCATAGCCTTCCCCAAAAGGCTCTGCTGTAAGGCACTTTTGACCATACACAATGGCAGACTCAACTCGAATGCCGTCGCCATTTCCAGAAAAGCCAGTTGCCTTTCTAGTTCTAAAGGTATACTCAGCGAGATTTGGACTCCCATTCCTATAACAACAGTCTTTCATTATTATGTTTGATATTCTAATTTTTGCTCAAGGATAATCTGACAACTGTCGCCTGTCTGCTGACGACTTCATTACTGCACACTCCTTGTCAGCGAGAGTTCTTGAGACATGCTGTACTGGGTGCCTTGCTTCTTGCTGCGGACTGCAAAGAGACTTCCGCGCTTCTTGCGCTTGGTCATGACAGCTTCGAGCCAGTTGTTGGAGTCTGTGATACTGATGAGAGCAGTCTTCATGATCATCTTGCCAATCTCAGATACAGTGAAGGCATACTTTCCCTTCTTGTACTTATTCGTGCGCTCTGCGATGATGAGCTTCTTCAGCTTTTCGATATTCTCATCCATCTTTTGCTGTTGCGCCTCGTATCTCTTTATTTCTTTTTCAAGCTCCTTGTATACCTCATCAAGCTGCTTCTGATCTTCCTCTTCTCGTCTCTTGCGGGCGGCCTCCTCTTCCTGGCGCTTCATATCAAAAAATTGACTATTCTTTCTCTCTTGCTGCTGACGATACTGCTCAAATGTGGGAATGGCCACGCCGCCCTTGTCGGGTGATCCTTGATCGTTTTGGTTGTCGAAATTCCTTGGGGAGCGCCCAAGTGCATCACTGTAGGCATCAGATGCCATGTCGCCGAATGCTCCAGCAACACCTCGTCCTATGTCTTTTGCGAGGCCACCAAGAGTACTGGGTCTTGTAGGTTGACCCGTTTCGTACGGATTGACCGAACGATGCGATTGTCGTCTATTTTGGGGTACAGTGCCCCTGTTATTTACCATTGACGTAATATACTATAAGTCATTTAGAAAGTCAAGGACTTTCTGCTTACGCATTATCCCTTCGTACCATTCCATGTTTTGCATTGCAATTTGCTTCTCTTTATCGGTCTTTGCACCAGCCAGTATCTTCTCAAGCTCGCCTTGGTCTACCTTGATATTTTCTGTTTTTGCAATTTCTGCAAGTGCGAACTCGAGCTTGTACATATCTTCAGACTCCTTGGCAAGCTGCGCTTCAAGCTCATCTCGCTTCATACTGCGCGAGGCAAGATACTGATCCATGGTAAGTCCGACCTTTTTCACGTCATCTTGGAGCTGATCAAGCCTCCTTGAGACCTCTTCACGAGTGAGAAGATCTGGTATCTCTACCTCGACTTCCTCAAGGATTGCTTTCATTATGTCTGACATTGATGCTTTTTGTGGCTTGTCAGTGTGTTTGTGTGATTCATCGTCCTGGATCCCCGCTTCCGCAGGGATGACGTCATTAGCCTTTTTCTCTTGGCTTTGCTCTTTGCTCTTTGCTCTAACTGCTTCGTGCAATGCGCCAACTTTCTTCTTATAATCTTTCATCTTCACGACAGGTATCTCTGCCACTGTGACCTTGAACTTCCATGGTTCGTTCTCTTTGGTTTCAAGTAGCTCGACAGATGGAGTTGTGACTGGAGCAATCTTTTCCTTGTCGACGAGCTCCTTATAAATATCTGGTAGTAGCTTCCTTCCTGTACGGTCATAAAGCTTTTCGAGATTCAGATATTTGGCCACTATGTCTTTTGGTGCCTGACCCTTACGAAAGCCTGGTGCCGTGATCTCGGCAGCAAGATCAGCAAATGCTTTATCTCTTGTCGCAGATACCTTGTCCCAGTCGACTAATATCTCAAATTCCTTTGTGTGTTTGGGTAGCTTTGTTGCTTTTATTTTGAAGTTTGACATAACTGACCAATTGTAACTCAACTTATTATTTACACAATTAGTAAATTCTAAAAAATATTGGTATCACAGATATTTCTCTAGATTCTCGTGTGATTTTGGGAGTAAAGGCCTAAATTTTTTACATCACTGTTTGAGACCTTACATCATGATCGAGTTTGATGGAAAATAATTTAGGCCTGACGACCATTTTTTACCCAATAAAAATTCCGCCGAAGCCTCTCAACTACCGTATAAGAAACTAGGCGGAGTTGGGATAATTATAACCTATGCTATAGGTTCTTTCAAGGGGTATTTTTACTGCTCAAAATTTGCTTCAGAACGGCATGTAGGATAAGTAGACCATTACTTCCTTGTCTACGCACTTCTGGGTGAAATTGCATGCCATATATAGGCTTACTTTCATGCTTTATAACAGCTATATTGCCACCTGTGAATGCAAGTGGAATGAGTGGGTATTTCACATTTTTTACAACAAACGAATGCTTCTCGTAAACCATATACTCACGATTTACTTCGAAGATTTCATCATTTGCTATGGGAGTAAGCGGGAAGATTCCACTGATTTTCTTATCTGATTTTTGCGGAGTGATTCCGTATGCATCGCATATTAGCTCAAATCCAGCACAAATTCCGATGATCGGAATTTGTGCTTCTAGTATCAGTTTTTTTTGGAGAGCATAGATTTGTTTTCTGGCGCGAACCGAGTAAATGGAGCTTCCTGATAGTACAAGCACGTCATACTTGGACAGATCGCATGCGGATAGCTCGTGCCAATAGATGCTATTTACTTCGTTACGACCGTTATGCCTACATGCCACTACAAGCTCCTGTGTGTGGATACTTTCGTTGTTTACGACAAGAATATTCATGTGTAGTTACTCTCAATGATATCAAATGCGAGAAGCACAAAGAGGGTGATCCCGACTGGACTTGTCAGGCTCTATGTTGCCAGTTATGAGTAAAACAAATAAGTGGCTTACATAGAGCGGATCCCGATGAGTGAAACGACATCGGGAAACCAGATAGTTTGTGTTGCTTTGCAAAACTATAATCTGTGATCCCGACTGGACTTGAACCAGTGACCTTTTCAATGTCAATGAAACGCTCTAGCCAACTGAGCTACGGGATCAAGATGAGCTAGAGATATTTTGATTTGCCCACCACATTTTCCCATACGCCTTAGCATATCCTCGCTGCGGCTTATGGAGCAATTGTTGGTGGATACTGTCATCTCTAAACTCGCGACGCTCGTTAAGAGCTGTCAGTGCGAGACCAAGGGGACTCGAACCCCCAACCTCTTCCGTGACAGGGAAGCGCTCTA
>CAZATL010000056.1:0-4755 GCA_964488055.1 uncultured Gammaproteobacteria bacterium | reverse complement strand
CAAACGCTCTCCCTACAGAGTTCACATCAGCTGGAGATGTATCCATGGCGTATGATCTGATATTTACGAATCAGACATCTTCGCAAATCGAGTCATATGGACCTATGTCTATCATAGCTGGCGAGGCATTTGAGAATAATAATCTGACACTCAAGACTTACGGCACAGGAGATCTCATAATAGAGTCCAGTAATATCTGGGCAGACGGGACGAATGTGGGTATCGGGACGACAGCTCCGGTTTCTGCATTTAACATTGTCAGTTCCCAAACGACCCCATTTGTAATACAAAAAACTGGTTCAACGGGCTTCTCAATTTCAGCGAATTATCCAGTTCTAGGACTAAACATGCGTCATGATGGTTCAACATGGCGTGCACTCGGGGCTGGATACAATGGTGAGTGGGGTCAAAATCCCTCTACAGGATTGATGTACTTCGGAGTTTCTTCTGCATCAAGAACTGCAAATCAAGATTTGACAAGTGCACCAACCACGCTCGCTATGGTTATAAAGAGTGATGGTAACGTCGGCATCGGCATCACAAATCCAAGTAGTAAGCTAGATATACTAGACACTACTACAACAGGTAGTGTAATGAACATATTAGACGCAGGAGTAATGACCACAACAGGTGATCTTCTGACTCTTACAGCAAATGGTGCAACAACAGCCACAGGATTATTTACCATGAATGCGACGGGCTTAACAACAGGTTACGCACAGAACCTCAACGTAAACGGTGCAGCAGTCCTCACAACAGGTGGAGCGATAAACATAGATGGACCAACAGGTGCTGCTAATATGAATGCTACAACAGGTCTCGTGAACATCTCATCAACAGGTGCCATTACAAACACAACGGCAGGAGCAGCATCAGGCACACTCTTCCAGATAACAGCCAATGGTGCAATAACACCAACCATAGCCTCAATATCTGACACATCAGCTATGACCACAACAGGTAAGCTACTAGACCTCACTGCAAACGCAGCAACAACAACGACAGGCTTATTCACATTGAATGCACAAGGTCTAAACTCTGGTTATGCTCAAAAAATAAACGTAAACGGTGCAGCAGTCCTCACAACAGGTGGAGCGATAAACATAGATGGACCAACAGGTGCTGCTAATATGAATGCTACAACAGGTCTCGTGAACATCTCATCAACAGGTGCCATTACAAACACAACGGCAGGAGCAGCATCAGGCACACTCTTCCAGATAACAGCCAATGGTGCAATAACACCAACCATAGCCTCAATATCTGACACATCAGCTATGACCACAACAGGTAAGCTACTAGACCTCACTGCAAACGCAGCAACAACAACGACAGGCTTATTCACATTGAATGCACAAGGTCTAAACTCTGGTTATGCTCAAAACATCAACGTAAATGGTGCAGCAGTCCTCACAACAGGTGGAGCGATAAACATAGTTGGACCAACAGGTGCAGCAAACCAGACAACAGGATCACTCCTTAAGATCACAACAGCTGGAGCAGTGACAGGTACAGCAGGTAGCGGTAACTCGCTCCAGATCTCAAGCGGTACCACAACAGGCACGATAGCCTCAATAGCTGGTAATGGTTTATCGTCAGGCACAATATTACACCTTTCGTCTACCTCAACAGCCGCAGCTAGTAACACTCAAAAGGGGCTAAACATAGCCTTGTCAGGGACAAATAGCACCACAACACAAACGACATATGGGGCATATATATCAAACACTCATGCAGGAACGTTAAGCACGAATGTGGGAATATATTCAGTTTCATCTGGTGGTGCTACGGCGAATTATGCAGGTTGGCTAAAGAATGGTACCACTGATGGTGGGGTGGTATTGAGATTAGAAGACACCAATTCTACCTGTGATCTAAATGCCAATGCGGGTGCACCAACCTGTGGATCCGACGCTACCCTTAAGAAGGATGTCTCAAGTTTGGTCGGCAATCTAGACAGAATTCTTGGACTTCGCCCAATCACATACCACTGGAATACAGAGGATAGCACTGCACCTTTGCAATTTGGCTTCATCGCACAAGAAGTTGCCACAGTGATGCCAGAGCTAGTAACTGATGGAATCTGGGTCGACGGCACAACAAGGAAGTTTTTGTCAATGGGTGGAATGATGCCATACGTTGTTGGAGCGATAAAGGAACAGCAAGTACAAATATCAGATATAAATGCAACCAAGGTGTCAATGGGGACACTTGACTCTTTGAGTTCGAGTTTTGCAGACATAAACGAACTTATGGCTACGAAGAATGCACTTGATGCGCTGACGAGTAGGGTCACGATACTTGAGGCGAAGACTGAAGCCACAGACACAAAGGTAGAGAGCATGGAAGCGAGACTAAACACGCTCATTCTTGCAAATGGTGGTCTGCCTGTAGAGTTAAGCAATCTAGTAGAGCTATCTAGCCTGATATCGATATCATCTACGTCAGTTGGTACGAAGGAAGTCTCGATAGACGCAGACTTCATAGTCTTAGGCAGAGTCACAGCTGAAGAGTTCAATGCAAGTAGAAATATATCTGCTGGCAATGTGATAGTCGATGGTGCAAGCAGCGCCATAAATAGCATAGCTGGACCTTTGAGGCTCCAGAACAATCTAACTGCAGGCGATATAGAGATGTTTGAGGGTCAGATAAGATTCACAAATGCTGGAGACATCCTTGCAAAGGGTGCTGTGACAAGCAAGGAGTTCGTAGTGGATGTGTCAGAGGTGGCAGGCGTTGCGACATCCAGTGCGACTCTTGAGGCTTCAGGAAGTGCTAGTCTTACGGCAACGGGTAGTGCCACTTTGCGAAACAAGAGTGTAGGAGAGAGTGTCATCTCGGCTGGTGAATTGCTTGTGAGAATAGAAAACACTTTGGTAAAGACGAGCTCCAAGATATTCATTACATCAACTTCAGAGACAGGTGGCAAGCCACTTATCGTAAGTAGCAAGGAAGATGGTGCATTCACGGTCAAGATTCCAAGTATCCACAATGACGACATAACCTTCGATTACTTCATCATTGGCGTTAGCCAATAATTAAATCCAATATCCTATATCCAAATGCTAATTGAAGCCAAAAGCAAAATCGTAGGTAGATAAATTTTGTAATATTGTCTCCCAGCTTTAATGGATGTTTGCATATACATACATTTGTCATGTTGAGCTTGCCGAAACATGACATTTCAATAAACAAATGTATTACACATACATACTCGAGTGTTCAGACAAAAGCTACTATACAGGAGTCACCAATAATATCGAGAGAAGATTGTGGGAACACAACGAAGGAATTAGTGAAGATTCATATACAAAAAGCAGACTACCAGTAAAACTAATCTACTTCGAAGAATATCAAGATGTAAATGATGCTATTTCAAGAGAAAAACAGATAAAAGGGTGGAGTAGACAAAAGAAACTAGCTAGAGCAAAGGGGCATACACACAGATTAATACAACTAAGTAAGTGTCATACTTCGGCAAGCTCAGTATGACAAGATTGGATTTTGGATCTTGGTTTGTTTATGGGCTTTTTTCCTAATGTATTATCTAGTATCATGCCACCATGTGGAAAAGGTCACATTCTCACTCACACAGTATCAAGCAAGGTAGACAAATAGACGAGCGTCACATAGTAATCTTCGGCATCACATCTGGTCTCATCCTCATCCTCCTCGGAGTAGTCTCATATCTCATACTCACCACCCCCACATTCCATTCTCCATTCTCCAAAGGTAACCCCCTCTCAAACGCCCTCTCTTTCTTTATTCCAAACTCAATCAAGCCATCTATTTTCACAGATCATGCTTACGAATACACAAGTAACACTGATAGTAAGAATATGAGTGGTAGTAGTAGTGGTATAGACCAGATAGAATTCTCCAAACTCCCATCAGTAAGTGTCAAAAATGGTGATACAGAGATTGCTTTTACGTATGTACCGTCATCCTCGGACACATCTAGTCACCCTGAACTTGTTTCAGGATCTCCTAATAAAATTCGATACAAAAACATAGAAAAAGACACAAATCTCATCTACACAGTCACAGGCAATGGGAATACTGTGAAGGAGGAGATAGAACTCATTAAACCACCAATGAGTAATAAGGGTATAGGGGGTAGCGTGCAGGGGGTAGATAAAAACAATATCACACAAGATGCAAAACCCACTACACCCTATATATCCGCCGAAGCCTCGGCGAAGGTGGACACCCTACAACCTACACCCTCTTCCCTCTCCTACACCTTTAACATCGTATTACGAAATCTCACATACGAATATATGGATGAGTCAGCGGATAATTCGCGTCATCTCGACTCCTCAAGTGACAAGCGCGAGGGCGGAGAGATCCCTCGTGACTCACAAAGACCCATAAAGCCCATCTTCACAGACCCAAAGACCGGTAAGACATACACCATCCCACCTCTCATCATGACAGATGCGAAGGGAAACAAGAGTACGGATCTCAATATGCTCATTACACTGAAAGAGGGGGTAGGGGGTAGGGGACAGGGGGCAGATACAATCAATGGGGCGCAAAACACAAAACCCACTACACCCTACACCCTAAACCCTACACCCTCCTCTGTAGTCCTTACGGCAGTACTAACTCCAAGTACCACATGGCTTACAGACCCCTCACGAGCTTACCCTGTGCTTATTGATCCGTCGCTTGTGAGAGGTAATCCACCAGTAGCGTACTGGTCAATGGACGAGGGAGTTGATAATACATGCAGTGGGGGAGTAAACGACGTTT
>CAZATL010000055.1:0-5207 GCA_964488055.1 uncultured Gammaproteobacteria bacterium | reverse complement strand
CCACACCACCGCCTGGTATGTGCCAGCAGTCCGCATACACTCCGCCCTTTCTCATTCTGCCAAGAAGGATCTTCTCATCACTCGTGAGCAATATCGCCGAAACAATAACTCTATCTTTTTGTTTCATATGGATATTTTGATAAGAAGCTACTTACAATTGTATTAACTTTACTTATTGAATCTGGATTCCTCCTATAGCCATGACCATCATCAATGCTGGCCAGTTCTTTGGGTGAGATACTAATTTCGTATTCCATTTTGACGATTGCAGCCGATATACTGTCATCCTTATCACCATATACGAATAATTTTGGCTTCGAACATGTTTCCAACTCGCTTGTCAGATCATACTTAACTTGGTCTATCAGATAAGAATATGGAAGCTTGAAATATTTCCATTCAGGTGGATTCTTGTCTGGAATATCTCTTTTTGACTCTGCATACCCCTTTTCTTCCCATGCCTTCGCCTTGTTATCATTTATTTTGACTTTGAAGTTGAAAGGAGACATAAACATCCCAATATGAGATACATATGGGTTACGTGATCCCACAAGTAAGCTGATGCTCCCACCAAGACTATGTCCAATAAGCACTGTCTGTTTGTTGCCAAAGTGCTCAACGAGCTCCTCAACAGCTTTTGCGTAGCTTGTGACAGTGTAGATATTAACATCACCAACGCTATCCCATGTGCCTGGCGGGTCAATGGACATGGCAAAATAACCCAGACTTGCCAAGTGGTTTACATGAGATCGCATGTGTGCATAGTCTTTGCTATCTAGTTTGCCAGGCAACACAAGTGCCAATTTGGAGGCATTTACATCTCCATTACTATAGGTAGCGATATCGAAGCTTTTTGTCTTTATGATTGGCATATGTGAGTGTAATTTGTTCGATTACTCAATCAATTGTACAGCCAAAAGATTGAATGAATGTTCTAATTTTCAAAATTATAGACACCATAACCGAAAATCTTACTCACAAATATGTTATGGTGCCTGCCCGCCTTAGTTCGAGGCTGGCAAGTCTGGGGGTGATCTAGAGTTTATGCTGAGAATGGTCGAAGGAAATTCATGACATGTAACCCGTTCGACAAGCTCAGGGTGACGCATGTTAGTGTCACAATTAACTGTTTTATGCATAAGACCACTGGTTTCAAGAATATCCCTAGATGGTATACTTGAGCGGCAGAATGATCACTGTAGTGAAAGTCCATTATCATTAGTGAGTAAATGTTGTGGTGAGTGCACTTACTATTCGTCGATGCTACAAAGGTCATGCTAAGACTATATGAAACTGGTTAGCGCAAATTTATCAAACGGACAAGAGCTAAAGTTTGGTGACTTTAACGTATTTATTGGTGGAAATGGAGTTGGCAAAACAACTTTACTGCTCGAACTTCATTCTAGATCCACCTCAACTCCAAGGATGAGATACTATTGGGTTCAAGAGCCAAGATTCGATACAGCTGATTTAAAATCAGATTTAGATTTACTAAAAAGTTCTATTTCCAAGAAGTTTGAAAATGATAGTTCGTTCTATTATTCTCAAGCAGCTAAAAATTTAAATGGGGAAGTAGATCTTTCTGATAATGCAAGGTTTTCTCAAGGTGATATTCTGCAAATAGATAAAGTCGAGAAAGATACATTTACACGAGAGGTTCGATATAGAAAACCATTTATCAACTTATCAAGCTGTGACACTCGTTTAGGACTTCCAGACTCAGTGAATTTAGCCGCACATAACCTACCTGCACAAGATGTTATTAACGTTCTGCATAGGGATAAAAAACTGTTTGCTGAGATTGACAAGTCAATTTATGAGCGAACCGGCTATCATTTAGTATTGCTTAACCATGTTGGCACAAACCTTCAGTTGGGGTTGTCTAACAAAGATACGTCGCCAATTGTAGACATCAAAAAAGGAGTTCAGGAGGAGTATGAGAGGATAGAAAAATGGAAATCAGAGAAGTTTTTTAAAGTAACAGAAGCTGGTCATGGAATAAGAAGCCTGCTCAGATTGCTGACAAGCCTGCTTGATCCAGTCAATCAAATAATCATGATTGACGAGCCAGAAATGCATTTATATCCATCGCAGAAAAGATGGTTAGGGAAACAATTGGTGCTTCTTGCAAAAGAGCAACACAAGCAAGTATTTTTAGTTACACATGATCCTATGGTCCTACAAGGAATATTGGACACAAACATAACGACTAACATTTATAGGGTCGAGCGAAATAATGATGATGCCGGGAGTGTAAAATCCTGCGAGTTGGATCGAGCAACGAACGCAAACGCATTAAAGAATCAAGAGCAATATCTACAAGGCTTGTTTTATCAACGATGCATAGTTGTTGAAGGGGCATCAGACCGTTCTTTCTATCAAAATATGATTGATGACTATGGGGATGTTGAAGATAAAGATCTCGGGTTTGTGTCTGCTGGTGGCAAAGGAAATACTAAACATATCGCTGATATTGCTTCTAAAGTTGGACTAAAGATAGCGTTTATTTATGATTTGGATGCTATATTATTTGATAATCAGTTGATTGATGATGTTTACAAAATCCTAGGTGGAGAAGAAATCGTTACAATGCCTATTCGCGACTTATTCAATACTGATCCTGCAATTAAAGCTGAAAATGATGATGGTAAACGGAACACATTAATAAAACAACTTACGAAGTATAACGATAAAAGCGGCATGGTGAGCGCGTGGTCTGAGGAAAATTGCACCACTTTTACTGAGGTTATAATTAAACTTGCAAAAAAAGGGATATTCATAGTACCGCAAGGCACATTAGAGAGTTGGGCTCCTGAGGTTGAGCCAAAAGTAAGATTTGCTGAACTAGCTCCTGAAATCGTAAATGGAGATGAAAAACTCAAAGCCCAGTTTGAAAAGTTTGCTATGAGTGTTTTGAGTTACTTAGATATTAAAAATGAATAGAGTTAGTATTGAACCTCTTTATAAAAGAATCTATTCCCAAAGATAAAAGCCGCGTAATGTGGTTGTCTTAATTAGAAAAGATAGAAAAATATAACTATGGATAAGAAATCGAGAAAAATACGAGTTTCCTGGAGAGAAAAAGAAAAAAGAATTTTCGGAGCGTTTCAATGGAATGAATATGTTATGGCAATGTATGAGGATGTTTTCAATAAGATAACAGATAAGTACGGGTGGGATGTTCAATATGGATCTAAGCATCTACTATCAAACGACGAAGATTGGAGGGATGAAATCAAAACAAAAGATATTAAGGAATTCATTAATAGAAATAAACAGCTCTATGACATTTTTGTTGATGGAATAAGATCCTGCGATTTATTTATTGCAGACATAACTAATCATAATCCAAATGTGATGCTAGAGCTTGGGGTTGCTATTCAATTGGATAAGAATATTTTAATTGTTACAAGTCAAAAAGTTAATGATCTACCTTTTGATATTCGAGGATTTGAAGCAAAAACATACCATTCAAAAGATGAATTGCAGAAACTGATCGAAAGGGAAATTGAAATATATACTGCAATAAAAGAGCAAAACTTTGATTCTAAAAAAATTATTAACAAGTATGAGCCCTCATCCGGAGGAGTAGTGACAAATAAGAATTATTTAAGAATCGATGTGCCGAAACTTAAAAATTTAAGAATGAAGGTTGATTTTAGGTTTTTATACTCCACGAACCATAAATGGGATTGGTTTGGAGTTCATCTAAGGTCTCAAGGACCATTAGCCGTCTTGTCTGAATTAGCTTTGGTTAGATATACAGGCGAAACCAGATCAGTCACATGGCCAGAACAAAGGAAGGAAAACGATGGCAAAAAAGTGAATGGTTTTATACCAGAGGATTGGCATACATTAGAAATCTTAATTGATGAAAATAGATTGACTATGTGGGTACATCAGCAACTAGTTCTTGAGGACCAGCATTTAATTGTAGAAAATTTTGGAGAAATATTTATCAGATGTAATGATCATCATCATCCTGCATATTTTAATAATGAAAAAACTGGAGAGCCAAAGGACAATGGTAAAAGCAAAGATGTCTACCTTGAAGTTGAGCATAGAAACCTTGAGATACTTGACCTAAGCACAACTGCAAGTCTGTTCGAGTGATTAGCTTCAACTCAGATCACCAGCACTCTTAACATTAAAACCAGCTCCAAATAGTTAAAACCTAGTTTAAATTGTGATTTTCACGCTAAGTTAGGAGATTTTTCAGGACTTTATTGCCTCCCCAAGCTGTACAGAAAAATCGCGTGTTGGCTGATCGGCGATGTATATCTACATAGGTATTTGCCATCTGCCATTTGGTATGGCTGGAGACTTGAAGCCTATAGGGTTCCATAGATACCTCTGGCTTCGGGTAACTCGAGGGATGGCGCTTGGCACTAGTATCTTCCTAGTTACAACTGTCCCGTCTTTGCCTGGAGCATGCACTATCTCACCAGTGTCTGGATCAACCACAAAGCCTATATGATCTGGCGCTGATCCATGCTTGCTAAAGAAAACTAAGTCGCCCGCTTGAGGATTCTGTGTAGTGACACCAAATAGATCAAATAGTTGACTCGCGTGTCTGATGGGGGATGTGATCCCCGGGACCTGCAGTCCGTATGTGCAGAAGTCACTTTCCTGCTCGTTCTCAAGACTAGCTAGCTTGTAGCCAAGTGATCTGCTCAATACATGTATAGCAAACCCAGAGCAGTCAAATCCCAATATAGGATCACAGCCAAGCTGGTGATTCACCCTACTTCTTGGGTGGCTGATGGATCTCGCGCCAACAAGCGAAAGTGCATAATCTACTATGCCTGCACGATAATCATTCTCAAGAGGGCGACGTATAACTTGTTCTAACATAATGTGAAAATACTCAAATAGGTAATAAAAAACTAGAAGACTTTATTGGGGTGGAGAGGTAGTTATGTCATGTTTGCATGAAAAACAGTGAGCGGGATACGGGGGTCATCCCCGTAATAGTCAATAATACCGGTGACATTATTTTGTCATTCTGACTAGGAGCGTAAGCGACGACCGAAGAATCCAGGAACATAAACACCTGGATCCTTCACTTGCGTTCAGGATGACATGCTCCTTAGTACGGTTTCAAGATACTATATCCGTGCATTTATCGGGGGAACTGCGACTACAAATATTATGAGCGGGATACGGGAATTGAACCCGCTTCTCATCCTTGGGAAGGACGCATACTA
>CAZATL010000054.1:0-5420 GCA_964488055.1 uncultured Gammaproteobacteria bacterium | reverse complement strand
ACGCCCCACCAGATCACAGGATCGACATACCTGTGGTTTTTATTCAGGTCACCAATACTCTTCATGTCGAGCGGTGCGAGATCGAATCCAGATATATCAAAATTCGTTGTGATCCTATCAGGCTTTGTACTTTTTGGAATCACAGTGATGCCACGTGTGACAGCCCATTTCACGAGTACTTGTGCAGGTGAGACTCCATACTTATCTGCAATACTGACTATGACAGGATCCTTGAGCGGTTTCTCACTTGGTTCACCGGCAGATCCAAAGGGTGAATAGGCTGTGACAACAATATTTTTCTTTTTACAGAATTCAACAAGCTTCTCTTGAGAGTTGTATGGATGTATCTCTATCTGGTTTACAACAGGTGTTATTCTTGCATACGACAGGATGTCGATCAGCATGGGGGATGAGAAGTTTGCAACACCGATAGATTTTACCAGTCCCATGTCAACCAGTCTCTCCATGGCTTGCCAGGTATCCTTCAGTGATACTTTCTCGGTTTTTATAATACCGTCATCTCCCAATGGCTCTATTTCTTCGCCAGGTGCAAATGCTAAGCCCCAGTGCATGAGGTATAGATCTAGATATTTCAGCTTCAGGTCAGAAAGTGTTTCTCTGCATGCTTTCTCAACGTTGTCTGGACTATGCATGGTATTCCAGAGCTTGCTAGTGATAAACACATCTTCTCTTTTTACTTTCCCAGACGTAAATGCATCATCAAATGCCAAACCTATTTCTTTCTCGTTGCCATATACGGCAGCGCAGTCTACATGTCTGTATCCTGCGTCAAGTAATGCATACTTTACAGCGTCACCAACAGAGTTTTTTTCTGATCTCCATGTCCCGAGACCAACTACAGGGATTTCATAACTATTATTGAGTTTGAGTGTATTTTTCATATTCATTACAAGATTATAATAGAAGCAACTCGAAATACTGTTTGAGTGATTAGAGAGAACTATATCAGAGCGGGTTCTCGCAATAAATAACATGACAAATAAATTGTGAAGTCGAATTTACACCACTTTATGTTTTAGGTTGCGTATAATGTTAGTAACAATGAAGTCGAGATTTGACAAGCTCAACCTGCTTATCCAGAATCTTCTTTGGATTCTCAACATTAGCTACAATATTAGTAAGAAAAAATTTATACTTCGTATCCTTGTAACAATCCTTTATGCTGGTCTTCCAATGCTTTCATACTGGATGCTGAAGATCATAATCGACTCTGCCTTGAGCCCAAGCGTACTAAAAGACATTACCCCTCTACTTCTCGTCATATTGCTGAAGCTAGTATTTGATCTGGGATGGAACTTCTTGGATACTCTACTTGAAGGTCTATTTAAGATCATGAGATTTGATATGGAAAAGTATTTTGTCGCGCTTGTGACAAAGAAACTGAATACAGTAGATTTGGGATTTTATGAGAATAGCAACTACCTAGATCTCAAGCAAAAAACTCTGGATACCTATGCCCATAGACCTACAGAGTTTCTGAATGTAGCTTTTTGGAGTTTGTACAACGTCTTCCAAGTAGTTTTCCAAAGCATCATATTGATAACAATAAATCCTCTTTGGCTGATACTTCTGTTCCTCTTCCAAATCCCAGCTCTGACAATTCTTCTCAAGATCGGACAATCGGCATGGAATATCTGGGACGCAGATTCGACGACAAGAAGAAAATTCACATATTTCAGCGGGCTTTTCAATAACATTGCATATATAAAAGAATTTGCTCTTTACCAGGTCGGTGATTATTTCATAGGTAAGATTCTGTCTGGACTTGATGAGTTTCATACCAATCAAAAGCGAATAGAAAAAAAGCGAGTTTTACAGGGTTTTGGTGGATCATTATTATCCAATCTGCCAGTCTTCTATATCACATTTAGCCTCCTTTTTATGACTGTCAAGCGGGAGATTACGCCGGGATTACTTACTTTTTATCTGGGCAGTCTTTCGGCTTTTGCTCTGGCACTTCAGAATCTTGTGAAAAACATAAATTTTGGATTCGAAGTAAACCTCTATGTTAAGGAAATTAGAAAATTCCTAAACCTCAAGTCACGGATAAGAAGTGTAACTGCTAGCAAAAACAACAAGTATGATCTGAATGATCTTACAATAGAGTTTGATAAAGTCTGGTTCAGTTATCCCGAAAGCAAGAGAGTAATATTCACAGATTTTTCATTGCGTATAGACGCCAAGAAGAAGATCGCACTGGTTGGAGAGAACGGATCTGGCAAAACTACTCTCATCAAGCTTTTGTGTAGGTTCTATGATGTGCAGAGGGGTAGTATCCGAATAAATGGTATGGATATAAGAGAAATACCACTTTCTACTTTGCGCTCATGGTTCGCTGTGCTTTTCCAAGATTTCGTGGGCTATGATCTGACAGTAAATGAGAATATTGCAATGGGCAGAATATCTAGTCTATCAGATAAAAACGCTATCAAGAAGGCGGCGGGCATGTCTGGAGCAGATATATTTATTGATAAATTGCCACATAAATACAACCAGCTTCTTGGATCCTCTTTCGCTGGTGGAGAACAGCTATCTATCGGTCAGTGGCAGAGGATAGCTCTTGCGAAGGCCTTCATGCGTGATAGCCCAATTGTCATACTCGATGAGCCCACAGCTGCGGTGGATGCGAAAACAGAAAATGAAATATTCAACAAAGTCATGACTCTTGTACACGACAAAACTGTCGTGATGATCTCTCATAGATTCTCAACTGTCCGAAAAGCTGACGAAATATTGGTACTTCAGGATGGTAAGATAATCGAAAGGGGGACTCACGACGAACTACTTGCTGTCGAGGGTGAGTACGCCACGATGTTCAGACTCCAAGCCGAGGCATACCAATAATATATCTAATCCAATCAGAGTCTTATTCCGTAGGATTCATTTGTAATAAGGTTTATATTGTCTATAGTGCACTGGTCGATACCCCACGATTTTGCCATATCAAGGTCAGCCTTATCGCTTTCAGATTTGAAAATATGACTGTGGACCACAAATCCTGCCCCTTTGATGTGTGCTGCAAGTTCTTTTCCACCAAAATTAGCCAGTGTTTTCAGTGGAATGTGGAGTACATTTGCAGTTGTCATTTTGCCCCACCCAATCATTTTCTTGGCTACGAGTTCTGGCGTCATCCAAGATTCGAAAAGATTAGCATTTAGTATGAGTCCTAGTGACATCGAGGGAAAAAATTCCTTTATAAATCTGGCAAGTGGGATTTCGCTAGTTGTTAGCTCAAAGTCTGCTTTTGGGTATTTATCTAGGACTGGCTTCAGATGGCCGAGAATATTTGTATCATATGACTTTATCTCAATCTCGATCCTGCCCTTGCTATGAATAACACCAAGTACATCTGGTAGAAGAGGGTAAACTTTGTTTCTATCAAATAGAAAATCGTGTACCACTATCAATTTGTCATTGAACAAGTGCACATCGAGCTCGATTCCATCCGCGCCCTTTTCGAAAGCAGAGACAAAGGCACCTAGGGTATTTTCTTTGTGGTTTACTGTATCACCGCGATGCGCAATAAGAAGCATATATCTTGTGTTAATGCTATGTAACCACGATAGTCTATCACAATTGAGCCCGATCAAGTGCTATGCCTTGATGGACCATCATTTCGACAGCTCACCCAACCTATACTTCGTGATCTTCTTTATCAGACTGTAGGGGATGGGTTTGTCGAGAGGGAATCTTATGGTGCCTTTGGATGTTTCGTAACCTGTGAGTTCTTTCGCAAACATGGGGATAGGTGAGGAAGTTGGGAAAAAGCTTATGTGATTTTTGAAAGCTGCGAAATGCACAAGATGTTTGCCAGCAAAATCAAAAGTTGGTATTCCATAGCTTATTGTTTCTGTGGCACCTGGTGCTGTTTCGCGAATTAACTCTCTGATCTTTTCCAAGATAGCTCGCACATCACCTGGGTATATAGCTATATACTCGTCAATGTTTTGGTATTTATTCATAAGTGAACCTAGGCTAAGAAATAGATCAACTAGCTTGCTGTTGTGGTTGTGCTCGGGTTGGCTCTACAGGCTTTTTGTAAATATATAGATACCAATATATGGGCATGGCAATTATATTACCAAAAAATATCACAATAGCCCAAAGTGCCTTTTTGTCTTGATCTATTCTAACGTTGCTAAATATATCTTTTATATATATAAAGAGTAGGACAAACATGAGAACCATCGTAAAGAGATGAAGAGGGAATATGATCAAAAACATAATAGGAAGGAAAGAAAAGGGTGATCCCGATAAAGACATAATCATCTGTGACAAGACGAAAACAAAGAATAAAATCATATACAATATTGGCCAGATAGTGGCAAATCCTAGGAGCATCTTTTTGGTATCTTGCATAGATGTGTATAGAAATTACGACACATCAAGTATAGCCAAGATTTGATTTTTTGAGAAGCAGTTGCTGCCATATCGCTCCCGCTCGTAGCCGTCAACTACCTTCCACCTGGAAGGTGGAAGGTAACTAAGAAGGTCACAAATTCCCTAGGTATCTGGCGGTGTTGACATTTCTTACTGTCATTTGCTTGTATATTTTGTGGCTTATGAGCTTGTTGAGGCGACTTTTGTTGTAGTCAGCCCTGGAGACTCTCCATATGAGGGCACCACTCACGTATCTCACGTCTACGAGATCCCTGCTAATTGGGAGCGTCTCGACTACTTCATCCTTATCCATTTCGGGGAAGAGATAGGCGACATCGGTCTTATGTGTGTCGTCATTTTGCCAAGACGGCGGGATAGCATCTGCGATTCTTTTCATCTCACCAGCCGTCTTTACAATTATATCTATGGTGAAGCCAAACTCGGAGGAGAGTCTTTTGACAATACCTGTGTGGATGTCACTCGCGGATTTGCTTGACTCCAGGATGAGATTGCCGGAGTTTATGTAAGTGGATACTTCCGTATAGCCCATACTGATGCAGACTGTCTTCAGCCTTTTCATCTCTACCTTCCTATTTCCTCCGACATTGATTCCACGAAATAGAACTATGTATTTCATATATCTAAAGCCAGCCCATTTTCTTAAAGAGTCTCATGGATGGTGTAGGTAGTTTGTAGCTTTTTAGGTCAGATACCTTCGCCCAAGTGAAGCTAGTTATGTCATCACTCAAGGTCACCTTCACATCGTTTGAGTCTGTAGCCAGCTTTACGAGGTAGACATTGAAGTGCATGATGGCAAGGAACTCCTCACCTGTCTCTTTGTCTACTTTTACTGCTTTGTCGCTGTCGTTGTCATATACGAGATTGCATTCCATTTGAGACATATCAATCCCCACCTCTTCCATGAGTTCGCGCTTCAGAGCATCTATCATACTCTCGCCAGCCTCCACACCACCGCCTGGTATGTGCCAGCAGTCCGCATACACTCCGCCCTTTCTCAT
>CAZATL010000053.1:0-5440 GCA_964488055.1 uncultured Gammaproteobacteria bacterium | reverse complement strand
AGCACTAGTATTGCCAAATCCCTTGAGAACTGTTTTTTTATAAGAAAAAAAAGCGCAATGCACGTTGCCACACCGTATATCACAGATCCCATCCTCACCCCCACCTCTGTAGGTGCAAAAAAAAGAAAAATGGGTGCAGTCGTATATATATAAACTGGGTCGCGAAAATCCCCAAGCGCACGGAAAAAGAATGGTAAGAAAACATCATAGTTATCCCTGCCAGTGCGTATTATTGAGTATGATATATAACCATTTTCTGCCTCGTCGCAAAAAAATCCTGATGGATTTGAGTCAAGTTTGTATGTTCGAAGAAATACCCCAACCCCCAGAATAAGTAAAAACAAAAGTATTACTAGATTTTTTTTGGATTTCATCTGACTCACTAGCATGTTTTATATATCCAACTTTAGTAACTCTCAAGCTCCCCCAGCGCATTTATGACATAGACATCTCTCCCGGGAAACGCTTTGAGAAGTATTTCGTTGGGCTTATCAAACACTTTATCTCTTCTTCCGATATTATGTCTCGCGTCAAGTCTGGCGTAGATCACTTTTGACCCAAAAAATGGATCTTGATCGACAAAGTATCTTCCATACTGCTGCCAAGATTCTTTTGCATGAATAAGTATGATTGTGGGTTTGGTAAATTTTGGGAGCTTACCCAAGAACCTCGGGCTCATTCCATTGTATTCCACAAACTGCGCAAGTATGCCATTTAGTCTGAGATTTCCATATAGCATATAGCCCATCATTATGATTGTCATGACAACATATATCGTTTTTGATATGTTTCTTGAGAAAAAGTCACAGATAGCAAATACACCCAATGCTGACAATATCATAAATGCAAAATACACTTCAGACCAATACCTAGGCCCAAAAAATGTCCCATTCCCATGAAAAGGAAAATATGCGACTATCTGGACCAGTATGATTGATAAAGACGCAATTGCTATCTTTCTGTATTTTGTAGCAATGAATATACTTGCAACACCAAGAAGGACAAATGTCATAGAGAAAAAGTATGGCGTTGCCTGGAACATATCAAAAAAGGAAAGCATGTTGAAGAGTGTCAGCTCAAAAGCCTTTACGTAAGTGAAGTCAATCCCAAACTCAATGCCCCTTACCCCAAATCCTATCTTGTTATATTCGCTATACACTGACTGTGGGAATGTCATGATATCCCCCGAAAGGACGTAGTTATTCCATAGCTGAAATAACGCAAAAGGTGCCACTGTCATACCTACCATTACATGCGCACGTGCATATTCAAGTAAGATTGTGAATACTTTTTTCTTGCTTTTTACTCGCTTTTCAGAAATAATCCAAACTGCTAGGCCAAATATTAAGTACCACAAACCCACAAATACCGCGTTATACGGCCTAATAAGAAGGAGTGTCCCTATCCCAATTCCAGCGGCTAGTGGTGATCCAAGCACGCCAGCAGCAAAGACAATGATTGTCGCAAAGCTTGCTGGTATATGGCTCATGTAGCTTGTTGCAATAAGTGTCTGTGATGGAGCAAGAGCAAAGAATATATTGACAAGCAATATCGACCACAATGGCAGTTTCTGTTTCCACATCACATAATCTGTGATGAAAATGATGACAACATACAAGGTAGGAATGACGCACTCGACAAATCCAAAGAGTCTACCAAGTGCCAGAAATAGCGATGTCCCAATCGTATACATACCGAACCACTTGCCATCGTTTACGAGGAACTCATGATCGAAGAAGTATCTAGCGTCCCCAGCAACAGGTGGGACAAAGAATCTCAATCCTCCGATCAGCTTGGCTTGGAAAAGATACACAATCTCATCTTGAGTATGCGGGAAAGCCTCAAGTACATTTCTCAATGTGAAGTTCAATACAAACATCTGATATGCAGCAACCAAGAGAAAAAGAATTATCACGAGTGACTGAACCATCAGACTAGGTTTGACATACCTTATTAATGACTTTTGAATAAGTCTCTTTACCACATGTAGTCCTGTGTATCTTGCGACAAAAAGAGCGCCAAGTCTTATGATCTCAACAACCTCGATTAGAATAAGTGTAATGCCTATGAAGACAGACAATCCAAAGGATACGATCATAATATTCTGAATCATTTTCATGCCAAGTGGCAACATCTCGAGTCCAATATCTTGATCACCATAGACCTTGTCCCCTACCTTTATCATATTTTCATGGTGCCATTCAGGTCGAAGATATATCTTCGTGTCTTCAGAAAATGATATGTTTATTGTCGGTATATTACTTCCTGTGATTTTTATTTCAGAATTTTGATCGAAGTCTCCAATTAGTTCTGTTTTATATCTTGATGAGATATCGTTGAAGCCCACTATACTCCCGTTTACTCGGTACTCCAGATTGAACATATCACCTATCATGCCCACCCTATCTTGCATAGACAGTGAGTCTACTTTTTCGTCGACTATTTCATTTTTTTTGAGAACCGACACTGTGTCTTCGGAGTATGCCGGAAGCATAAACTGGAGCATTCTGTTGTGCTCTATTTCTATTTCGACTCTCTTGGATTTGATGAGCGGAGACTCATTTATTTTCTTGCCATTATGATAGACATACGTTTTATCATCTGTATTGACTATTCTTATCTCTGATCTGACCCCTGTGATCGAAATCATAAAAATCGATACCACAGCAAGTAAAATACTGAAGAATAATAACTTAGAAGTGTGAGTCGCAGGTTTTACTACTGTTTTGACTTTATGCATATAAATACACAAAACTCACTCCTGGCATAAATTACCCGAACCACCTAGTGTACAATAAAAAAGTTATGTCCGCAGATATCACTCGACCTCAGAGCAAAATAGTAATCGTCATGCCTGCATACAATGCTGGCAAGACTCTGAAAGAGACCTATGACGCGATCCCAGTTGGATTCAAATCCAATGTCCTTGTAGTCGACGACAAGAGCAATGACGACACCGTTGACGTTGCTCGATTACTTGGTTTGCATGTGTACACCCACGAAAACAATCGTGGATATGGAGGCAATCAGAAAACCTGCTACAGTGAAGCTATCAAGATGGATGCAGACATAGTCGTGATGCTACACCCTGACTATCAATATCCGCCAGAGCTCATTCCAGCAATGGTTGCCATGATTGAGTATGGAGGCTATGACGTCTGCCTTGGGTCACGAATATTATGCGGACAAGCAAAGAAGGGCAACATGCCAATCTACAAATATTATTCAAACAGAATCCTAACCCTCCTTGAAAACTGGCTCACAGGAGCAAAATTGTCAGAGTATCACACTGGATTTCGCGCATACAGAAGTTCTGTGCTGAAGAAAATTGACTACCAACGAAATTCCGATGATTTCATTTTTGATAACCAATTCTTACTCCAGATTATGGCAAACGGGTATAAGATTGGCGAAATCAGCTCTCCGTGCAGATACTTTGCGCAGGCATCTTCGATAAATATTGTAAGAAGCGCCAAGTATGGCCTCGAGTGTCTGTATTGGGGATTTGTGTACTTCCTTGGCCGGCTCAAAATCTACCGCCATCCCCTACTGTACTAATATAAATTCAAATAACAAAATTCAAACATCAAATGAGATTCGAAACTTGAATTTCAGTAATTTTAACTTGAATTGTCATTTGCTCGACTGTAAGTTGACGAATGCCACAAGCAGAGTCTTACTTACAGTTAGTCCCGAATATGATCGGGGAGTTTTGTTATTTGAATTTTATGATTAATTTGTAGATTTGAATTTTGATATTTGAATTTAATTACTAGCCTATATCATGCGAAATACCATTTTCGCAAATGAGAGTGCTCCCTGCTTCCAGGGCACGCGGTGTGAGACTCCACTTTTACCCTCAAAATCACGCACGTGATCCAGATACCACTTGTAGTTGCGAATAAGAGCCTGCTTATTGCTATATTTTGGCCGAAATCCGAGTATCTTCTCGGCCTTTTCGATCGATACAAAAGAGTCTTTTGATGCCGTCTCATACACCCATGCATAAAGAGGCGAAATCTTCAGCAGTTCAAGTACCTTCAGGATACTTATTATGATGCCGGCAGGTGTGCCTACTATCCGCTTGCCGTGACCAGCCTCGTCCAGCACCGCTTTGTAGTCTTCACCCATCGTCGTAAATTCTTTGGCGCCAATATTGAAAGTATCATTCACAATGTCTTTTGGGAGCGTGCTACAAGCATATATGGCGTCATTTAGGTCATCTACGTCCAGGAGCTGATATCTATTTTTACCATTTCCAATCATCGGGAAGCTGCAACCGTCTTTCGCCCAGTCATAAAACAGTGCGAATACGCCAAGCCTTTCTGGTCCGACAAACGACTTGGGCCTTATGATAGACACGGTGAGTCCTGACTTTCGCGCCTCTTCACATGCGTGTTCCGCCTCTATCTTGGCGTGACCATACGGCCCCACCCCCACCATCTTGTCAGTCTCGTAAAGTGGATGATGGTCTGGCACACCATATACAGCAGTTGATGATATGTAGACCACTCTATCCACTTTACAGCTTGCCGCAGCCTCAAGCACAAACTTTGTACCAACGACGTCCGTTGTTCTTATGTCTTCTGGGCTATAAAGCGGAAGTGCAGCCGCGCAGTGCACGACGATCTCCGCGCCTTGCATCGAAGCAGATAACTTGTCAAAGTCGCGAATGTCCCCTTCCACCCATTTTATTTTGTCTTTGCAGTCTGCATAGTCAAAAGGCAGCAGATCGTATGACACGACACTATGATTCTTCGCAAGAAGGTATCTTATAAGATTGATTCCGAGAAACCCCGACCCACCAGTTATAAAGTACCGCATAATAATAAGTGAACAGTTGTCAGCTTACAGTTGACAGAAAATGAAATAAATCAGCCACCGCTGATAACTGACACCTGATAACTGTCAACTATTTGTTTCCACATATCTCCTCTCTACTCTTGCCACTATGCCCCCCCTCTATACACTTCCTACAGTCTGCATACCAACTACATCCGCTCCCCCCTGCCTGCGACTTCACGCATGCCTCGAAGTTGTCATTCATCTTGTCACAATTTGGCTTGCTTGAGAAAAAAGGCAATGACATGCCTGCGCCATTTCCGGCTGCAGTTTTGCCACCAATTTGATATGTCTGGCTTATGGAAAGAAATGCAACATAAAGCAAAAATGCGACGCTCACCATGATGACGCCAATGCTCGACACAAAATCTTCATAACTTGATGCTGATTTTATGTGAGGTTTGTGCACTAAAGCTACCGATTTTTTTTCTTCATTTTGCATAACTTTTACCTTGGCAAATACTACCATATTCACTGTACAAGTGAAAGTTGCATGAAGTTTAACTGCTTCCAAGCTATAATACCGCTTAGCACTTAGAACTTGGAACTTGGAACTTGGAACTTGGAACTTGGAACTTGGAACTTGGAACTTATTTTA
>CAZATL010000052.1:0-5486 GCA_964488055.1 uncultured Gammaproteobacteria bacterium | reverse complement strand
AATCTACATACAGGCAAATCACTTGGTGCCTTGAGAAGTGCTAGGTCATACTCATCAGATGTTCCAACAAGCTCAAGCTGTGTGTTGCGGTCATTTATCCTTGTCTGAAAGGTGGTCCCGTCCTGTACGACGTGCTTGTTGGTCATAATGTAGCCTTTACCAATACTAATACCCGTCCCATGCGCTTTCTCTTGCATGATCACATATGCACATTTTTTGGTACTGGATACTGTCTCGCCCATGTTGCATCCCGCTCGGGGGTTTGTGAGTGAGGCACTTGCTATCTCGGCTTCCTTTTGGCCCTTGAGACGCATTCTCCATAAGCTTACTACTGTCAGAAGCACACTCCCTCCTACTATTATGCCAATAAGGAATGTCATGAAGATGGTCTTAAAGGTATTACCTTCCTCTTGTACATATCCATGCACTATATACTCTGGCACTGGATCAGCATGCATAGTCTTTGGATCGATGGGCGCATACTGGACTTGGCTCACGGGTGGCGGTGGTGGAGGACTTACTTGGGCAGGCATGATAGTAATAGTACCAAAATCAGAGCAGAGAACAAAGCCGAAAAAGAAAACTCTCAATATTCAATATCCAATTATCAAGTAATTACCAATCACCAATTGACAATTGGCATTTGAACATTACTTGAGTCTTGTTATTGTCAGTTGATAATTTGTGCTGAATTAGTGTAATTCAAAACTCTCAAGTAACTTCTTATTCCCATCTACCTGGAAGCGGAGAAGATCTTGGTAAATCCCCTCCCTTGTTGATAGCTCATGAGGTGTGCCCTGATCTATCACGTGACCCTTATCAAGCACGATAATGCGATCCGCATCCCTTATAGTCGAGAATCTGTGCGCGATCACAAGTACCAGTCTATCTTTCATAAGAACAGAGAGCGCTTCTTGCACAAGTGACTCACTCTGCGCATCCAAACTACTCGTCGCCTCGTCAAGTATAAGTATTGGGGCATTTTTTAGTATAGCCCTTGCTATCTGGATACGCTGCTTTTGTCCCCCTGACAGCTTCACGCCTCGCTCCCCCACCTCGCTATCTATTCCCTTGGGTAACTCGCTCACAAAGCTCCATGCCTGTGCCTTCTCAAGTGCGACTCTTATCTCTTGGTCTGATGCATTTGAACCGTATGCCACGTTTTCACGAATAGAGGTTGAAAAGAGCTCATGATCCTGGAAGACTAGTGCGATGTTGTGCCTCACATCGGAAGTAGTAAGATTTTTATACTCATGTTCGCCCATTCTGATACTCCCTGAAGTCGGGTCATAGAATTTCATAATGAGATTTGTGATCGTAGTTTTCCCCGCACCACTTTTGCCAACAAGAGCAATGGTTTCGTGTTTTTTTATTCTGAAATTCAGATCGTGCAAAACAGTTTTCGTATCGTCGTAAGCGAATGATACATTTGCAAATGTGAGTTCTGGATTTGTGATTTCTTTCGGCTTATCTTTTATCTCAAGTGGCTCACGACTTGGTAGCTCAAGGATGGCAAAGTATTCCTTTGATCCTGTCTCTGCCTCTTGTATTCGACCAAGCACAAATGACATTGCAAAAAGCGGCCTCCTTATCTGGTTTATTAGCTGGATTATGAGCACCACCTCGCCAAATGTGATTAGCTTCGTGAAAGCCTGATAAAAAAGAATCAGAAATACCCCAGTTAAAATGAGATAAAGTGCAGTATTCCTTGCAAAATCATAAATATGGAAAGTGAAGCTTTGTTTTGCTACAAACTCATTTATTTTCACAAATGCAGACTTTACCGTTTTTATTTCGCCAAGCTGATTATTAAAGCCACGAACCAGCCTTATATTTAGTATTGTTTCAGATAGTCTCCCGCGAACTACGTCCTCATGAGTATTTCTACCCTGCTGATACTTCGCCCATGCTTGGGTTGACCTAGCAGATAGGTATATGTAAATTGGAAAAAGTAGAAAAACGAATACGGCAATGAGCGGACTATAGTAAGCAAGAACTACAATCGTGAATACAGCCTGAAGAAACGATGGCACAATGAAGTTTGTGGCTACATTGAAGAAATCACTTATCACCTGTACACCCCTATTTAGCTGACTCATGATCTTGCCAGAGAGCTCACTATCGAAGTACGTCTGGGAAAGAGTGAGTGAATGCTCAAAGAATCTCTCTGTTAGATACTTACGAAGAAGACCAGCGAAATGGTCTCCCATCCTGCTTGAGATATTTGATAGCGCTTGGCCTGCGATGTTTGCCACAAGCATTGCAACAACAAGTAGGATGATTGTGAGAAATGGCCCGCTCGTCATATCTGGTCCAAGTGCTTTGGGATCTTTTGCGACAGTATCAAGTACGTCGACCACCATCTTGAGAAGCCAAGGGCTAAGCAGTTCTATGAGAGCTCCGAGCGTGATGAGGGCTGATATTGCTATGAGGAGGCCGTGTAATGGCCTGGCTAGTTTTATTATTTTTCCGATGTTTTTCATAACCCCAAGTATAACCTCGTGGATTTAGAATGGAAGTGTATATAATACAAAAAGTAAATTGCCAATCATCAATATCAATTTTCAAGTAATCGGCAACTTGCAATAATTAATATCTATTTCGAATTAAAAAATTTTGACTTTATTCAGCCTCAGGCTGATCCGCCTTGGGCGGTAACATTACAAACTTTATAACTTTATAACTTTAATATGACTTTTATCCCTTCCCCAGAAATACTAAAAAAGTACGCAGATGTTCTTATCAAGTTTGCCCTTTGGTCTGGACAAGGCGTCAAGAAAGGTGATGTGGTTTTTGTTAGTATTAGCGAATCTGCACGCCCGTTCCTCCCCCACATCCAAAGATCAATCCTCGAAGCTGGAGCGCACATGATGCTAAATTACACGCCAGATGGACTGTCACGCGACTACTTCGAGCTTGCCACTCCAGACCAGATTGACTTCGTGCCAAAAGAATATCTCTTGGAGCGCGTGAAGCTAGCTACCCACTTTGTCGGAATAATCTCAGAAAGTGATAAACACGAGCTTGAGGGAATTGATGGCAAAAAGATCATGCGTAGAGGTGAGCTGATGAAGTTTTACATGGACGCAAGACGCGAGAAGGAAGACGCAGGTAATCTCACATGGACACTCGCACTCTATGGCACTCCAGCAATGGCAAAAGAGGTAAATATGACAGAAGAAGAATACTGGGATGAGATCATTATGGCTTGTTATCTCGATTACGAAAACCCAATATCCAAATGGCAAGATTTATTCGTTCAGATAGAAGAAACAAAAGACAGGTTGAACGCGCTCCAAATAGAGTCAGTCCATGTGAAGGGCCATGATGCAGATCTACACGTGAAGCTAGGCTGTGACAGAAAGTGGCTGGGCGGATCTGGTCGCAATATTCCAAGCTTTGAGCTTTTCATCTCACCTGATTGGCGAGGAACAAACGGTTGGATTCAGTTTAGTGAACCACTCTACAGATATGGCAATCTCATAGAAGGCGTCGAGTTGGAGTTTCGGGACGGTGTGGTCATGAGGTCATCGGCCAAGAAGAACGAGCAAATCATCAAAGACATGATTGCTGTGAAAAATGCAGACAAAATAGGTGAATTTTCTCTCACAGATAGTCGATTCTCGCGTATCACAAAGTTCATGGGTGAGACATTGTTTGACGAGAATGTTGGCGGTAGATATGGCAATACCCACCTAGCACTCGGCAGTGCCTATAGAGACAGCTTCATCGGTGACCCAAATAAGGTAAGTGAAGAAAAGTGGGTCGAGATGGGTTTCAACGATTCATCAGTGCATACAGACATCGTCTCAACGACAGATCGTACAGTCACAGCTACGCTCTCTGATGGCACACAGAAAGTCATTTATGAAGATGGCAAATTCACAGTATAAGCAAGGGTTTAGCGTATAGGGTGTAGCGTGCAGAAACCTAAATAGATTTCCCTAGACCCTACAACCTACACCCTAGATTTTGTATCTAGACCAGTTGGTGGATCGAGTACCCCTTGTTGACCTGGCGCCAGCTCTGCCTTTTGAATCTCTGGGACAAACACCGCAACAAGCAGTAGATAGACAAGCCAGTTGTATCCTGAAAAATCAGGAACACCACTCACGGTAAAGACCTCAGCTATGACATGGACGTTTTGTAACAACGTAAGTGGAATGGCAATATACATACCCATTTTATATACGTATCCATACGTATGCTTTCTGCGGATGACCATTGTCACAAGTAGTCCAAGAACGCTCAAAATCAAAAGTGCAATGAGCCATCCAAGCAAGACAAAAAGTGGGTAGACAAATATGACGAATATTCCTATACCTATTATCACGTAGAGAAATAGTTCGGGTATCTTGTCAACAAATGGCCCGAATTCCTTCACGCCTTGCATGTACATATTGTGGTTTATGACGAGCTCACTTGCTTTGCTTTTCTCCGGCGTGAACTGACTGAATGGATAAAATCTAATCTCTCCCCTTTCTGACTGTTTCACAGCAAAACCCTTTTTATTGACAAGAAATATTGTGTTGTATGACTCATAATCATCTATCGATGCCTTTGTATCGATTGTTATGAAGTTTTGGAAAGCTGCAGACTCCTTATTGTCACCCATGACAGCTGCAAATATTTCATTCCCTAGGTAGTATGGTTCAGGTTGATTGATCGAAAGCTCTCCATTTTTGACTGTCATCTCAAGATCCTGCGGATAAAGACCGGGCAGTGCTCTTTTGATATTTACGGCAAATTGTCCAACTTTTTCTTTATTTTGTATATAGAAATTACTTATACTAATAATCGACACAAGTGAAAAAACTAGGCAAACTACATAAAGCATCAGTGCCCTTTTGCCAAATGAATCCCCTTCTGATTCTTTGTAGAAAGTCTTGTCATAGAAGGTGCGCAATATATTTCGGAAAAACATAGTGTGTAAAGTGTGAACTAATACCTTACTTGAGTATACCATATACTTACGATGTAGAGCAATGCAGTAGCCTCATAGACAGATAATTGGCAGTTGTTGCTCTATTCTGCCAAAATACTCTTGACAATTAGCAGGCGCAATACTAAACTGCTAATAGTTAAAAATTAATTTTTTTATTTATGGTATCTCTTATGCGCATCAAGCCGTGGTACATGCCAATGGTTAGTCCATTTGGGGACGACGAAGTGGACGATATGACATCGTCAAATGGGATAAATATATATGAAAAGGGTGGCGTCATCCATCTTGAGGCACCTGTGCCAGGAGTGCCGGCAGACGAAGTAGAAGTGACATATACAGATGGTAAGGTGCACATTTTTGCTAAGTATGAGGAAAGCGAAGATGATAAAAACAAAAAACAAGTCATATATCGAATGGAAAGAAGTAGTACCTTCGAATATATAGCTGATGTGCCAAAAGCAATCGATGAGAAAAGTATCGAAGCAGAGGTGAGAGACGGCGTGGTCTATGTGACAGCACGCGTCACAGAAGCAGCAAAACC
>CAZATL010000051.1:0-5812 GCA_964488055.1 uncultured Gammaproteobacteria bacterium | reverse complement strand
GGATAGCAGATCTTCTATCTGCTGGTGCGACATTCAAAGAAGAATACATCACCCCTAAGAATCTTGAAAAGGTACTTGGCAAATATGTAGGCAAAGGTGACATGATAGTCGACCTTGCTTGGAATATTGAGACACTGGCGCTTCTTGAGTGGTGTCACGAGCACGGCATCATGTACATAAATGCATCCATAGAGGTGTGGGATCCTTATGCATCTGGTGCTAATGTTTTGCCACAACAGAAGACTCTCTATGTCCGTCACATGGCACTTCGCAAGATGCTAAAAGAGTGGAAAAGCAAAGATACACTAGGCGCCACAGCTGTGCTTGACCATGGCGCCAATCCAGGTCTTGTGAGTCACTGGACCAAAGTGGCGCTTGAAGACATAGCAGAAGGTATACTGAAGAAGAAAACAAGACGTGAAAGAGAAGATCTCCTTGAGCAGTATCTGGCGGATAGCAACTATCCCAAGATAGCACAGCTTTGTGGTGTGAAGACGATTCACATATCAGAGCGTGACAGCCAGATATCAAACAAACCCAAAGAAGTCGGGGAGTTTGTAAATACATGGTCTGTCGCTGGATTTCATGAAGAGGGTACATCGCCTGCCGAGATGGGATGGGGCACGCATGAGCGCCGGTTGCCTGATGAGGCACAGGTCCATAGCCATGGTCCGCGAAATCAGATATGCCTTGGCCAGATGGGTGTAGACACCTGGGTGAGGTCTTGGATACCATCTGGGGAGATATGGGGGATGGTCATAAGACATGGTGAGGCCTTCTCGATAAGCGACTATCTGACAGTCTGGGACGCTGATATACCAGAGTATAGGCCGACTGTGCACTATGCATATCTGCCGTGTGATGCGGCTGTAGCATCTCTCATTGAAATGAAGATGGGAGGGTACGCATTGCCAACGCGAATGAGAATAATGAACGATGACATCGTGTCTGGGGCTGATGAGCTAGGAGTACTGCTCCTTGGGCACGACCTTACTGGGTGGTGGGTAGGATCGAGACTCTCGATAGATGAGACGAGGCGGCTTGTGCCACACCAAAATGCGACAACCCTCCAAGTAGCAGCATCTATGCTTGGAGCGATGTATTGGATGATTAAAAATCCGCAAAGAGGGGTGAATCTGCCAGACGAGTTGCCACATAAGGAAGTGCTTGCTGTGGCCAACCCGTATCTGGGTGAAATTATAAGCACAAAGACCGACTGGACCCCACTCAAAAACAGAGTAGAGCCTTTTGCCAAATACGGCAAGCCAATACCAGACAATGAAGACAAGTGGCTCTTCGAGACGTTTTTAATATAATCATCTTTAGGGTGTAGGGTGTAGGGTGTAGGGTGTAGGGTGTAGGGTGTAGGGTGTAGGGTGTAGGGAATTTTCTTGTAGACAATATGGCAATTATTTTCACCAATCATGCTAGGGAGCGTATACGTGAGAGATCATTTGACGAGTCGGCCGTAGTTGAGACTGTAGGAAAGCCAGACTCCGTATCAGCGGGCAAGCAAACAGGCACTCTCGAATACACAAGGAAGTATGGTGTCTCGCGGGTGACAGTAATAGTGAAGGAAAATGAGAAAAACGAAAAAGTGATACTATCTTGTTGGATAGACCCGCCCATGCCAGGCACCAAAGATGCTAGGAAAAAAGCCAGGTACTTGAGATACCAAAAGGCGAGTATCCTCGAAAGGGTTGTGATGGATATTCTCTCGATATTTGGGATGTAGACATATTCGCTTCTTGCGATGCACAAAAGCATCTAGTATGATTTCACAACTATCATATGAACGAAACCACAAACTTCACTCCACTTGACGAGAGCTTGGTGAGTCAAGATGGCGCACCAGTTGTAGTAGAGTCTGCGGGTGGATTTTTTGACAATAAGAGAATGTTATATTTCACGGTCGGGGCATTCGCTGTAGTTTCGTGCCTTGTCATATCAATAGCATTCCTCGTAAATTACAGAAATACTCAAGTAGCTGCAAGTCAGACTGGGAGTGATCTAACGAAGGTCAGCGCGGAGACAAATGGTGCAGACTCGCAAGCAACAAACACCCCCACACTCACGCTCACCAAGCCACCGACCCGCACCCCAACTCACACCAAGACCCCCACACCAACAGGCGCACCGACTGCCACAAGAGCCCCCACCTCCACACCCACGACCATACCCACACAGACCCCAGTACCAACGATCCTTATCACAGTGACCCGCACCCCAACACCCACCCTCACCCCGACCATCACACTGACACCGACTCCTGCCGTACCAGGCGCCCCGTCTGGCCTCACACCAGTCTCTGGCAGCACACAAGTAGCTCTCACCTGGATAGCACCTGCTGCAAATGGATCTCCAATCACCGATTATATCGTCGAATACAGGCTGACAGGACCAACACCAACTGATTGGGTAGTGTTTGCCGATGGCACCAGCACGACTGCTGCAGCCACAGTGACAGGACTATCAAACGGATCATCTTATGATTTCCGAGTTGCTGCTGTGAATGCAGTGCCGCCAGGTATAGGCAGTTACAGTAGTATTGCCCAATCAACACCAAATTAACTTCGTACTTATAAAGTGAATTGCCTGACAGAAACAACAATGATCCAGAATATCTTCCTGCTTTTCGAACTATTTCTGGCGATTGCTTGCTGCGCCTTCATGATGTCGCTCACCTTGTCGCTTTGGAAAGGGGCTCCATTTGTGCCATCAAAAGACAAAGACGTAGATGAGATTCTCCGCAAAGTAGGGCTCAAGAAAGGTATGAAGTTCCTTGAGCTTGGGTGTGGAGATGGGCGAGTAGTGTGTAAGGCCGTGAAAGAGTATGGGGTGGTGGGTAGGGGAGTGGACATCAGTCCTCTTTGGTTAGTTTGCGCGCGCATCCGCGCGCGCATCATGGGAATTGACAATAAAGTAGAGTTTAGGGTTGAAGATATCCTGAAGACTGACATGGCATGGGCTGATGCGATATACCTCTACATGATGCCAAGATTTCTAGACAATAACGCAGAAAAGATATTTACTAACTGTCGCCCCGGCACACTGATCATCTCCTATACATTCGACATTCCAGCCCTGAAGGGAAAAGAAGAGTCAAAAAGCACAGAGAATTACTATGTCTATACTGTATGACGCTTATAGATCAAAAACAGATAGCTCAACCGCCTTCTTTATAGACTTCCTGAACTTGATTCAGGATCTTACTCATTGTATATACACAAAGATCCCGAACAAAACTTCGTAATTTCGGGATGACAGACATCGTTTGATTCTCTTCAGTAAATTAGTGGACATTTGCAAGCCATAACAGATACTACAATACTTGGATCGAGGAACGTCGTTTATTTCCATTGCTTATGAGGATCGACTCCTATGAAATCCTCTTACTGCATGACCAGAAGAGTCAGCGTTCCAGCTGATTGCTCTGTAGGTATCTCTAGCTAGATCAAGTGCTGCAAACAAAGTGCCACGTGCCACATCATTTACTTTGTGTGCAACTCGATGAACTAAACTGTCTGGAGCTCTAACTGTCTGATCTTCGTACTGTCCTATTTCATATCTCATATGAATAAAATGACTGGTAATTCTTCAGTAGTATAATACTATAAGATATGATACAATTCAAATGAATTGGATTATTAATATTGCTGTGACTGTTAGATGTCAAGTCACAACAATACAGATCATACATATTTATAATTACTTGTCAATAAGTGTAAAATAGATTATATTCGAAAGGGAGTGAAAATAAAGAGAAATATAACTATTTACAGTATATTAAAGTATAATAAAGATAGAATATTAGCTTTATGAACAAAATATACATCCCAAAAGATGATAGACCGATGTCTATAGTCTTTTTTGCTAGTAATTCTGAGGTCAATCTTCAGACACTGCATCGACTGTCTAAGGCTCATCCAAAGCTTGTATCTGTAGATCTTGTTGTGACAGATAGAGATGAGATAGGAGCAATAGCATATGCTAACAAGCACGCCATCCCAGTACTCACCCAAGACTTCAATAAGATGTGTGGAAGCTTCAGCAAGGTCAATGCGGATCCTGCGAAGTTCCGCAAGTATACGGAATGCGCCATGAAATTCCACAACATGCTTTTGAGGAAAATTATGGCATTTGAGCATAAGCGCGGTTTCAAATTTGACCTCGCAGTCCTTTCTTACTATAGGTGGATACATGGGGATCTGCTCAAGTATTTTTCAAATCGCATGATCAACCAGCACCCAGCAGACCTCTCAGTGTTTGAGAAAGATGGCACCACTCGGAAATATATTGGCATAGATCCAGCATACCTGTCTATCCGTGATGGCAAAAGTCGCACCCGCACCAGCACCATACTAGTCAGACAAGGTCATGATGCAGGTGAGATACTTTGTCAGGGGCCTTGGTGTCAGTATAAAGGTCCTCACCCAGTCACAACTAAGCTAGCTGCCGAACACGAAAGGAAACAAGAGAAGGTAAGTGATATCCCATCGCTTGAATTTGCAGTGAAATCCATAGCAAGAGGAGACTATGCTATAGGTGACCAAAAACACAAAGATGGTACTCACGTCATTTTTTTTCAGGGCAAGAGACTACCATACAAAGGTGTTGACATCGATCAACAAGGAAGCCACTAAAGACAAAGGACAAATATTCACTTCGCCTTCCAAATAACACTTGACAAATGGCATCGGTTTGTTGCATTATGTATTGCATATGCACAATAAAACTGCAACACTTGTTCTTCTTTTCGTCTTTTTGCCAGCTGTCATCTATGCATTTTTGATAAATATTGCAGCTTTTGAGTTATTGCCCGAGTCACTTGACAACTTCGGCAGACTAACACAGATTCCACTTGCTGTAATACCACTACTTGGTGCATACTTTGGGCTGCAGACTTCGAGGAAGTGGGGCTTCACGCGGAGCTTTGTCGGGAAGGCCAACCTTTTTCTCTCTTTGAGTATGCTTGCATGGGGAGTGGGTATGTCCTGCTGGCTTGTATACATATTCATACTTGGGATTGACAGCGTACCATATCCATCGATGGGTGACTTTTTCTTCCTTTTTATACAACCATTTTCATATGTCGGCGTATATATGCTAGGTCGTGCGATTGGCGTGAGATATGGCATAAGAACGGCAAGCGGCAAAGTACTACTTATTATGGTGCCAATCATCTCTGCAGCATTCTCTTACTTCTTGTTGTACCAAGTAGCTAGAGGTGGAGACATAGGTTCTGCTGAAAACTTTTCGCAAACTTTCTTCAATTATTATTACCCCATCGTCACAGCTATAGGTCTTGGGCTTGTAGCAAACATCTTCGCGCTCTCAAATGGATTCCTTGGTGGGAGATACAAGTGGGTTGTTTATATGCTTTTTATTGGGCTTATCTTTCAGTATTTTGCCGATTTCTGGTATACACTATCTGTCAATAATGAAACATACTTCAACGGATATTGGCCTGATGTGCTTTACACAGTAGGACTATTTCTGATATCATTAGCAATAGCAAATATCGCACCCGATAATATTTCAAAAAATCCATGAACGACGATCAGCATGTTCAGGTAATATCGAAAATTATATCGGCCCAATCACAGGTGATAGGACCGCTTGCTTACGACTTGGCACACAATGTCGGAGGCTTGGTTTTTGATGGACAAGATGTACTTGCAAGTGTGAGTGGAGATTACAAGAATGTTCTAACAAATCTAGTAAAACAATACTCAAAAGTATTTGGACAATCTTCTATCGAAGTCTGCAAAGACGTGGTAAGCCAAATGGACCCACCACTTGACAAGGGTAT
>CAZATL010000050.1:0-5815 GCA_964488055.1 uncultured Gammaproteobacteria bacterium | reverse complement strand
AGACACCAAAAAAGATACAGCCTACTGGTACTGCATTCCAAAAAAGTGTTCTCTCGGCAGTTTGCCGTATCCCATATGGGCAAACTGCCTCATATCAAGATATTGCAAAAGCTGTAGGCAAACCCAGAGCAGTGCGCGCAGTCGCAAGTGTTATAGCCAGAAACAATCTCCATATAATAATCCCATGTCACAGAGTCATAAAAAGCAATGGAGATATTGGTAGATACAATGCGGGTGACAAGCTAAAAAAGATGCTTCTTGACTTCGAAAAAACAAATCTGCGGACAAAGAAAAACTAAACGCATATCAATTATATCTCATAGTAATTGATTTTGGGGCTATCTGGTAGTATAATAGCCACCTTATGCAAGCGCTCATATCAAAGGCAAAACTATACACCACATACCTAAAAACAAAATCAAATTTGATCACAGAGAAGTACCCTATTATAATATTCACTATTGGATTGGCGCTAGTTCTTGTTTTCCTGTTTCTTGCAAACTCAATCCGTAAGCCAGAAGTGAAAAAGGAAGCAAAGACTATCCCGAAAAGTGTGAGTGTCTATAGAGTGGGGGAGACACCAAAAGCAAGATTTCAAGCTACGATTGAAAAGACTGGTGTCGTCACAATCACATCGCTGACTGGCGGGGTAGTATCAAATATTTGGGTGAAAGAGGGCGATATAGTCAAAAGAGGACAAAATCTGGCATCACTCACCAGCAATTATCAAGGCGGAAGCGCTCCATATATCCAAAGACAACTCGCACAAAAACAGCAGGAAATCACACAGGAGCAATACGCTGTGCAAAAAGAAATAATAGCGAAACAAAGAGAGCTTCTTACAAAAAGTGCAGACAACGCAGAAGAGTTGAGAAAAATTCAAGCACAATCATTCACAGACACAGAAAGCATAATAAACCTCAACAACGATGTAATAAAGATGCTTGACGAAGCTACCAAAGAGTACATCATCACAAATGGTCCAACCATAAATGACTCAACCATAAGGGGCTTCCTTTCGCAAAAATCATCTCTCCAGTCAGCGAATCTCTCCCTTTCCTCCTCACTTCGTGCAAGCAAATACACAGAAAACAGAGAAAATCCCCCAAAGCGACTTGAGGATGTGCAAAGAGAGATTACTTCAAAACAACTTGACCTGCAGGAAAAAACACTTGAAATATCAAAGTCTGTGAGCGCACTTCAAGTCTCACTTGCTTATATCCAGGAGGCGCTTATGTATCCATCGGCACCATTTTCTGGTCAAATCCAGAAAGTATATATAAAGGTAGGACAGGCCATTGGCCCAGGTACGCAAATCGCCCTCATCTCCCAAAGCGTGGAGGACGACCCTGCCACAGCGGTAGTATATGTGCCCAGGCAAATTGCAGAAAAAGTAGCGCTTGGCACCCCCTCTACTGTCCACCTACAAAAGACAAGTGTCGAGATTCGACCTTCTTTTGTTACGACAGAAGCTGTGCAAGGTCAGCTTTTCGCAGTTTACTTACCTATACCAGATGAACTTATTACGAAAGTCACTGACAAGTCTGTGCTTGAGGTGGACCTTGCCATAGGTCATGAAGATAGCACGAAAGAAGTGCCATTTGTCCCTCTTACGGCTATAAGCCAGACCCAAACTGGTGATTACATTTTCGTCGTAGGTAAAAATAATATTGCTGAAAGTGTTTCCGTTCAACTCGGACCTGTTGTTGGCGAACTGGTTGAGATAAAAAGTGGAATCACAGGAACTGCGAAAATCATCCTCGACCAAACCATCACAGATGGAGAAAGTGTGGAGATAGTCAAGTAGAACCTTGTACTTAGTTCTTAGTTCTTAGAACCTAGAACGTAGAACTTGTTGTTATTTGTATTTATTTGAGTGGAAACGAACTTTTTTTCAAATATCAAATTCGATGAAAAACTAAAGGGAACCTGGTGGGCCAAGTATCTCCTGAACTTTCGTTTGGTTTTACTGCTCATATTGGTGATTATCCTCCTTGGTTCATATGCCTTTGCAACTATCCCAAGAAGACTCAATCCAGAGATCAAGATTCCGATAGTTCTTATTACAACCGTCTTACCAGGCGCCTCTCCACAGGATGTGGAGCAGCTTGTGACAGATCCACTTGAGAAATCCATAAAAAGTATCAAAGAAATCGACACATACACTTCCGTATCAAGAGACAGTATATCTGTCATCTCTATCCAGTTTGTTTCTGGCAAGGATCCAGACAAAGCCAAAGACGAAGTACAGTCAGCTATAGACAATGTTGCGCTTCCAGATAATGCTCAAGAGGCAAAAGTCAAGAAACTTGATTTTGAGGATAGGCCTATCTGGCAGTTCGCCGTCACATCAAAAAGAGATCCTGCATCATTTGCTAGGTTCGCCAAAGTACTAAAAAAGAATCTTGAAGATGGTCCATATACTGACCGCATAACTACAAACGGTATACCAAGTGATGAAATATCTGTTGTCATAAATGAAGATAAAGCATCGGAACTTGGTATAAACCCCCAAACCATAAGGTCTGCAGTACAGTCATCGCTTGCCCCCGTACCAGCTGGTAACGTGAGAACAAGTAATCAGACATTTAGTGTTGCCACACCAAAACTTATAAACACCATAGAAGATATCTCTACGGTGCCAATAAATGTCGCAGGCAAGCCACTACTTCTTAAGGACATAGCCACAATAAGAATCACACCAAAAAGAGACTCTACGTCTGCATTTTTTGCGGAAAGCGCAAAAAATGCGACTTCTGCTATCACGTTTGGTGTTTACAAAACTTCCAAAACAAATATTGATGTAGCCGAGAAATCGTTCAGAAAGATCACAGAAGATACAATCAACTCTTATCCAAAAGGTGCGTATGAAGCGCGCTCTATACTATCTGGGGCAGATGCCATAGACGAACAGTTTGTGGAGCTAGCAAGTGAGTTCCAGTCTGCCATAATTTTGGTTTTCATAGTACTCACGTTGTTTCTCGGAGTCAGACAGGCTTTCATTTCATCACTCACTTTCCCTCTCACATTTCTTTCTACATTTTTCTTTATGAATATTGCAGGATTAAGTATTGATTTCATATCACTATTCGGATTTCTTATAGCACTGGGACTACTCATTGATGACACAATAGTCACAGTGACTGCAATGACAAGATACTATGCCACAGGTAACTTCACAGGAACTGAGACAGGACTTTTGGTGTGGCGCGACTTCATCACACCGCTTTGGTCAACCACGACCACAACGATATGGGCTTTTGTACCACTACTTTTGACAACTGGCATCATAGGAGAGTTTGTGAAGCCTATCCCGCTTGTTGTGACTTTCAATATGATTTCATCGACGTCTATCGCTGTACTTATCACGCTTCCTGTCATGATGCGAATATTTGAAAAAAAGCTACCAAGCAGAGTTAGGATATTACTAAAGATACTGATAGTTTTGCTTTACTTTGCTGTAATTTATTTACTTGTTCCTAAAACAGCGTACTTTGTTCCAACTTCAATTGCAATTTTCGTTGTTACATACATCGCGATAAAAAACAAAAATCAAATAGCAGCATCTTGTATAAATCTCATAAAGAGATCGCCAAGAGTAGAGATGGTATTTGCATACATTATCAGCAAATCAAGTACAGGATTTCTCAATATCGAAAGCATTAGCACCATATACACCAAAATAATTGAAAAAATCCTTGGCAGTAGGTCCCTCCGAAGACAGGTTTTTGGGGCAATACTTTTATTTTCTATAGTTGGATTCGCACTTATTCCACTTGGTCTTGTCAAGAATGAATTCTTTCCAAAAAGTGATGCAGAAACACTATACATCGTAGGAGATACTGGCAGCACTACGTCTGATGGGAGGGTAGCAGAGATACTAAAGCTAGCAATGCAAAAAGTAAAAAATCTCGATGGTGTTGATTTTTTTGTCGGACAGACATCGACAAGCATCGGAAGCTCTGGAGGACTACAAATGGAAAATGGCCATTTCACAATCACAATCAAGCTCAAAAAGGAGGGCGATCGCAAATATAAGTCATTTGAGCTAGCAGAAAAATTAAGATTTGATATGGCAAACTTTCAGGGTGCCGAAATACTGGTAGCGGAAAACTCTAGTGGCCCGCCAGCTGGAGCTGACGTACAGATCAAATACTCTGGAGAGGATCTTGCTACTCTTGAGACATATGCTAATAAAACTATAAAGTATCTTGAGTCAAAGCCAGGAACATTCAATATAGAGAAATCACTCCCCTCATCAGGTAGCAAAATAGAGTTTGTACCAAATATTAGTCAGCTTGCAGAAAGCAATGCATCATCACAATCCATTGGGTTTGCTATAAGAACTGTACTATCTGGTCTAGAGCTTGGCGTGCTAAAAATAGGAGATGAGGAGAAAGACATAAAGCTATACTATTCAGACAGTACGCCGTCTCCCGAAGATCTGTCAAAAATCTCAATATCAAGTAGCACTGGGAGCGTGCCAGTCATCCAATATGGACAGTTTGATCTTGCAGCAAACCCTTCGAGCATCACACGCGAAAAAGGAAGACGGACAGTATCTGTCACAGCTTCTGTGAAACAGGGATACTCTACAAGTGATATAAATAGAGATTTGCTGAAGTATGCAGAAGATGATCTTACCTATCCACCTGGTTACTCATTTGGGACAGGAGGTGCTAATGAGGAAAATGCAAAATCAGTGCAGTCTATTATAAGTGCAATGGGTCTTGCATTTCTTCTTATTTTTGTGACTATGGTCATAGAGTTCAGATCATTCCGTCTCGCTGTCATCACGCTATGCACGATACCAATTGCAGTATCCGCCGTCATGTACGTCTTTGCGCTGACTGGGACAGCACTTTCTTTCCCAGCACTCATCGGCATATTGGCCCTTTTTGGAATAGTTGTGACGACTGCCATAGTAATAGTCGAAAAAATAAATGAGAATAGGGCGCATGGCATGAACATAGACGACGCAATTGTCGAAGCTGCGGGTAGTCGTCTTGAGCCAATTGTACTGACGTCTATTACAACTATCGTTGGTCTTGCACCAATCACAATCGCAGATCCTCTGTGGCGCGGACTTGGGGGTGCCATAATCGCGGGACTACTTTTCTCAGGCATGCTAAAGCTCTTTTTTCTACCCATCGTATACAAGGCGTGGATGGGCAATACAGATGATTGACGCTGTACTTCTAATCTAATGCCACTTTTGCAAGATGTCTCCGCAGTCGCGTTTGACGCGATAAAGCGTGGATGAGTGATGACTTGAGCTAGATCTTTGGCCTGGCAATGACGACTAGTCTATCTGTTGATGACCAGAGTGGGGTACAGGTATAAAGAGTAAGTTTACTGTCTATTGTCGGTGCCTCTATCTCTATAGCATCTGGTTTCACGATTTTGGTCTCTGACACAATGTAGACATATTCAGCACCCTCCCAGAATACGAGTATCTCATCACCCACCTTCACGCGGTCCAGATGATATAGAGTGTTTGGCCCCGAAGTATATAGAAATCTGTGTCCCGATATGACAGTATTCCCGCCAAGTGGAGGTTTTGATGTCTTTGGTCTTCTCCAGAAGCCATCATACAGTGCAGACGGATCATCTCCCTCGACTATTTTTGCGTCTACATTTATTTTGGGTATCACTAAAACATTTTCTTTTGGTATGGGCTTGAGATACTTCTCTTCTATCTTTGTGTTTTCTTGAAGCGTATGAGATTTTTCTATGGCTATGCTACTTTTGTATACATATCCGCCAGTCTTGTCTGTGGCGTTCAGATAGAGTATGCTCACTTCACTCCAGAAGG
>CAZATL010000049.1:0-5858 GCA_964488055.1 uncultured Gammaproteobacteria bacterium | reverse complement strand
TGTCATATCTTAGCGACACAACAATGCATCCCATTTTTTACTAACTGCGAGTTTTTGTATTTACAGATTTATATCTGCATCAGGACCACAGTGATATTACAGAGTAATTACTATTTATATACAAATTTATGTCGACCAAATCAAAAAAATACGATCTCATAACAATCGATTATAAAGACAACAAACTTGTCAACGAACTTCTGAAGATAGTAAATCATCACGAAGAAATCACCACACTTTGGAAAGTGATAAACGTGAATGCACTAAAGCGTCTCAAGATGACAGATCATGGTCATGTGCATTTTCAGGTAGTTACAACTGGCGCGCTCAAGATGGCCAGACTCCTACGAGATGCCAAAGTAGAGCTATCAATCACGAAGGACTTCGGTCTTGACTATCACTACGGTGAGCTTGTCATAGTACTTGCAAGTTTATTTCATGATCTTGGTATGTCCATAAACAGATCAGGACACGAGGAATTCAGCCTGATACTTGCAAACACCATCATGAAAGATGTTCTGACATTTTTGCCACTTCGCGAAAGAACCATAGTAATTTCGGAGACACTTCACGCCATCATAAATCACAGGAGTGGGGGAGTCCCTCTCACCATCGAAGCTGGTATTATGCGCGTGGCAGATGCACTAGACATGAGTCAAGGTAGATCTCGTTTCCCGTACAAACAGGGAAATATCGACATACACAGCATTTCGGCAGCAGCGATAGACAGTGTAGTCATATCAAAAGGTGAGAAAAAGCCACTTCTTGTCATGATCACTATGAACAACTCTGCAGGACTTTTCCAGATAGACGAACTGCTTGATAGCAAGCTTGCCAAATCAGGCATTGAGCACTATGTCGAAGTGCAAGCATTTGTCACAGGCAAGACAGAAAAGAAGCTAATAAAGGATTTCTTAATAAAGTAAATAATTCTACGAAGCTAAATAATTGTGTATTTTTTCCAGCGCAGGGAGTGTATCAGGGAGCAAATGAAGCCCTCTGCATTCATCTATCGTGAACCATCCAAACTTGGATGATTCCACACCATCCACTCTTATTTCTGCATTTTTGTCTACTCTGTCTGTAAGATATAGAATAAAAACTCCATGCCATTTGCGCTCCTTGTCATACTTGTTGTATACCAAAAGAAGTCTATTTACTTTTACATCTATACCAAGCTCCTCCTTCGCTTCTCTTATACAACACTCCTCTGGACTTTCACCAAATTCCAGACCACCGCCTGGCACCTGCCAGCACCCTTTGAGGTGAGCATCCCTTGGGTCATCTCCAATATCATATCTATCAGTGAGTAGAAACTTGCCATCTTCATATATGACTGGACAAACGCCTATGATAGTAGTTTTGGGTGGAGTCATAAATTGCATGAAACTGAGCTCTTTAGACTTGTAGTGCAATAAAAACTATATGACTACCTGACGAAAGTCAGGATCTAGAAACGGGACATTAGTCTCAAACAAGAGATCTCTCCACCCCCGCCGCTGGCGGGGAGTCGAGATGACGCATGTTTTATATTTCGCTACAAATCTTTTGTTTTGCTTATTGCTAAGAGCTGTATGTGGCCCTCCTGGTCTCGGGCTTGAGGCTTAGCATATCCCCGCTGCGCCTCATGCACTCGCCCTAAGGAGGGCATTGTCATATCTAAACTCTTCGCTCCGCTCATCATTAAGAGCTGTCAGCCCCCTTCGGGTATAAGAAACTGTAATCTTCACAAAGTTCAGATACAGTTTATTTTCAAACACCCTTCGGGTATAAGAAACTGTAATCTTCACAAAGTTCAGATACAGTTTCTAATGTGATCCCAGACCGAATCGAACGGTCAACCTACTCCTTAGAAGGGAGTTGCTCTATCCAATTGAGCTATGGGACCTAATAAGTTCCAAGTTCCGAATTCCAAGTTCCAAGTACTCTGAAATAACTCGGAATTTGGCACGTGGAATTTGGAATTTATTTGAGCCACCTGTCGGATTTGAACCGACGACCGCTCGCTTACAAAGCGAATGCTCTACCAGCTGAGCTAAGGTGGCTATACAGCCTTATATTTTAACATGAAATGTGCGGAGAGAGGGGGTCCCTTCGACAAGCTCAGGGTAAACTTCTCCCCCCCTCCATGTGTGCCGCGGGAGGGGGTCGAACCCTCACTCCATTTTATGGAACAACATTTTAAGTGTTGCGTGTATGCCATTTCACCACCGCGGCTATTTATCCAACGCGCCTGCCTGCCGACAGGCAGGTATGCCGTTTCGCCATCCCCGCCAAATTAGCTTATAGCCAAGAGCTGATAGATAGTCAATTGATAATATTCTTATACTACACACTTTACTCTATTAGCTTTGCTCTTTGCTCTAATGTCTCTATTTTATCACAACAGAGCCTCTTGTTCGCGAGACGAGGTGATAGGCATGCGAAGGTGCTCGAGCCCAATGTTTGTTACTATTCGACCTCTTGAGGTCTTTTTGATAAAACCAATCTGAAGAAGATATGGCTCTATAAACTCTTCAATAGTACGTCTATCTTCGGAGAGTGCAGAGGCTAGTGTCTCTATGCCGACTGGCATATTTTCGAAGGTCTTCGCAATTGCTGTCAGATACTGGATATCTATGTCTGACAGACCCATTTGGTCAATTTCAAGAAGTCCAAAAAGAGTGTCAAGTAGCTTCTCGTCAATGAGTGTAATATTCTGGGAACTTGCCACGTCACCTGCTCGCTTGAGCAACCTGTTTGCTATGCGGGGAGTTTTGCGCGCACGCTTCGCGATGTGCATGGCTGCACCTCTCGTAATCTCAAATCCAAGGACTTTCGCCGACCTTATGACTATGTCTTGCATTTCATCATGTTCATAAAACTCAAGCCGAAGAAGCAAGCCGAATCTATCGCGAAGTGGCGCAGATAGAAGCGCAAGTTTGGTTGTAGCACCCACTATAGTGATCCTAGGAATCGGCAGTCTCACGGTCCTTGCAGATGGTCCCTTGCCGATTATTATATCGATGGAGTAGTCCTCCATCACAGGGTACAAAAGCTCTTCGACAGGTTTTGGCATTCTATGTATCTCGTCTATGAAAAGAACATCATTGTCCTTGAGGTTTGTCAGAATCGCTGCTAGGTCACCAGACTTTGTTAGAGTGGCACCTGATGTGACCTTTAGGTCACCATGCAATTCGCGTGCGAGTATATACGAAAGCGTGGTTTTGCCTATTCCAGGTGGGCCATAAAACAGGATGTGCTCTGTAGGTAGACCTCGTTTCTTCACACCTTCAATGAATAGTCGCAGGTTTTTGAGCGCTGTTTTTTGGCCTATGTACTCATCAAATGATGTTGGTCGTAGATTTTCTGTAGGATTTGTATTTACTTTTTCACTTGCCATGCAAAGATTATAACATGAGTGAACTTTGTGATTTGATTGCCTGATCCTGGACAAAGGCCAGGATGACAATCAAATCATTTTTGGGTGCGTCATTCTGGGGAGCATACGACTCCAGAATCAGACGCAATGATTATTACAAACTTAATATTTCGTGACACAAATCATCAAACTTTGGATTTCTATTTTCTATCATTTCTAATTTGTCTACTCTATTCATATCTTTTATTTGCTTTTCCCTTACTATGGCCATCTCGATTTGCTCGATATATTCGTAGTAAATAAGCTTGTGCAATCTATATCTCTTTGTAAAAGAACTTCCAATACCATTTTTGTGTTCCTCAACTCTTTTTTTGAGATTTGATGTAACGCCGACATAAAGCGTAGGTCTGTCGTTTGCCATAATATATACGTAGCCGCATTTCATGAGATTATTTTATCACGATACCATCTGATCCTGGACAAAGTTTAGGAGCGTCATTTGGCAGGTAAATACTTGGTGCGATGATTTTTGGCAGCTTGCACATATGTCTTTATGTTCCCTTGCACTCTTTTGTATACAGGCAAATACTCACCTGGCATATTTATGGCGTAAACATTGACCTCGTGTATCATTCGCCTCGCGTCTACCACATATACCGCATCCTTGCCATACCAAGCAGGATATCTCTCCCAAATGTCAAAAAGCTTCTCGTCATGTTCATTGATTTCAAGAACTTTCCCTTGTATTTTCATATCATTTTTCTTATCTTTGCGAGCAAACAAAAAGTTGAAGTCTTCTAGATTATGACTTGCTGCGATAGTTTCTCTCACTTGCTCTGGGATGTCATTGCCTTTTCCCCGAAACACTCCATATCCCTGGAGCGTTGCCTCATAACTTTTTGGCACATATCCAAGGAGAGCCTTCAGGATTTTGTCCTCATACAAAGTACCAAAGACAAAGTATTTTCTAATAATTTTCTTTTTCATAAGTTTATTTATTACCTGATAGTGCCATTCGTATTTTTTCTTGAAGAGTAAGCGTGGTGTCTATCTTTTCAAGCATTTTATGGGCGTCATTTTTCTTGTATCCAAGTGCGACAAGCGCGTCAAGCGCCTCCGAGTCAATTGGCTTGTCAATGGCTTGAGATAGATCAAATTCTGTCTTCATCTTCGATGATAATTCCAAAATGATCTTTTGAGCTGTTTTCTTACCGAGTCCGGAGATGCTTGTAAATACACCAACATCCTGCATTCTGACTGCAGTCACAATGTCTTCTTGCGTCTTGTATGAGATAACAGTGTGCGCAGTCTTTGGACCGACACCATCGACCGTCAGAAGCAACTGAAACATCTTGAACTGCGAAAGATTCTGGAAAGCGTACAAAACGTGCGCATCCTCACGCACCTGTAGATATGTATAGAATGACACATTTTGAGGAAGATTCAGCACTCCTAATGTTTTGGGCAATACTACCCAGTACGATAGTCCTGATGCTGTTTCGACTAGGCCGTCACTACCAAGTAATTCTGTGAGGGATCCATTTATTTTTCCTATCATACGGCTTTGCGTTTCGTCACAAATAGTTTGCCATTCTCGAAGGCGAACGAAATCTTTTGGGGGAAGTATACCTCTTTTTCAAAATCTTTTGATATGTATGATATCTGTTGGATTTGCGAATCAGTCAGTACGTAAGGCTGCGCATCCTGTGGGTGTATGGGGACTTCCTTGAAGCTCGTGCCTTTGAGTATATACTTGAACGGCTGTTCAGACGAATATTTTGTGACAATATCTGCAGTATCTTTTTGCACAATATACACATCACCCGCCTCCTCAAGCTCCTTTGCTCCAAAAAATGCATGTATCACCATCTGGTCATTCCTACTGCCTGAGTGATTGACCGTGATACATGAGCCAGAAGTTTGTGCTGACAATACTCTTTGGACGATGATAGATGGTACCGACGTGGGAGAGCGTGACCCAATATGTGCCTCAAAGTATTTTGCAATTATTTCCGTAATAGCGTGTTCAAGCGCTATCTCGCCGCTGCAAACTACATCATGCGAAGAGCTCGGCAAGAAGCTAACTCTTACTGTGGCCGGCTTGTACACATGCTTCAAGGTATACAAGGCTCTATGCAGGTCAGTGGTCTTGTGCTTGTGGTAGTCATTCTCCATCTCAAGTAGATGTTCATAAGATGAGTTGATGTTTGAAAAAAATCCCCTTGGTGCTCTCGTACTTGTCACAACTTTCTCGATTAGCTTCATGATGTGCTTTCTTTCGTGGTCAACTCCAGTATTCGACGACTCAAAAAGTGGTATAAGTTTAGATTGAATATCTGGTGCTAGGTACACAGACGTCAGTATTGACTTTGGTATCACAAAACCATAAGGTATTGGCATCGCGTGGTCTAGTAGCGAGGCATAAGGCTCGATATCGCTTTCTGTATAGTCTTTCAGCCAAACGCAATAGTTCATACTCATACATACCATAATACGG
>CAZATL010000048.1:0-6003 GCA_964488055.1 uncultured Gammaproteobacteria bacterium | reverse complement strand
TCGTCTGCAGCGTGTGCGTTGCCACCAACTGGTCCAATGCCAAAGATATTTATTCCATGTGCTGCGAGTATATTCTCATCAGATACTGACGACCTGAAATAGGGTATAGCCTCTTTGCCTGTGATGATTTTGATGGATGATGAAAGAGACTGATAGATCAAATTTTTGGTGTCTTGTATGAAAGGGGCATAATAAGTCTGTGCACCAGTTCCGAAATTTATATCAAAAGCCATATCAAGGCTGAACTCTCTATCGAGCATGTCGTTCACAGCTTTTTCAATTTTTGTGGCAATTGACCAGCCATCGTCAGGTGGTAACAGACTACATTCATAAGAGGCTGTTAGTCTTTGTGCAAGCGACATACCCTTACAGTCCACACCCATGTCTTTCAAGCTCAAAAATTGTTTACCACCATTACTATCTGATCTCGAAAATGAATCAATAATACTTGTGACCTTTGCAAATGCTAGAGCGACATCACTTTTTTTGTCGTAGTGAATGAAGTGCTTGGAGGGCTGGGTGATCTCAAGCTGTATAGTGCCCCACCCGCTTCTACCTGTGACTATTCCCTGGAGGCCATAGGCGAAACCTGGTTCACAGCAGATTGCGCCCAAGGTGTTTTTGAAATCGTGAGATTTCAAAAACACCTCACACCCCTTACCAACCTCTTCCTCATCGACTGTAAGTGCGAGTGTGAGAGAGACATTGTTGGGGCTTGAGTTTGTAAACGCTTCAAGAAGTGCTGTGACGCCACCTTTCATATCATATGCACCAAGCCCATAGAGTTTGTCTTTTACAATTTTTGGCTTTAGTGGGTCTTTGGTCCAGCCATCACAGACAGGTACTGTGTCCAGGTGCCCGTAAAGAAGAATCTCTTTTTGTGACTTTCCTTTTTTTGCTATCACATTGAATCTATTTTCTGACACTTTTTGCATCGTGACATGGATATCTTTGGTAGAGCGGAGAAGCTCGAATATATATTTGGCGATTGCTTCCTCTTGTCCCGTAATCGAACAAATCGAAACTAGTTTTTTCAGCAACTCAACTGTAGGGATGTGTAAATCCATGCTTTGTAATTATAAATCAATTTACCCACAAGCGATTCCTGCGGCAGTCAGGTCTCTTCACTCTGTTCATCGAAATGACAGAATTAATTATTTAAATGAATGTGCTTGGTCTTTTTACTATCAGCTCTGCTCTCTGCTCTAAATTGATAAAGTTATGCTCACCGGACAATGATCGCTGCCCATCACAGCTGGATGAATGTCTGCAGACAAAATGTCTTTCTTGAGAGACGCTGACACAAGAAAATAGTCTATCCTCCAGCCGACATTTCTCGCTCTTGCACCACCCCACTGTGTCCACCATGTATAGTGCCCATTACCTTGTTTGAACATGCGAAGAGTGTCGACGAAACCAGCGTTTACGAAGCTCTGGAAGCCAGCTCTCTCCTCATCTGTGAAGCCCTTGTTGCCGATATTTTCCTTGGGTCTTGCGAGATCATCTTCGGTGTGCGCGACGTTTAGGTCTCCGCAGAATATGACAGGCTTTTTCTTCTCAAGCTCTTTGCAATGTGCGAGAAATGCTGGATCCCACTCTTTTTGTCGAAGTGGAATGCGCGAGAGATCCTCTTTGGCGTTTGGGGTGTATACGGTCACAATATAGAACTTGTCATATTCAGCTGTCATTACTCTGCCTTCTTCGTTCGGGTGGCCATATCCATCGTGCGTTAGATTATATTCTTTTGCAATACTACCCGGGAAATTGTTTTGCACACTTGCAGGTTCTGTTTTTGTGAAGATAGCTGTGCCAGAGTATCCCTTTCGTGTGGCGCTATTCCAGTACTCGTGGTAATCTGCAAAATCTATAGGCATTTCTTGCTTCTCTGCCTTAGTCTCCTGAAGACATAAGATATCTGGCGAATATTCATTCACAAAAGATTGAATAGCGCCTTTGCGAATCACCGATCTTATACCGTTTACGTTCCATGAGAATATTTTCATAGACTTTGACATATGAGTAAAGTAGAGTAGTTTATCACTTTTTATATCAACAAATTGTCTAGTATGATAGGGGATAGTGATAATATCCGTAATACTTGTAACTACTCTAATCATTTTCTTATTTGGGTGTTTGGTTTTCGTAAACGTCTTCCTTTTTGGCATGTCCTTGTCTGACGGGACTGATGCACCGTATGTGATGTCGCCACATGCGATTGTTGACAGGATAATAGCACATGGTTGTATTTCTGATAAATCACTGCTAGTGGAGCTGGGGTGCGGTGAGGCAAGAATCTTGAGGCATATAGTCAGGAAAACTAAATGCAAAGGTATTGGTGTCGAACGAAACCCAATATTTATATTTCTAGCAAGGATTTACTCACGTATTGACGGTACATGTGGGCGAATAATTTTTGAGAAAAAGGATATTTCAGAAGCAGATCTATCTCGCGCGGATGTTGTCTACTTCTTCATGACAAAGGACTTTGTACTTTCAGACAAACTAAACAATCATCTGAAAAGTAATATAAGGCGAGGTACTGTAGTTATTTCTCACTGGTATGAAATTCCATTACTGAAAGACAAGGAATTCGCGAAAGAATACATCTCAAAACTACCCACGTATTTTTATAAAATTTGACCAAACAATTAAAGATGCTATCGTTCGCTTCACTCACTCCAGAATGACTAGGGTTCACTTGATTCTACAAAAGACGAACTATAAGTTGATATGAAGCAGAATAATATGGTTCGAGAAGATAGCTATTTGTCAAACGACGAGAACTATCGCAACAATGGGCGTGTAGCGAAACAAGCAAACTTGTGTCATCTCGACCCCCCGACGTACGACGAGGATGGAGAGATATCATATTTGAGGGTAATTGAAAACTTCATAGATCCTGACTTTCGTCAGGAGATCAAGATTATTTATTTCGCTACTGTCCTACAAGCCTATTATCCTACTAGCCTTTCTTAATTTATTCTCTTCCCCTCTACCACAACCTTCTTATTCTTATAATCAGCAGTGATTAGGTCTTTGGGCTTCACTTTCTCCTCGACTATCTGCGTTGCCACCTCGTCAAGTATTTGTTCATTTATGACGCGCTTCAGAGGTCGCGCTCCATATAATTTGTCAAAGCCCTCTGTAAGAAGATATTTCTCGATAGCACTTGATGCCTCAAATCTATAGCCATTTTTCTCAAGTCTCTTTGCAACAGATGTGATCTGTATTTTCACGATTTTCTCCATCATAGAGTCATTCATTGGATTGAAGACAACGATACTATCGAGTCGATTTATGAATTCCGGTTTGAAGAATGCTCTGACTGCGTCAAGCACCTTTAGCTCTACCATCTTGCGGGTATATTTTTCGACAGCATATGCGTCAGAACCCAGGTTCGAGGTCATTATGATGATCGTATTGCGAAAGCTTACGGTTTTGCCTTTGCCGTCTGTCAATCTTCCATCATCAAATATCTGAAGAAAAGTATTAAAAATCTGTGGATGAGCTTTCTCGATCTCGTCAAGTAAGATCACAGAGTATGGTTTGCGACGAACGGCCTCTGTGAGCTGTCCACCCTCTTCATAACCGACGTAGCCTGGAGGCGACCCAATTAGCCTGGCTATAGAGTGGCTCTCCGAATATTCGCTCATATCAATCCTTATCATGTTTTTCTCGTCGTTGAAAAGACTTGTGGCGAGCGTGCGTGCGGTCTCTGTTTTCCCAACACCTGTTGGTCCAAGGAATAAGAATGATCCGATTGGTTTATTCTCGTCAGCCAGTCCAGCGCGTGATCTTTTTATGGCACCAACTATCTTATCTATGGCTTCATCTTGTCCGATCACTCTCTTTTTCATTTCATCACCCAGATGCGCGACTTTCTGGGATTCTGTTGTAAGAAGTCTAGACTGTGGTATGCCTGTCCACTTTGCGACAATCTGTGCTATGTCTATCTCTGTCACTTGTTCTCGCAGAACTCTGTCAGTTTCTGGGATTTTTTCCCAATCTTTCTGGAGTGACGTTATTTCTTTCTCAATTGCTGGGATATCACCATATTTTATTTGAGCAGCTTCATTGAGCATTACATCACGCTCTGCTCGCTCTAGATCCATTTTTTTCTTCTCCAGCCTCACTCTCGCGTCTTGTAGTTTGCTAATTATTTCTTTTTGCTCTTTCCATTTCTTCTCCAGAATGTCAAATTCCTTTTGCATGTTGTCACGGTCAGCCTTCAGCTTCGACTCTTTTTCTTTTGCTCCGTTATCACGCTTGATACCAGCAAGCTCAATATCTATGCGAGTGATCTGTCGCTTGAGTTCGTCAAGCGAGGTGGGCATGCTGTCTATCTCGATTTTGGCCGAAGCAGCAGCTTCGTCTATGAGATCTATAGCTTTGTCAGGAAGATATCTATCGGCGATATACCTCACAGATAGGTTCACGGCAGATATGAGTGCATCATCAGATATCTTGATGCCGTGATGGACCTCATACTTTTCTTTGATGCCGCGGAGTACCGACACGCTGTCTTCGATGCTTGGCTCCTCGACAAATATAGGCTGAAATCTTCGCTCAAGCGCGGGATCTTTCTCAATATGTTGTCTATATTCGCGCACAGTGGTGGCGCCTATGGCATGAAGCAGGCCTCGAGCAAGTGCAGGCTTTAGCATGTTACCCGCGTCAACTGCCCCTTCCGCAGCACCCGCACCTACTACTGTGTGTAGCTCATCTATGAAGAGCACATACTGCCCCTCTGACTTCTCAATAGTCTCAAGCACTGCCTTGAGACGCTTCTCAAACTCTCCACGAAATGATGCACCAGCCAGAAGTGACGCGATGTCGAGTGACAGTAGCTTCTTGTTTCTCAAAACATTAGGTACATCCCCGTCTATTATTCGCTGAGCGAGACCTTCGACTATCGCTGTTTTGCCGACTCCTGGATCGCCGAGGAGAACGGGGTTATTTTTGGTGCGGCGCGACAAAATCTGGATCACGCGCCGCACCTCACCATCCCGCCCTACGACGGGGTCTATTTTGCCTGACTTGGCGCGTTCTGTCAGGTCGACTGTATATTTTTGGATTGGATTTTCGATAGGTTTATCAAATGGATTTTCCATATATGTTAGCAAACAAACAATTAGTCTGCTAATATTGTAAAAACACTGTCTCAATATGTCAAGAAGATTTATGAATCCGAACGAGCGAAACCACACAAAAAGCATTTTTACTTATTCCATGATATTATCTCTCTTCAGATTACAAAGTTTCGAGAATCAACTGTGAGATACATCATTGCATTTTTTTTCATATCGATTGCGACAATAGTTCTTTCATATAGCATATATGCTGCAGGCGCTAGTAAAACAAAGTTTGTGACTGTCACAAAAATAACAAGCTCTGACGAAGTCGTGGTGATATCGAGTAGTGACAGTAAGGAATACAGAGTTAAAACATTTTCTGAAAATTACCTATCAAAGCCTGACTACAAGGTGGGGGACAAGCTCATTGTCTCAATAGATAGCGTGAAGGGGAAAGAGGTTGCATCAATTGTTGAGAGAGACAGAACAATTCCTTACGCAATAATAGTTGGTGTATTTTTCCTAGTCGTAGCAGCTATTGGGCGACTTCGCGGTGTAGTCTCGATTCTTGCCATGTTGGGCTCCTTCTTCTTCCTCACAAGCGTCACTATCCCACAAATCATTGCAGGAGTGGATCCTGTGATGGTGTCGCTTCTCACGGGACTCATCATAGTTCCACTTACTTTTTATATCTCACATGGCTTCACCACACAAACCACACTTGCAGTCATCTCGACCCTAATTGCACTTGCGATAACAGGAGTACTTGCTGTAGTCTTTACGCAGCTGTCATATCTCACAGGCTACACGTCAGACGAGGCTACAGCAGTTGCTCTAAGGTTCGGTGATACTTTCAAATTATCAAATATCCTTATTGCAGGCATGATCATAAGCTCAATGGGAGTGCTTGATGATGTGACTATCTCCCAGA
>CAZATL010000047.1:0-6364 GCA_964488055.1 uncultured Gammaproteobacteria bacterium | reverse complement strand
TTTGAATTTCGGTAGATGGTGGGGGAGGCTCGACAACTTCCTGCTGTGGTTTGACTTCGTCTGGGGTCTGAACAATGTCTATATCGTATCCGACAAGCCTCCCAGCAAGATTGACATTTACACCGCCCTTGCCTATGGCAAGTGGCGCTTGTGAAACTTTGACTGTTACGGTAGCCTTTTTGTGGTTTTCGTCAAACGCAATACTATCTATGGTAGCTGGCGAAAGTGCATTTGTGAGAAGATCCTTAATGTCTGGCTGCCACTGGATGATGTCGAGCTTCTCTAGCTTACCAAGCTCCTCGGTCACTACCTGCACACGAACGCCCTTTTGGCCGACACAAGCGCCTACTGGATCTACTCCACCCCTTGTGCTCCAGACTGCAATCTTCGCACGCTCGCCTGGCTCACGGACGACTGCCTTCACCTCAACCGATCCTGATGCAATCTCTGGTACTTCACGTTTGAAAAGCTGGACTATAAACTCCGGATGTGCACGCGAAAGGATGATTCGTGGTCTGCCAATCTTGTCTTCTTCAATTGACTTCAGCAAAAATGTGTAGCTTAGGTTGGGTGCATAGTGTTCGCCAGGGATTTGTTCACTTTTTGGGAGTACACCTTCTGTGCGGTTTAGGTCGATGTATGCATTGTATCCGTCGACTTTTATGATTCTGCCTTTTATTAGAGTGCCAACTTGAGCCTGGTAGTGTGATACAGCAGTCTTTCTTTCGGCTTCGCGGATCTTCTGAATGACTACGTTTCTTGCAGTTTGAGCAGCAATTCGGCCAAATCCAGGGGGTGTGATGTCTTTTTCTTCCTCAAAGATATGAGCTTCGCCAGTATCTCTATTGACCTTGGCGACAAGCACCTTGTCGGCTTCGGCTGGATATTCTTTGATATAAGCAGCGACTATTGCCTGCTCTATACTACTGACGACTTCGTCTGGTGCGATACCTCTCTCTTGTGCGACCTGATTTAGTGCGAGTGCAAACTCATTTTTGATGATTCCCATAAGTCACATATTCTACCACATGCAAAACTTATTATGCGATGTAAAAACACACAAAATGAATTGTGCAAATAGTGAAGAAAAATGCAGTATGAATAGTTTTACTTTGATGTTTTTTCTGTTGACTCTGACTTTTTGGCTGTTTCAGCATTTGGTTCGACAGCACCTTCAGTCTCGTCACCTTCCTCGACTTTCTTTTCTGTCGTGATCTCTACCTCTGTACGCTCTACTTGTGCTTCTGTTGATTCTTCTTTGTGAGCAGTGATCGATGCGATGACGCGATCGCCGTCCTCTAGGATCTCGTAGTCATCTGACTTTGTCAGATCTTGGATCTTTATTTCACTACCAATTTCCTTGAGAACAGATATATCGATCTGAATGTTTGTGGGTATGCTTTGTGGCAATGCGACTATCTCGATCTCATTCATCTGCTGCAAGAGAACACCGCCCATAGTCTTGACTGCGAGCGATTCGCCGATAAGTACAACTGGTACCTCTACTTCAACCTTTTTCTTGAGGTTTACTTTGCGGAAATCTACGTGCAGTACCTTGTCTAGTACTGGATGGATGGCAATGTCTGATATGAGTGTTGGGATCTTCTCGCCACCGATCTCACATTCTATGATTGATGTCTCGCCTGCTTGCTTGAAGGCAATCATGAAATCTTTTTCCTTGAGACTGACGGATACTGGCTCCATACCCTCGCCATATATGTTGGCAGGTACAAACCCAGATTTGCGAAGCGCTCTGTTTTGCTTACCAAATTTAGCACGTGGTTCACAGATAAGTTTAGTCATTTCGTTTTTGCCCATTATTTCAAAAGTTTAAGTAGTAAATTTTGTCAGAGTCGACCGAGGAATTATACTCAAGCACGTCCTGAAGAGCAAGGGGCGAAAAGTTTGCGGAGGAGTAGACGTAATTTGTAGGTAATCCGAACCTCAACGAGAGGTCTGACTGCGGGAGCCCTACCTGCTTCTGGATTATGACCTGCAGGGTACTACCACTTGGTGGTAGCGTGCCATCCAGTCTGAACCTGAGCGTGATTGTGGTGCTTTGGCTCTGTGGGACTGTGAAGAAATATCCGACTCTTGTATAGTTTGTATTCTCTACATCATATGATGATGCGATAGAGTTGTCTATCTTGAGAGTCAAAATGGTTGTTTTTGGTGGAAGGTATATTTGGTAATAGTTTTTGTATGGACCACCAGGCTCGACGCCCTCTATGCTTGAATTTGTAAACTTCGTTACGAACTCCCCCTCTATCTGACCGTCGCTTGACACTTTGGTATTTAGGGCATATGTTCTTAGGACATATGCATTGGCCTTGTTGACGCCAAGATTCGCCTCAACTGGGTATATGTACATTGCCTTGCAGGTCTCATTTGTGATAGATTGTGCATCAACACAGACTGGACTTATCTGTCTTCCAGACCACTGGTATTTGTCAAGTATTTCCTGAAGGTACACATCTTTCATATAGGCCACTACCTGTTTTTCGTCGAAGCTCGACCTCACAGACAAAAGTATCTTTGCTGCTATTTCTGGTTCGGTGAACTTGAGTATAATTTCGGAAAAAAGTGAGTCAAGGAAATCCTTTTTTGCGGTGCTCCCTGGGAAAAAGTTAGTTTCTGCCTGTGACTGCGTTTTGTAATATGCATTTTCATAATTTAGTGTTGTTTTGTATTCTGGGATATATATGGGTCCTATGTCGCGGACTATCTTTTCGATACTAGAAAAGGTGAGTGTGACAGCTCCGTCAAGTCGATTTATACCAAGCTCCTTTGTCAGGAAGTCTTCGGCGACGATGGCATTTGTCGGAGAATCTGGCGAGAATGCACTATCGCGAAGAAAGAAAAAAGGCTGTTTCAGGTACTTGCTTATAGGCTCTGGAGGCCTCACTCTAGCTTTGAGTTGTCCATCTGCGTCGTATACGTCATATACTTTCCACTCGACTATCTTCAAACTCTCAGCTTTGATAAGCGCAAATGACCCTATGAAGCCGCCTCCGGGTCGCAGTTCGTGGTTGTTTGCGAAAAACAAAGCATAAACTTTGGGTTCATTCTTGCCAAATATCTCATCAAATCTCTCAAGAGCTGTCTCTGCTATCTCAAGATACTCTTGAGATTTGGTAAATTTTTCTTCCAGTGCATAGCCATCTATCACTGACTTGGGTAAATTGGCTTCAAGGGTAACAAGGTTGTTTTGGATCTTGGTAATATTTGCTTTCAGTGATTCTTTGCGTAGATATATCTGGTCTGTGTCGTCAGAACCTGGATCTAGCATTCTTGATATCATTATTCCAACGTCATCCCTTGCCTGCCTTGCCGTTTCTTCAAGATCAATTATTGAGCTCATGATGTCAAAAACACTATCTGCATACTTCGCAAGCCCCACAAACAACCAGCCTCTTTTGACAGGCGAATACATCTGTTTAGAAAGACTAAAAAGTGACTTGCCTCTCGTAGAGAGCCTGTCAGATGCTGGCAAAACACCCTCAAATCTCGAGACTTTAGTAAGAAGTTGATATCCGAATATCGTAAGCGATGCTACAAATGGCAAGATGAATGCCATATGTATAAGTACTATGGAAAGAAAGAATAACAGTATTGTGCCTTTTGGGTTTTTGAGTATCTTGATGTAGAAAGGGGTACCTCTACTTCTATCGATCTCGATATCAGACACTGCCATTTTTTTGCTATCTTTGTGATAAATAGGGTCCGGTCTAGCGTGAATGACATCATGCTTTGTGTCCTTTGAGAAAGTGAGCATCAGAAGCTTGTGGACGACGATGCTTATTTCATGCTCACCACGAGGAATGAATGCCATTTTCACATGTGCATTATGTTTTAGCATGAAATAGAGCGTGTATTCGGTCTTTTTGTCGAGTGGCCTGCTCACCACGCATACAAAAATTATGTTTTTTGCGTGTGATAATTTCTCAAAATCTTGCATGATTTCGGTTATTTCTGAAAAGCAAAATATTCTATTGACGTTCTCAGGTATTTGATTTGGTATATAGCTTGATAGTAGAACAGTCACATCGCTCTTCCTTAGTTCTGTAGCCAAGTAATGGACAATGAGCACCTTAGGGTTGCCAATGATGAGCGTTGCGTTTGTTTCTTTTACTATTTCTGATTCGAGTTTCATGACAGTGAAAGTCTAGCACAAATTGTGTCACATAAGAAAAAATTCATCAGCTATTCTCAACGAGTTTTTTCTTGTGCAAATATTTAGACATATTGTCTAAACAGGCACAAGCCTCTATATATTGTTATATAATACGCCAGAATGACAAATGAACCAAATGCACAGATAGTAAATTTTTCTGACCTACGACATTTCCTTGGAGATCACAAAACACGAACCATTGTTCTTGTGGGTGGGTGTTTCGACATACTTCATTTGGGCCATGTCAAATTCCTGGAAAAAGCTAAAGCACTTGGGAACACTCTAGTTGTGGCTCTAGAAAGCGACGCCTTCATAAAAGAACAAAAGAAAAGAGACCCATTCCACAACCAGACACAGAGGTCAACTGTATTGTCATCTTTGCGAAGTGTTGATCTTGTCATTAAGATGCCATATTTCGCTAAAAGTGATCGTGATCGTGAGTATAGAGATCTGGTTCTCATGACGTGTCCAAAGTACATTGCAGTATCAGAAAATGATAAAATGCTTGAGAAAAAGAAGGATCATGCAAAACTTGTTGGAGCGCGTGTGAAAGTGGTCACAAAGCTGTTTGTGTCGTTATCAAGTTCAACTATTGCCAAATATGGAGCTTTGCTTAGCAATTAATCTAACAGACAAGAACAAAAAGGACATCGAAAAAGAGACGGTCAAGCTATTTGACGACTACAAGGAGTTCTTGTGGTATGAGCCAAATGGCTACATCCTACCTCTCTATACGTGGAACAATGTAGAGCACGATCTTGTCGAAAAACTATCAACCAAGATCCAAGATGCGCTTTTTGAGTATGATGCATTTGAGCTTTTCTCCATAAAATATGCTGTCAAGATAAGCTCACGAATAGAGATATTTCTCATATTCCAACGTGACGCCAAATATACAAGGCTTATTAGAACTCTCGAGGATGCATTTGCTCAAGTTGGTGTTTCGGCACCAGACGACGAAGCGAGACTTGCAATTGCAAGATACAAAATACCATCAAAGCAGCAATATACTCATTTGAAAAATAAACTCGGAAAAACTGATACTGACGTACATGTACTTGTTGAAGAACTATCGCTTTTTAAGGTTACACAGTTTGGTAATGGGGCGAAAGAAAGCAAAAAAGTATGTGACATTGGGCTTCGCGCAAAGAGCGACTAGCCAATATATCCTCTTATCTGAAGAACGTAAACTAGCGTGATAAGTGACACCACAAAAAGGGAAGTGACAAAAGTCTTTACCGCGTCAACTCCTGACATGGATCCAAACTGTGAGTCATCAGTCTTTTGAGTTGTTTGTTTTGCTTCGCTATTGCGAAGCTGCCTAATGCTATTTGCGATTTTGTCGGCCTTTGTTTTACGAGACATATTTATTTTTTACACTTTGGATTAGTAAGAATAGTTGATAGTGTATGTCATGCCATTGTGTTCTGCAAGTATGATCCATATTTATCATTTGACTGTCTACAAATAAAAGTTTAGAATGCCTATCTATATGAGTAGTAAAAATCTTGTTTTGTTTGCCCTTGTTTTGTACGCTATAGCTACTGCCGGATCATATGTAGTAGCTTCACAGGTACTAGGAGGCACTGGTATGGGTGGTAATGGCCCTCAAGCGAGTAGTGATAAACCACAAACTCAAGTCACCCCATCAGAACCCGCGACAGAAGAATGTCCAATAAATGGAGTAATGTATGGTAAAACAGCAAAAGCAGCGTGGGAGAAGCGCAGACCTCTGGCAGTTGTCATCGAGAATCATGCCGATTCAAGACCACAGTCTGGTATATCAAGTGCCGATGTTGTATACGAGGCAGTGTCTGAGGGTGGTGTAACGAGAACATTAAGTATGTTCTATTGCCAAGATGCCAAGCCAATTGGGCCAATAAGATCGGCGAGAGTACACTTCATAAATATACTTCGTGAGTGGGGAAATAATCCACTCTATGCGCACGTCGGTGGTGCGAATTGTGACCCGGAGACAGGAAGTGGTTGTGGTAATGGAGCGCCGGCCGACGCGCTCGGACTCCTCCGGAAGCTAAAATGGACTATCTACAATGACATGGATCAGTTCGCAATATCATACCCTTACTACTATAGAGACTATGAGAGACTGCCAGATGTCGCAACAGAGCACACGGTCTATAGCAGTACTCAAAAGCTCTGGGAGTATGCTGCTAAAAATCGTGAACTTGC
>CAZATL010000046.1:0-6442 GCA_964488055.1 uncultured Gammaproteobacteria bacterium | reverse complement strand
AGAGTTGTCGTATGTCTCCATTCTACCCAAGTTATTGAGATTTGTGAAAAATGGCTTTAGGATAGATAGAAGTGCCACTACGCTCTCTTCTGATTTGTCCTCCATATCAGACATCTCACTTTCTATTCTGCCATAAAGCACCAAGAACTCGAGTCTGCGCAAGGTGTCTCGCGACTTTATTGCCATCTCATAACTTTGTTCTTTAGTGTGTGCTCTCATTTCTTTCTTGAGGAGATTTATCACCTTTTCACTTTTGCCTGACAATACACTTATGAGTGATCGAATGTTTGATTTGTATACTTTTTTACATTTTTCTTTTTCTCCATCTATCATTTTGCTTATGTCGCTCGGGCACGGATCGCAGAGACCAATTTTATGGTAGAAGCATGCTCTGCTGGCCAGTTTTTTCTGCATGCAAAAAGGTATTATCCTACGTAGGTTTCGAAGCAGACTCTCTGCAGAGTGAGTGGAACTGAATGGACCAAAATATAGCGATTTGCCATCGTTTTCCTTACGTGTGATCAATACTTTCGGGTACTCATCTTTCACTGTGATTTTCACATACAGATTGCTTTTGTCGTCTCTCCATCTGACATTGAACTTTGGCTGGTATTTAGAGATAAGACTGGCCTCAAGTAGTAGCGCAGCAAATTCAGATGGTGTATATATGAGCTCAATAGTGTCTGCTGTACTCACTATCTGTGCCTCTTTTGCGTCAAGTTTTGCATTTTGTTCATGAGAGAGAAGTCTCGCCTTGAGATTCACAGCCTTACCTATATATATCGGGGTCTCCCCAGATTTGTAGATATATATACCTGTTGTGGGAGTGACAGACAATAGCTCTTCGTGGGTATTTGGAATTATCATGCTAGCGACACAATACAATCTTTATTCAGTCCAATGCCTAGTTTTTAAGGGTTTAGTTCGTCTGTTTATCTTCGGCCATCTGAAATCAGCCTCTGCTTGAGCCCTAACCCTTCCAAGGTGGTAAAAATGATCTCTTATACCTCTGTCGACTCTGTCTTCCAGGTTAATCGATTTCATCCAATTATGTACAGGCCTTTGCATAAATCTTTCACTTAGTGGAATATTACTAGGACGCGTGAAAACGTTATGTCCTTTTGGTCGGCTGTTTGCAGGTACGACTGATGTAGGTACTGGGCAGTGTCCAAGTATCTCTTTTGCTTGACACGTAAAACATCTTGTAACTTTCTCTGGTGATAGTACGGTTGTTACAGTTGTTGGGGTTACAACACCTTTTTCCAGGTGAAAGCAACCCAATGTTCTTATGCTCGAAGCAATTCTTGCGGAAGTAATTCCTCTTGCCCACTGCTCGGTTTTTTTTAGACGTGATGCAAGCACACCTGTAGTAATCGAATGTCCTTCCCAAGCTCTTTTAAGTCCATATCTCGTACTTACATTTTGAAACAAAATTGCAGGATTTAAAATACCTTCTTTATTCATATTACTCTCCTTATAAAAACTTCCTAGTATGTGATTTTTTGATTTCTTTGAGTCCTGATAGCTCGCCTTGGTAGAGTATTTGTCCACCGGCATCCCCCCCATCAGGTCCCATATCGATCACATACTGACAATGTCGTATTATATCAAGATTGTGCTCTATGACAATGACCGTGTTGCCTTGGTCTGTGAGTTTTACAAGCGCATTTAGAAGTTTTTGCACATCGGCGAAGTGTAGTCCTGTCGTTGGCTCGTCGAGTATGTAGAGTGTTCGACCTGCTCCACCATGTGAGAGTTCATCTGCTAGCTTTATGCGCTGAGCCTCACCTCCAGAGAAGGTTGGTGCGGCTTGACCAAGCTGTATGTACCCAAGTCCCACTTCCTGCAGAAACTGAAGCTTCGGATAAATATGATGAAAACTGATGAAGAAATCTGCTGCTTCATCCACTGTCATCTTTAGTATGTCGAAGATATTCTTACCCTTGAATTGCACCTCGAGTGTTTCTCTGTTGTATCTACGGCCTGCACACACATCACATGTGATATACACGTCAGACATAAACTGCATTTCTATTTTGATGACGCCAGCTCCCTGACACTTCTCACATCTACCACCCTTGACATTGAATGAGAACCTACCTTTATCAAATCCTCTCGCCTTAGCATCAGTTGTTGACGCAAAAAGGTCACGTATTGGATCAAAGAATCCTATATATGTGGCAGGATTTGACCTAGGAGTTCGACCGATAGGCGATTGATCAACCAGATAAACTCGTTCAATATAGTGAAATCCCTCTAGTCTCTCGTATATCCCTGTGAAGCCTGCGAAGTGCCCATGCAGGTGGTACTGGAGAGATGGATAAAGGGTCTCTGTGATGAGAGTGGATTTGCCAGATCCAGAGACACCAGTCACTGCTATAAGATTGCCAAGTGGGAGCTTGAGCGTAACATTCTTTAGGTTGAATTCGCTTGCTTTGTGTAAGATGATCTCACCTTTTGTTTTATCAAGTGGTTTGATTGAAGCTTCTACTTTTTTATCTCCTGATAGGTAGTGACCTGTGAGCGAATCTTTGCTTTTTATAATTTCTGGGATGCTACCCGCAAATACTAGCTCTCCGCCGTGCTTGCCAGCACCAGGTCCTAGCTCGATGATATGCTCCGCAGCTCGCATGGTCTCCTCGTCGTGCTCCACGATGACCAGTGTATTGCCTATATCTTTGAGATGCTTCAGAGTCTCAATGAGTGCTGCTACATCTTTGGGATGAAGGCCAATGGACGGCTCATCAAGGACATATAGCACACCAGTCAGTCCAGTACCTATCTGACTAGCTAGTCTGATGCGCTGGAGCTCACCTCCTGACAAGGTCTTGCCTTTCCTGGCTATGGTGAGATAACCAAGTCCTACATTATCCAGGAACTGCAGTCTTGTGATGATTTCCTTCAGTATTGGGTTTGCTATCTGCGCTTCATATGACGTCAAAATTTTTGGGAGTCCGCTTTTGCTGTACTCTATGACGTCCTTCACAGACAGATTGCAGATCTGTGCAATGTTAAAGTCGTCGATTGTGACAGCAAGCACTTCCTTTTTGAGCTTCAGACCATCACACGAGGCACACACTTCCTCACGCATATATTTGCCCAGGTCCCATGACCCCTCTTCAGGTCCGCTCCCCCCTTGTGTGTTGTAGTATCTGCGCTCGATCTCTTTTACTATGCCATCAAACTTTTCGTGTATCACGGTATCTCGACCGAATCTGTTTGTTCCTTGCACTCTATAGCTTTTGTCTGTGCCATAAAGCACAATGTCGCGTGCCTCTTTTGTGAGTTTTTCGATCGCCAGATTCACATTCACACCTTCTTGTGTACAGACTGCCTTTATTAGACGTGTATACCAGGTTTCAGCAAAAAATAGCTTTGTGAAAGGAAGTATTCCACCTTCATTTATCGACAGTTTTGGCGCAAATAGTAGATCTGCATCAACTTTGTTCACTGTGCCAAGACCTCGGCACGTCTCGCATGCACCAAGTGGGGAGTTGAATGAGAACATTCGTGGCTCGATTTCAGATAGCGAAAATCCACAAAGTGGACATGAAAACTTTTCAGAGTAAAGTGTCTCGACAAGAGTAGGAGAGAGTTTCTTTTTCTTGCCACTTTTTACCTCATCACTCTCCTGGAGTTGTTTGTATATATCGTGGTACTGGAGTATGAGTAGGCCATCTGACAGCTTTAGTGCCTGCTCGACAGATGAAGTGAGTCTTGGTCGAAGATTGTCGACGAAATGGGCAGTCTTGAGTTCTTTGTGCGAAGCATGGATTGTGTCTATGAGAGCAAGTATGTCGTGCTTGTTATTCTTCAGTAGTGGAATGTCATCATTTAGATTTTTTGGCAGTCCGTCCACTATCACAGTCTGATATCCCTTCTCAAGAAGATTCTCAAAAAGATCTAAGAACTCTCCCTTTTTTTGTCTAACGACTGGCGACAGAATTGTGAACTCCTGTGGCGCTAGTTTGTTCTGCAGGCATGCACGTCTTATTTCTTCTATCACCTTATCGACTATCTGATCTGATGATAGTTTTGTGATCTCTGATCCGTCTTTGGGGCAGTGTGGGTGGCCGACTCGGGCAAATAGTACGCGAAGGTAATCATAGACTTCTGTTATCGTACCAACAGTTGACCTTGGATTGTGACTGACAGTCTTTTGGTCAATTGAGATACTAGGAGATAGTCCCTCGATCATGTCAACATCAGGCTTGTCCATGATGCCAAGAAACTGTCTTGCATATGCGGACAAACTCTCGACATATCTTCTTTGGCCTTCGGCATACACTGTATCAAAGGCAAATGAGGACTTGCCAGATCCCGAGACTCCAGTCACGACGACAAATGTATTTTTCGGGATGTCGACGTCAATGTTCTTTAGGTTGTGGACGCGAGCTCCGCGTACTTTTATGGTTGTTATCATTTGGGGCGCTAATTATACCTCTATATAGACTGTATTAGTAGTCTCATGTGAGATATGCTTACTTATTCACCTCTTTTACTTTGTACTTCTTTGATATAGAATATGCATTATGAGAAAAGTCATGGACAAACTGCCACAGATAGACATAGTGAGTATCTTTTCTCGAAAAAAGAAAATCGAGCAAAAGAAAAATCATACCCCACTCCAGAATGATCAGGAGAAACTTCGCGTGTCTGCACGCAAAACACTAAAGAAGTACAAAAAAACATTTCGCAAACTTGCCTTTGAATGAAACCAATCCGCTACCTCACGAAGGAAGATCTCATTGTCATAATCGACGAATATAGAACATTCTTCAAAAACCTTGATGATCCACTCCCAGACATCGCACTGTGCAATCACGAAAAGATTGAGTCAATTCTAGCCATACCAAGAAAGACATATGATGGCATAGATCTTTATGTCAGTCTATTTGACAAGGCAGCTTGCTATTTCTACTTCATAAACAAGCTTCATCCATTTTATAACGGCAACAAACGCATATCAATATTTGTGACAAGCATCTTCTTCATGATGAACAACTACGAGCTGACATATCGTGACGAAGATCTATACAGATTCGCGCACAGCATCACTATTTCGAAAGGTGACCAAAAGCTGGAGCTCGAGAAAATCTCCAAGAATCTTATGCATCACACAAAACCTGTGGCTGATGCGTGGATGTACTTGAGACAAACTTGGGTACTTGTAGGAAATCTATTCCAAAATATCAGACTTCAGAGAGGATTCATGCAGAAAAAAGATCAGAAGATTAATTAGTGTTTACTGCTTTTATTTTCTCCCTTATGGCGATCGCAGCCTCAAAGTCCATCATCTCTGCGCGTTTCTTCATCTCGCGTTCGAGCTTTTTTAGTAATTTTGTTTTGTCGTATGGGGTCATCCCATCTGATTTGATCGTGTCCAGATATGAATAGTTGAATTTGCCTTCTGAAAGAGCCTTCTTCGCCACATCATCTGACGATGTTTCTTCTTTCTCGACTATTCGTTCTCTGATTGCCTTCTTTATGCTTTCTGGCGTGATTCCGTTTTTGGCATTGTAATCACTTTGATACTTGCGTCTCCTCTCTATCTCTTCCACTGCATATTTGATGCTGTCTGTCATTTTGTCGGCATAGAGTATGACCTCTCCATCTATGTTACGAGCAGCTCTACCCATGGTCTGGACAAGTGATGTGCGAGAGCGAAGAAAGCCTTCCTTGTCGGCGTCCAGTATGGCAACAAGCGTCACCTCTGGCAGATCCAATCCCTCACGAAGCAAGTTCACTCCTATTAGCACGTCATAGGTATTATTGCGGAGATTGTCTAGGATATCAGAGCGCTCTAGTGTCAATATATCGGAGTGCAGGTATGCAGCCTTTATTCCCTTTTCTTTCAGAAATTCTGTCAGGTCTTCTGCAGTCTTTTTGGTAAGCGTAGTGACAAGAGTTCTTTCCTTTTTCTCTGCCCTTGTCTGGATTTCGTTTATGACATCTTCTATTTCGGATTTGGACGGCTTGATAGTAATCTTTGGATCAATAATCCCTGTCGGTCTAATCAATTGTTCCACCACTCCCAATTTACTCGGAACTTGGAACTTGGAACTCGGAACTCTCTTTGCTTCTGCCTTCGCCATATCGAGTTCCCATTCACTTGGTGTGGCAGAAATGTATATGAAGTGAGGGCTCTTCGGGTAAAATTCCTCGAACTTCAGAGGTCTATTGTCAAGTGCAGACTGTAACCTGAAGCCGTACTCGATAAGTGTTTTTTTGCGCGAGTTGTCACCATTGTACATGCCCCTTATCTGTGGGATAGTCATATGACTTTCATCTATGCAAACCAGAAATTCATCCCCATATGCTTTGTGAAAGTAATCAATAAGACTCCATGGCGGGTCGCCAGGTCGCCTTCCATCGAAGTATCTACTATAGTTTTCGATGCCATTCACGTACCCAACCTCCTTCAGAATCTCAAGATCATATG
>CAZATL010000045.1:0-6453 GCA_964488055.1 uncultured Gammaproteobacteria bacterium | reverse complement strand
TTTTGTCATGTACTGTCTCCAGTCAGGTTCGCCAGGATAGATCGGTGGATAAAGTGCTTTGATAGGATAGGGGAGATTCGTACCCGATCTGATGATGAAATCAGTGATAAGCTTGGCTTTCCTTGCGTCCGCTAGTCCTGTGAGACAGGCGAGGATATTGCCGTATGTCTCGCATCGCATCTCGTAGGAGCGATGCGACGAGTAACCCAGGTAGTACGGTGCATAGACGACTTGCGAGTTTGAGTATTCGATCATCGTACCTGCGTATATCATTGACTTCGTGTAGTCATTGTCGGGGACGTAGTCCGCCCCACGATCATCTCCTTTGTGTACCCAAAGGAGTGTGTTCACTCCTTCATATATTTGCTGCTTTATCATAGTAAGATCGTCGCGCTTCTCAACTTCGATGCGAAGCATTATGAGCCAGTACCAAAGGGCATTTGTGTAAAGCACTGTCCCTTGTCTTGGCATCTCATCATCCCACCCCGAGGCTTCTCCTTGTTCAAGCAAGTTATCGTTATTCGTGTCCTGATAGGTAAGCCAAGTAAATGCGCGGTCAAGATTTGGTTTATATGCTTCATAAAACTTCTGATCCTGCGTCTTCTTGACATATTCAAGAAAAGCGATTGCCCACCAGAGTGTGCCATCAATCGTCCCTGGCATCCACCAGTGGACCTCCTTCTTCTCGGGGACATAGTTCTGGGGGAATTGTCCTCTGTCAGATTGTGAAGGAACAAGACTTATGAGTGAGCGTTTGGCAAGCTCAATGAGCTCCTCATTATCTGACGCAAGCATGCCGAGTGTGGAGACGCCGATATCTCGAGGATAAAGAGAGGCGTATGTCTCTTTCTCCATGTCTTCCCCGCGGCGCGCAGCCATCATACCGTAGGATGTTTGGTTTTTGAGAAGGTTTGCGACAGCTTGTGAGTAGGCGACATCTGTGAGAGTTTTAGTCTTTGAGGATGTGGGCATATAGATGATTGTACTTGATTGATTAGTCGAAGCGCAATAATCATCGACGCCATTCTTACTCGCTAAAATGCAACTCTTTCCCTTGACTTACCATATATACCAGCGTCATCTCGACTCCTCAACTTGTTGAGGGTGGAGAGATCTATGGGGATTTAAATCTTAATATTTTGAAAGTTTACAATAAGAGATCTCTCCACCCAATCATCAGTCCTTGGCTGATTCATGGAGTCGAGATGACGAGATGAACGGGTAATGAGTTATTTTGCTAAATAGTTATAAAAACAAAATCAACATACTAGTCTTGCAGCGCCGATTAGATCACTTTGCACGACCTGTTTGTAGGTTGCATGGTAGTTAGGTGTAAGCTTGCTGACGAAGTGATCAACAGATTCTCTATACTCATCAACTTTCCAAAAAAGACTCCCTTGCATGATAAATGTCAGATCACGTTTGGCAAACTCTAGGATCCCAGCCATTTGTACAGCAACAAGTGAAGCAGAGTGGTCATACACCTCGCGTGCTAGTGCTGCGACTTCTATATTTTCGTTAGTTAACAACTTACTCAACTCTTCACCTGAGTTTACATTCTCCACATGCATGTTTCTTTTTTTTGCAAGTAGATTGAAGTGTTTGTAGATGTATGCGCCAGATGTTTCTTTCTCAAATAGCGCCGTGCCAGGTGATACGGAAAGTTTGTCAATTTCCTTCCCTTCTTGAGACTGTGGGAAATTAGTAAAATCTGCAGATTCGAGATTGACAATTACATGCTCGTCAAGGAAGATCGCAAAGTTCAGTCCAGTGCCGACGATTCCAGCTGCGATATCACTCCACTCATTTCTTGTAAGTCCAGACATAAGGAGACATATCACGTCGTTGGCTACGCACACTTTTATGTCTCGTGCTTGCGTATTTTTCATGTATTTTTCGATTTCATCTCCCACCTGCATACCCACAAGTCCATCAAAAGTATTTTCTTTTGAGCCTGATCGGAGTATGCCGTCAAGCATTCCACCGCGCAGGGTAGGGGTGAGAGGATAGGCAAGGTTCAAAGCAATCACCTCCGCATCTCTCGAGATATATGCCCCCAAAAATGTCATGAAATCATCTCTAGTGAGAAAGGGAGGAAGCGACAGCTCATGGTGACTAATTATCTTCAACTCATCTCCATCTTTTTTCATTGTAGCTTTTTGGCATACACTTCCACCGATCACAAGCACCTGGAAAGTATCGCCGGATTTGACGAGGGGTATCTTGGGCAGCTGATGCCTGATAAATGGCAGTGATGTCTGCTGTCCAGATGCAGCTTGTTGTAAAACTGAAAGAAAATTATTTTTGATCTGTATCAGAGTGTTGGTATCCACGTATTCATTATAATCCACGAAGCAAAAATCCATGACATGTCACTCATATAACAGTCAATAATATTGGTGACAGTAATTCCCACTGTCATCCTACCCAACAGAAGTGTCGGTAGCCATGTTTGGGTGTATAATACAGTCCAAACATCATTTTATATAAGCATGAGTAACGAGAACCCACTGCTCCGAGGTGCACACCTACACAAAGAAAGGATGTTAAGGCAGACAATGAAACCAAGATATATAAGGAAGGCGCATTTTCCAGATACAATGCCATATGGTGAGTTGATAAACTGTATGCCGTTTTTCTACCGTGAGCGCGTAAAGGAAACTGGACTAGAACTTGTGGCAATAGAAAATGATCTCCCATGGTGTGATCGAGATGTAACGCTCTTTGCTTTGGGCCCTTCAGACCCGCATTTGATTGGCGATCTACAACCTTCAGAAAGAGATCGTTTTTTTAGTGCTAATCGAAGAATAATAGATCGAGCATTAGTCATGCCAGATTGTGTGGAAGCATATGTAGGTATAGGCTTCAATCCTGAAGATGATGCATACGGATGCCATACTATAAAGAGGTTGCATGCACATGTTTGCTGTTTGGACGAGGAGTATCTACGATCGCGACAACCAGCTACCTCATCAGACAGAAGAGACCCCTACTATCGAATGGTGTATTTTGAGCCATTTACACCAGTTTTTGCTGATTTTATAAAAGGTTTTAGCGACAATAATTCATCCACAATTCGACCAAAATTGCATTCACTTGATACAAATGCTGAGGGAAGCCTTATATCACTAAAGTATCCCCGACAGTTGTTTGCTACTCCGCAAATGAATCTCCACTTGTGTGATATGCTCGCAGATCTATCATCACAGTATAGTAAGTTGGAGCAGGTCTATACTGATAGAGTCGTAGATCCAACCACTAATCGATTTTTGCCACTTGATAAAGATGAAATACGAAAAAGACTGGATTCGTATCTTGGGGAAACCTCTTTACTATCACAACAATCAATAGCGTTGCTGGAGTATCTAGCCCAACATATTACAAGAGCGGAACCAAGAAAAAAACCCACTAGTATTGAGAATGCTCGTCAACTATGGATGTCAAAAGGATTCAGTGGCGCATACATCTTCAGATTCTGGCCAGACGATCCTGACTTTGCGGTGGAATTCTATCCGAAGTGGTTCGCGACCCAAGCGCTGACTCGAGGAAACGGAGTAAATTCAGGGGCATGTACAAATAAAGACAATACAAACCCAGAAACAGACCCCCACCTTATAGCGAAAATGGATCAATATATTGAAATGGCAAAAAGCGCATTGTGTGAACCTCTTAATGATACTTTATGATAAGTGTTCGATAACTTTTTTGAACTCATCATTGATCCAAGGCTCTTTCCTGGGGAACCGTTGTGACTCAAGGATGCGTTGGGTGAGATATATGCCCAGATAAATTTGATTTCTGATTATTTCGAAACTATTTTTTGGTTGAAACTTATTTGCAATAGGTTCGGGTATCTGGGTAAAATGTTCTGAAAATAATCCACATCGAAATACATACCCATCTTTTGCAGACTCTTGTGCAAAAGATTTTCCTGGAATTATCCATTCAGCTTTTTGATCACCCCAAAACGCCCTTTCAGAATCTAGCATGCCAATGATGCCGTATCCATTTTCAGAAAGAATGGTATTTTTGGGCCACAAATCACCGTGAACTAGTTGCGGTGTTTCGATAATATCTAACGCGTGTGTATGCTTTGGGATCAGGCGAGCCAATTCCTTAGGATAATCTGAAGGGAGAGAGAAGCGATCTAGATCGCGAATCATCCCAACTAGTATTCCACAAATTGCTTGGCTCCATTTCAAGTATTTGGGGCTAGGTTGCGGGAATCCAAACAAACTATTATTTGATGTGCCAATTTTTGACGATATTTCGCTTAATTGCTCCCATACAAATAATTCATCTTTTTCCGGAAGATCTACCACAGAAATATTATCACCGCTAATACCATCTATATAGGATATAACTGCATAATCTCTATCAATGATATTTCTCGTGAAATCAGCAAAGAGTATCCGGGGTACAAGCTGCGCAATCGGAGAAAGAAATGGTTGCACTTCATATTCGTGTCGAAGTAAGTACTTTTCATGTGTATATATCTCCATATCAGATTTAGGAGCAATACGGAAGATCACTGGGTTTTTGTTTTCCGAATAGACTTTATATGTAGTGTTAAAACGACCAGCTTTAATAAATGATATTTTACTTATGGAGCCATTTTCAGGAAAAGCTTGCTTATACATCTCTTCCAGTTTTGGTCGAGGAACTTCTAGCTGAAAACCTTCAACAAATTTAATCATATTTATAAAGGTAAATTAACATAACCAGCATACTCGATCTCTAAATCAAATAATCGCAGTAAGAACCGACGTTGAGATAGTATATCAAGCTGCTTTTCTAGAGAAGTGTATCTAGGACTGGTTTAGGAAGCGCGCCTTAGCTGAAGTAATCCGAATTGTTATTGTACAAATTTGGGGTTTAATACCCAGGGCGCATTTGCGTCGTAACAATGGATTCTTCTCTTCGGCTTAGCTCAGGGTAAACTCTAGGCTCAGGATGACCCTTCGACGTAGTTTATAGTGAGTTTTGCCGAACTACTCAGGGCAGGCTCCTTGTGTTGATACCTCGAGGCTAATGCCTCGCAGGAGCGTCATTTTTTACTTGATTTTTTGTGTTTGCAAATATTGCAGCATATTCTGCAATTCATCACTTTTTGGATCCAAATCAACGGCTGTCTTGGCATATGATATTGCCATTGTGAGGTCGCCTGTGACTAGGTAGTAGTTTGCTAATGCTTGATAACACCACGCATATTTTGGATCATACTCCACGCATTTATTTGCATGTTTCAGCGCATTATCCAGCTCACTTACTCTAAGATATCCGTTTGCCAAAGAGGCGTGTGCAGCAGCATAGTCTGGGAGCAGCTCAATAGCTTTTTTCTGATACTCAATTGCTTTGTTGGGATTGTTTTTGCGGTTTTCCGCAACGCCCATCCAGTAAAACGAGTAAGCTCTTTCTTGGTCTGTCGCAGCATCTCTTAGGGCATTCTCTGCGTCATCTCCTTGCTTATCCCAGTTTTTCGTGATCCAACTAGCTCGACTTTCATACACCCTAGCGTCAAAATTTGGCAAACTATTGAATATTGTTACAAGTGCTAAGACTGCGATTACAATTCCGATATGTACTAACCTCTCCCAACCGTATTTGTATCTTATGATAAGTACTAGTAGCACGATGGTTGGGAATAGTAGGATGTAGATAGACGGTAACGAATCAAAACGAACAAATGCTTGCGAGAACTCTGGCTTCTCTTCTCCGAGATAAACACTTTGCAAAACAGGGCGAATAGGTAGTGCCACCAGTATTCCAGCAATAATAAAGAAAATATCGTTTGTGATATTTAGTACAGGTAAGCCACTGATAGTATTTGTGGTTTTTAAACGAAAGATTATTACTTGCAAGATAAATTTACCCGTCCTCAAAGTACTATACAGAAAGACCATCACAAATGTCACATAAATACTTCTCTCGATAACAACATTTATAAGTTCCAAATTCAGTATATTATTTTGGAGCAGAACACCTCTCTTGGTGAGTTCGAATAAGAGACTACCCATAATAACAAGTAGCACAATAAGCACTTCCAAAATGATACTAAGGAAATGAAACTTGAGATAATGAAGATAATTACTAGATAACAAATTTACATCAACATTTGTTTGAGACTCATCAGTGCTATTTACTTTTTTAGTTTGTAGGAAAGCATCATTCATATGTATTTCTGCACAGATAGGTAATATATCCCAATAATAACCATCGAAATAACGATTAACCCTTCACATTATCAGTCTAACATAAACAAAGATTTGCGAGACAATTCAAACTATTTTTTGGCTTGATATATAAGTAGCTTTTACCAATCTTTTGTCATGGTGAGCACCATGGCTGCAACTTATGGGGGAGGCCTACCATGGAAACAATGCTTTCTGGGCGACTGGAATCAGGCACGACTTGGGAAGTAGGAGTATACTTGCCAATATGTCAGCAAAAAAA
>CAZATL010000044.1:0-6551 GCA_964488055.1 uncultured Gammaproteobacteria bacterium | reverse complement strand
CTACTCGGTAGCGGAGTATAAAAGAGGGTAGCAAGATTATCGTAGCGTTGAGCATCTATTGCCGCGATACCTGCTGTGTAGAGCTCTAGGATTAAGGGATACCAGCGAAGCTCTAGCCAAATGGTGAGTCCACCACGAGATTCAAGGCGATCACTAGAGCGAGCAATGCACTTCTGCAGTGTGCTGGTATGGATAGCTTTTCCCCAATGCGCGATGCACGCAAGCAGTAAAGATAAATCACTTGATGCAGCTTCATATCTACTGATTCGATCAAGTAATTCCTCTTTTGTGAATTGTCCAGAAGTTGGAAAGCTATCTTCTGATGTGATCGAAAGAAAACGGCGAACTTCACTCGCAAGCAAGTCATGCAGTTCAATTGAACTCGAATCGTTTGAAAGCAGTGTTTTTGCTCGTTTCACCTTCTCAGTGACGCCTTCTTCCTCTGGCTCATCCATTGCAAATGGAATGCTTACTAAACGATCGTCGTCTCGTTGTTCTGAAGCTTCTAAAGCAGAAAGGTCAGGAGCTACCAGAATTACGTCGCCATCACCATCAAAGTGGCCGTAGTGCGGGGTTTGGTTTGAATTCTTGTCAGTGGCAACTCGGTTATACACATATGCCATCAGACCGGCTGCTGTAATTACGCCGTGTTCCGTGGCGGCTTTCCCTCTGATTCCCTCCAGTAGATAGCCGGTAAAAACCGAGTGGTTTGGTAGTGGTCCGCCAGAATCTGCTACGACTTCATCTGCTTTCCCCGCAGTAAGTACCTGCCGCGAGTGTCGAAGCATCATGTCTTTTAAAAAACGTACGCCGCCAGGACCAATGCTTCTTGTCAACGCCAAACCACCATAACACGCATCCATGATGAATAGGATGTGCTTGGCTCGAACAAGCTCGGAGTTTCTTGTGAATTCGTCCCAACGAATAAACGTCGAAAAATCCAACATATCTGCATCGTGCGGGACAAGATATCCAATGTCACCACGCGATCCAGTGCGCGTATGGCCGTGACCAGCGTAGAAGACGATTAGTCGCTCATCCACATCGATATCATCAGCTGAGAATCTAAGAAATGCCTTCAGGATTGCTTGTCGAGTAGCTGCTTCATTGACTAGATATGTAATGTCTTCATGCTCAAAGCCGAGAGAATCAACAAGTGCATGGCGAAACTCATCCGCATCTGATACGGCGTATTCGAGCGGAGACGCATTTGAGTACTTATCAATCCCAATTACGAGTGCTCGACTCCGGGTGTAGTGGGTCTTAAGTAGAAATCGTAGGTCGCGCATAGGAAATGATTTTTAAAATCTGACAGTTATTGACCGGACCCACCGGCCCTCATGTCAACAATCATAATATATGGTATTTCGAAATAACCGATTGATTCATCTATAGACGATTCCGGCAGACTATCAGGATATGCAAGGACTGTACAGATTAAAGAAGAATCGGCATGCAGAATGCAAGATGATTCTGCCAAATGGCAACTATGGAGCGCTTTCTTTAAGGGGCGCACCTATTGCTTGATCAATGCTCTTCTGTCATGATGATTACATTAATTAGAACAAATTTACCGTTGCTAGCAAAAAAGGTTGCCAATGTTAATAACTAAGAAAATTCGAAGTATTGAAAAGTACCTTAAGCATATTCCAAAAAATAAAGACTTTTATATTGGACTCGAGGTTAACCCAAATATATTAAAGGACTTACAAAAAATTGGATTCACTAAGCCCTTGATTGCTGGAGAAAAATTATTGCCAAGCAAAGACATTGGTAGGGCCTGCAAAATTAATGCAGATGGCTATGAAATTATCAATAAAAATGTACCCAAAGAAATAGCTAGCAGGCAAATTCAATGGACATGGAAAGAGTTTGCAGGTAGAAATCAAACGATTGAGAAAACTAAAGTTACTGATGTTCCCTATCAAAGATACCAAAGAACCAAAATCGCTCCATATGCAACTGAAATTGAAATAAAACAAGCATCTGGAAAAATATTGGTAGTAGCCGGTCCATTTAAAAATACGAAAACTGATTTTGAAAAAGCGGCAAATTGCGCACAAATGTTTATTGAAATTTTTCAACGCTGTCATGTTTTTGATGATAATTTCTACACATGGTTGCCCTCAAATATTATCAAGCTCAACTGGGACTTGCTGCCTGCAGGGCAAAATCCATGGAAATCTTCACAAAATGCTCTGGCAAGATTTATCAATTTAGGCAAGGTTGGCAATCAGCCGGTGATTAAAGCGAGATTTGATGAAATTGGTGCCTACAACCCTGATTTTGTTGCAATTGGAAAAAATGGTTTTAGCGGATACGTCATTTTTGGATTTAAAAATAAAGGTGTCTGCATTCTCGAATCTAATCAAACAAACAATGCTACGTATGTATTAGGAGATTCAAACTGGGCAAATATTTCACAACTAAGCAAAGCTGAAATTCTCTCCAATCAACTGCATAAAGATAGACTTATCCATACGAAAAAATGGTTTGGTCAACTAAAAAAATCATTAAGTTAAATTTATAAATGGAAATAAAGAATGAGAACAACTTTGTATGATCTTCAAGACAGGCCAATTGCAACCATTGATGAAAAAGGTGTAATACGTTTGTACAATGGTCACGTAGTCGGCGAATTGGTTGATGGTGTTATTGCTGGCTGGAACGGGAATGGTTTGGGTGAAATTAAAAATGGAGTAGTTTTGAATGGTGCAGGCCAGGCTATCGGTAGCACAAAATCACAAAGTCATAGCACTCCTCCATACCATCAAGATCTAGATTACAGCGGGGGCATAAAAAGACCCTATCTGCACGGAAGTCAAAAAGTAGATCCAGTAAACCCCGTAAGTAATCCACAGTCACTAGAAGAAATCCTTAGAAGCGGAGGAGCACACAAGATACCGCCACTCAAATTTCCTGGCGAGCCGCCAACTCAGCCTGCCCGGCCTTAATTTTCTGTCTAGCCCGCTCAGCTTTTATAGCCTCCTGATCACGTTTTATCCGATCCCGCATGGATTTAAGTCTGGCTTGTTCTGGGCTTAATGGCTTTTGTGGGGCAATTTCATCAAATCTCATAGTTAACCAATCTGCAGGGGTTGATGAGGCACGTTATTGGCGCCAAAGATAGCTTGAAACAACTTGTACGCCTGAGCTTGATTTTGGGCATAGAGAATGGTTTCCACCCACATCCCTGCTGCATTAACTGTTGCCTTATATCTTTTCATATAGATATTTAGCAAACCCGGTAGTCAACCACGCTTAACTTGATAATCCTCAATTTTAGGATCCCATATGTAACTTAAGGATTCGGCATAGTCTTTGCCCACAAAAAGAAGAGTTTTCCGAATTTCATCAATTGAGACTCTATAAAGAACATTCTTTGCCTGACGGTCCGAGCAAAGCATAATTTCAGACCAATTTCGAGTTTTATCTCGTATTGCGAAAATTGCCCTGGAATGAATAAATTGATTGGCTAAATGCTTCACGGATATCTTGTCATCAAATTCGCGATCAAAAGAATAAAGCCTCTCAATATCAAAATAATTTAACTTAGTGAGAGACCTTCTATTCCATGGCACACAGCGCACTGAAACTCTGTAATCATCAGATTTTTTTGATGTCTTATCCCTCTCAAGTAAGGTTCGGACGATATAAAAAGAAATCATGAGTTCTTTTTCAAAAATGACCAAAGCACGGTCGCTCCAGCGCTTTGGATTTTTTACAGGCCTAAGTCTTCGAGCATGATCCAGAAGGTCTTCTCGCCAATAATAAGATTCAATCATTCAAAATAACCCCCAGAAGTGCTGATTAAGATCTTAATAGGATGTATTAATAATCATAAATTGGATCAAAATTGCTCTGCTTAGCAATATGCTGATATGCGCGGTCTACAGCCTGGGTTAAATCTACAAATAACGCCTTTAATTTTGCATCAAAAAGATTGATGTTTATTTCTCCAGTATGTACAAGCTGATTTCGATCGTTAACAATATTCTCTATAAGATCAAATAAACTTTCTTTTCTACCTCTATACGGCTTACGTAAAATTGCGGCAATATCAATTTTAGAATCGACATATCCAAAATTTTTTGCAATTATGCTTGGACGTTGGAATGAAAAAGATTCCGCTATTAATCTTTCCGCTTGTAGGCTGCCCGCAATCAATTGCTCAAATTCAACATGGCCAAGCTTTGCTTGCTTTAGTGCGGACTCTCTTTTCCGAGAGTAGCGCAAACAAGCAGTAAAAGTTGCTCGGAAATATTCTTCCCATGCCGCTATTAAATAGGGAACCAACATATTATTTGATAATAAGCGTGGATTTAATTCATCTATAAAAGGAAGTCCCGAAGGCACATCTTTTGCTAAGTCACCACCTAGGTTACGATGCTGCAGATAAAGCTCAGCTCGCTGAAGATTGTTGTGAAACCTCCAACGAGCAAGATAACAACCGGAGGACAACGGTGAAGGTGCTGCTCCATTTGGACGCCAATAGCGATTTTTGCCTGCATCACTTTCAAAATGACCGCCAAATAGATCCCTCAATAACTTCAAAGTTCTATTTTGCTGCAAAAGATCCCAATAACTTCTCGAAACTCTTGATCTTGTGAAAATCTTAATTGGACCTTTTCTTGTTTTATATACCTCCAACTCAACACCCGTCCAAGAGCGATAATCCTTTTCATCAAACCAGTAATAGCTTGCGATTTGATTGGGCGCTTTGAAAGCATTTTTAACTGTTTTATACCCAAGTAATTCAGTAATGTCTCGAACTTGAGGAAGGGTTGCTGATAATTTAAGAATGCTAATAGAGGTATAGCTCATAGATCAGTACAAGGTAATCATTGGTTGCGCTATAGCAAGCATACAACCAACTCATGCTTTAGATTTGAATCATCAAAATCTTTCTGTTAACGCCTAAATCCACTACGCAATCCAGCACTAGCTGTCTCAATCTGCTCATCGAGCTCCCCTGCTTCAACTGCTGCTTTAATAGATTCAAGGGCTTTAATTAAAGCTTCGCCACTAGCTACTTCAACACTGGGCTTGCCTTTAGCTAGTTCCAGCGTCCAGCTGCCATATTTCACGGCGACACAGACTTTCCCTTCTTCACTTTGAAACCACCAGGGTTTAATCCGCTTAGGCACTTCAACCTGCTTACGCAGTCCTGTTTCGCGGTCTTTCACTGTCTTGTATTTCATGACCACAAATGGGGTTCCATCTAGCTGACTTTTAGCCAACTGGATCTGCTCCCAGAGTTTTGATCCCAGCTTATTTCTCCTAATAACAATGGCTGGCATATTGCGGGGTTTTTTAACGGCTACTAGCTTTAAGTGACTTAATTGGCTCATTTGAATTCTCCTATGTAGTTAATGGGCTCATTAAGTGTGTTTTCGATATAGCGCTTTGGTCGACCTCTTTTTGACCATTGGATCGTTTTGGCTAATTTTGGATAGAAAAAATACGGTTTTTATTAACAAGGGCTAAATATTTACGAGTCGCGTAATGAGTTGCATTGAGATGCGAAGAAGAAATAAGTTGCAGTTGCAAATAGGAGTTGCTTTAGTTGCTGTATTTGGAACAAATGAGTAGCTCTGAACAGCAACTCAAGCAACAGCAACTATCTTTTGTCTCTGCTACTCCTTGCATCTCAAGCAACACCGCGACTCCTTTCAACATTCAAGGAGATTAAAAATGAAAGAAATCACAGCCCGCTTATGGGAAAACAAAATGTATGGAACAACCTTCGGCAAAGGTCAATATCGCAAAGCTATCTACAACGGTACACTAGAGATCCCCAGTCCTTATGCCAAGTATTTAGTAGATTTTGAGGAAGTTGAATCTTGGTTTCACTTTCCAAAGAGTCCAGTGCATGTGGAAATGGCAAATCGCCTCAAGAACATCCCTACAAATGAAGACGGAGTTTTAATGAGCTGGATATATCGCTATGAGGGTGGCGTCAAAAGCGCAGTTGAAGGCTATGCGTCTTTGGATATGAACTACAGCAGAATTTATATTGAAATTAAAGATTCAGAGCACGGAATAAATGATTACTGGGAACTACCCGTTAGAAGTTGTATTGCTAGGCTTCCTGGGAAACCTACTCCAGCACTAATAGCCACCACACAGTCCGAGCTAAATTCACCTCAAAAACCGTCTACAAACGGAGTATTTGCCGGGGGTTATAAGCAAGCACTTAGGAACTTACAAAAGTACGCTATCCAGTGATTTGAAGCATTAGCTAAGGTCGTCGTCTAAAGACGACAGATCGCACTAGATTTTGCTAAATACTTATAGAAAGAATCAGGTTAAGAATATTGCACAATTCTTAACCTGAACTTGTAAGTCATTGATTCTTGGAAGATCTCGAGATTTGAATGGAAGACAAATTGAGGTCGACCTTTTTCAAATAAGAAAACATACTTAAAACGCACTTTTTATTTATGACAGGAGATTTATATGGCACAAGCAAAAACACTATCCCAGGCAGAACTAGACATTGTTCTGGAGTATGTCAGCACCAAAAAGTATGCTCTACGCGATAGAGCAAT
>CAZATL010000043.1:0-6563 GCA_964488055.1 uncultured Gammaproteobacteria bacterium | reverse complement strand
GCCTCTGGCATCCCAATCTGCGAGACTGCCTGCATACAGGAATTCGCAACAACTAGTGCCGTGGGCTGGGCATTCCCCACGTCTTCACTGGCAAATATCACCATGCGACGGGCGATAAACATCGGGTCTTCTCCACCACTTATCATGCGGGCTAAGTAGTGAAGTGTAGCGTCAGGTTGGCCTCCACGCATGCTTTTGATGAAAGCAGAGATCGTGTTGTAATGGTCTTCTCCAGTCTTGTCATACCTTATAGTCTTTTTCTGCAGGATAGACTCTAGATTTTGCACAGTTATGTCCTTGTGGCTTGTCCCAGCAAGGTCTAGTGCATTGAGTAGTTTTCGGGCGTCACCTGACGCGTAGGATAGGATAAATGCCTTTGCCTCGTCAGAAAGCCTCACACCAGGATACCCTTTGAGACTTTTTGTGATAACCGCCTCCATCTCCGTATCTGTGAGCGCATGGAGCATGAATACATGGGCTCGTGAGACAAGCGCTGGTATCACGGAAAACCCTGGATTCTCGGTCGTGGTCGCAATGAGTGTGACTATCCCCTCCTCCACAGCCTTTAGTAGCGCATCTTGCTGGGCTTTGTTGAATCTATGGATCTCGTCCACGAAGAGTATGGTCTGCTTGCGACCAAAAAGTGCTCGGTTGTCGTGACCTCTGGTGATAGCCTTCTTCACCTCTTCCTTACCAGAATCGACAGCCGATATCGCGATAAGCTCTGCGTCGACGTGGCGCGCAATAAGATATGCGAGAGTGGTCTTGCCACACCCGGGTGGCCCCCAGAAGACGAGTGATGGGATAGTGCCCCGCTTCACCATTTCGGTCACAGGCTTCCCCTCACCCACAAGGTGTGATTGACCGACGAAATCGGTGAATACTTTGGGTCGCAGTGTGTGGGCGATGGGTTCGGACATAGGAGCATTATAGTTCCACATTCCAAGTTTAGACGAAGGAAAAGTTTTAATGCTTAATGTGGAATAGTTGTCAGGAGACAGGAGGGGGAATTAATAGGGATGGGGAGCAAATATATAATTGCTTATCCATCTTTTTAACCCATTTCCTTTCGGTGACTTTCATAGCTTGGGTCAAAGACATCGGCTAAATCTAGGATAGCGAATGGATTCATAAAATCAGGATCAGAAGGTGGTATCGTAGCATGGGTATTACTTCCTGGTGCTTGTTGGCGGATCATGTCTTCGAGGTCTTGGTTTGCTTGTGCAAATCTTCCGGGCTCCTTACCGATCAACCAAGGCAGTTCGTCAATATGGCGTGTGCAGTAGTGAAGCGTCACATCTCCTGGGCAGCTTACAGGTGTGCGGAGCATAGGTGTTATCTTATAAATATTTTTAGAAGCCATATTTATATCAAACCATGGACACAGGTTTATTCCTTGCGCGGCGAATTTTGATAATACATCTATAATAGCTGGTGGATTTTGGATAAATGCTTGGGTTATGTCCCATGCAAAAGCTGCGCGAAGATCCTCTGTGAGTTTGTCACCATCTCGTTTGAGACAATCTCCTATCCATTTTGAGTATTCTACATAGTCAGCTCCTTCAAATGGGGGGTTGCCGTTTGGATACATTATGGCTGTACGTACATATCTCCCGATTGATAGCAAAACTTCAGAGTACGTTGTATTCTCCGTGAAGCGATGTTTAGAAGAATTCATGTCTTGCCAATCATTATTTGATATAAATACATCAAGAGTAGTGTCGCTACCGCGGAGGTCTCTAGGACGTAGAATAGCTCTTGCTGCAATTCTATCCATGGTGGATGTTCTGTCGCCGGGGAAAGTCTCTGGTCTTAAGAATATGTTGAGCCCTGCTTGATCAAGCCCATTTGATCGTATACCAAGTAGTGCGGTAATGGGCTTGCCATCTATCTGGGTAATCGGATAAGGTTCATCTATACCTGCATACAAATGCTGACTCACCATATTTGCTATAGAGTGCGAGACCCGCGAATGTTCATTTTGGGGCAGTGTCCAGTAGATATCGAGATTCGGTCTATACTCGACTCCTCTTGCAAGAAGTCTTGCATAGTAACTTCTTCCAAAGTAGCGATCTTTTTGAATTGCGTCGTGCTTGGCGTCAAATGCTTTCTGAAGGTGATAAAGTGGTAAGTGTTGGGAAGCAAGCGCAAACATCATCCATGCAGGCTCTGCACGATCAATATACCTTTCTCTTAGGGCTAGATCATTTGGTAATGTATGGGCTTGCCATGGATTTATGGGCGGACTCAAGCTACTTATATCTGGCAGTCTGAGCGCACGTTCGACGCAGGACCCTCGTATGTAAGGATCTATTCCAAAATCAACTCTCATTTTTCTTGCCAGATGTGTCACTAGAGTAGTTACATCTCCATCTTCGCCATCTGAGCCAAAATCAAATCCAGCAGCTCTTATAAATTTGGGGAATGGCATCTTCCACCCTTCTGGCTCACATTCGAGTCCTAGTAAATTGTGACCCCATTTTATTGGCTCCCGATACACTCTAGTTAGGTCAAATGGGTCATCGCCTAGATTTGAAGCGAGCTCTCTATTGCTGCACATATTTTAATCCTTTATTTCTTGTAACAACTAAATTATTTGGGTCTATGTCCAAACTTGACAACTTTTTTCTGATCCTTGAGATCAATCTGTCAAATGCCCAGTCTGTGTAGGTGCCACTAGGCCAAACAAGATGAGCGACATTTTCTCTACTAACATGATCAGATTTTGATGTCAGAAGACTCGTTATAACAATCTTTTCTTGGATAGAAAAGGCGTGTGTAACATCAACATTTCTAAGGATCAGTCTCTCATTCTTGAGTGAAAGTTTAGGAGAATCCTTTAGAATAATTGCTCGTAGAAATTTTGGTGTAAGGGAATAGCATTTTTTATCGACGAATCTCATTTCGAGAATATCTCTAAATACCATTGTGGTTGTATCCACACTCTTGCTAAGAGCAATATCGTGCAAAATTTCTTTGACATGAGAAGGTAGAATACTTATGATCGTATGGACTTTGAATTCATAAACTCTTGAGTTTGTTATGTCTAGTAGATTTAGTCTTTCTTTTATATTTTGTCGTACGATTTCTTTTGTAAGCCACATGTGTCCACCTGTTTCTGCAAATATGTCATCTGAATTAATATCACATTCTTTATCCCACTTTTTTTCTAGATAATGGATATACTCGAAAGTATCCTTTTTACTAAGGAGCGGAAATATTTTGTAATTTTGGAAGGCTCTGTGGAATCTAGACACTAGCTCACTCTCGACTTGCGAAGGAAATGCCTCAAAAACAAATATCAACCCTTTTCTTTCTACCCTACTCCACTCAAGGAGCGCGCTAAAGACAGCATGATATGGCGGTAAGAGCAGTTTCTCTGCAGGTTTTATGACAAGACTTGTCTTTGTATGTTTCAGAAAATCCTCAATACCATCGTCATCTGTGATTCCGTGAATATTTAGATCAAGGACGCTTGATTGTTTATGACCTTTAGCTTTTTGCCAATGCAGAAAGTAATCAATCCTATAGTCATAGCCTGAAATGGGATAAAAATATGCGCTAGTAACACCACCTATATCAATGGCGGACTGCCAGGAAGAATAATAAGATATAAAGTTGATGCTGTTAAAAGGACCAAAAGTTGCTTTTGGCATGGATGATTATATATCTTATAGAATAAATAGTCAACCTGACAAATGAGTGTCAGATATGTGGTCAAGTACGCTAGATTGGGGTGTCTTATACTCCCAAAAGTATGTATTTCTTACACACATTTAGAATTTGTAAGAGTATTACTTTACTATATGAAAGTTGTTAGAAAGACGAGCAAATCGTTAGAGCTTAAACCTAGTGAAAATAGTAGTAAATTCTCATTCACAACAGACTGTGCTTGTACGAGAAATTCAAGTAGCTACAAAGAAAAATATAATGATTGTGCCTGCACAAGAAATAGCAAGACTTCGTCAAATGAGGAGGGAGGCGAGCAACACTCAAAAACAGGTCATTCTATCCAGAAAGTAACGAGAATTTCGGTGTAAAACTTTCATGTATTAGATATGGACAAAGACATTATTTATGAAGTCAGGGAACTTGCGGGGTATGTGAGTGATTCCGAGACTTCGGGATCACTCACTCCTATCTGGAGTGATGCTCCCCACTTCCGATATTCTCCCCTATCCTCCAGACTATATCTCGAGGATATGCAGAATTGGGATAGGTACCCCTGTTGTGTGTCTTCTCCCCAAAATGAAATTGACCTAACAGAAATCTTTGATTCGCTCGAGGTGTACTTCGAGCTTACACAGCTTTGTAATTTCAGATGCCCAGGGTGTGCTGTTGGACTAGATGCACTACCCGAAAACAAGAGATATGACATCTCCGGTGAGAAAATAGTGGGGTGGGTGGATGACATCTTCGACTTTGCTATGACAAAGGGGTACTCTAAGATAAAGATAAAATATGCAGGTGGTGAGCCGCTTCTCCCAAATGCTAAGAAAACTATACACACAGCCCACGAATATATCTCAAAAAAATCAAGTGAAACAAAGATTCTTATCGATGAAGTAGTCATCACAAACGGTTCACTGCTTGCAAGCTCGATAGATTTCATAAAAGAACACAAACTGCGAGTGAACATAAGCTTTTGGGGGTATGGTGAGGGTAATGATAAGCAAAGAGGGTCATGCGGTATGACTTTCCCCAGGATCATAGAGGGCTTACGAAAAGTACTAGAAGCGAAAATACCCACATCTATCACCTACGTCATCACAAGTACTAATGGTGATCAGCTCCCAGAACTACTTAGGCTACTGTATAACAAAGACCACGAATCCTGGATAGGACGTGGCATCGAGGGCTGTACAGAGCCCTTGCCCCTTCACATTGCATTTTTCCGTCCGCAAAACGTTTTGCAGTACCACAAGTTTCTCAAAGAGCAGGGACATGAGGCAATAATAAAGGGGGTGAGATCTGCCATAAAGACATATCTAGACATGCTACGTCGTGGCATAGACCTACCGCCATTTACCAATATGTTTGACTATCTGGACTTCGATAATACATTCACAAATACTTGTGGAAGTGAGAGTAACTATATAGCGATAGGCTCATCAGGCGCCGGGAGCTGTCATGAATCACTTCGTACGACAGATGTGACACAAGACATCCTGAAAGACAGTGAAATGTTTATGAACAATATCTCAAGTGGACAAATAGATCTGCGTGGCTTGCCACTTCTAGATCTAGTTCTAAATCTTCATGGAGGAAAAGGGTGTCCTAAGCTCATACCTATCGAGAATAAATTCAAAAGTAAACCATCATATGCCCGGTCTGTATATAGGCCGATAGTGGAAGAGATTCTTTCTCTAGAGGGGATGAGAAGGGAGAGGGAAAATAATAAAATAGGTTCTAGGTTCTAGGTTCTAGGTTCTAGGTTGTAGGGAGTGTAGAATGGGGAGTAAAGTGAACTGTGCACCGTGAACTGTTGAGAGATTGGATGGAGAGGGAGTTCCCAGTTCCACATTCCAAGTTTAAACGAGGGAAAAGTTCTAAATGCTGATTCTAAATGCTAAGTAAAAATTAGGTTCTAGGTCGTAGGGAGTGCAGAATGAAGATTTTTTGTAGGGGCAGACCTAGGTGTCTGCCCGATGTAGGGGATGTAAACAAGGGTCAAATTTCTTTCCCATCAAACTCGATCATGTTAAATAGTCTCAAACAGTGATGTGAAAAAATTTAACCCTTGTCCACGTGGTGAATGCATAAAATTAGAATATAGACTTATATGAATCCAAGATGGTGAGTGTGTAGAGGCAGACGCATTGATCTGTCTCCACAAAATTCATAGACTGTTTATTGGATCTTGGGACGTGGATATTGTATATTGTTATGTATGTCCAATATTGTATTTTTTGAGGTCAAGGATTGGGAGAGGGATCTGTACAAGAGCTCCTTCCCAGACGCCACGCTCATTGATGGTATGCTGACTGCGGCCAATGCCGATGAGTTCTCACATGCAGAGATTATCTCGACTTTCATCCACTCCGAGGTAGGTGCAGAGACTCTTGTAAAGTTGCCTAATCTACATGGCGTTGTGACGCGCTCCACAGGCTACGATCACATAGATGTGGGCTACTGCAAGGATCACCATATCACAGTCTGCAATGTACCTGAATACGGCACAAACACTGTGGCCGAGCACACGCTAGCGCTCATTCTCACACTCACCCGCAAGATGCTCCCCTCTATCCTCGAGCTTAGGAATCCAGACTTCCGCTATGAAAATCTGACGGGAATGGACGTGTTTGGCAAAACACTTGGCATCATAGGGCTTGGGAAGATAGGCACTAGAGTCGCCGAGATAGCACGTGCTTTTGGCATGAAGGTGCATGTGTATAACAGGACGCAGAAGATGGAGCCGGCGCTCAAGATCGGCTTCCACTACGTAGACCTAGAGGCTCTTCTTCGCACATCAGACATAGTCTCACTCCACATGTCACACAACGAACATACCCACCACATCATAAATATGAGCAATATCTCCATGATGAAAAAAGACTCGTATC
>CAZATL010000042.1:0-6878 GCA_964488055.1 uncultured Gammaproteobacteria bacterium | reverse complement strand
CCTAGAGCCTAGAGCCTAGAGCCTAGAGCCTAGAGCCTAGAGCCTAGAGCCTAGAAAAAAGCATACTTCATGATGCTTGAGTGTGTACATAGATTTACCACTTATCGAATGTAGATACTAGGCACTAAGAACTAAGCTCTAGGTACTTTGCTTATTTCTTCTGCAGACATTGTATGTAGTCGCTGCTTTGACAAAGTGTGCCAAGTAGATTCTTGATCTGGTCACAGCTCAAGTTCGGTGGACACACCTTCGTCTCTCCGCCAGGTGGTGGTGGCATGATCGTTGTCGCCGGCGCATCAACCTGCCCTGGTAAGTTTATCTCCACAGGTGGATTACTGCTAGTTGTCGGTTCTTGATTTGTCGGAGACGCGCCCGTACCCGCTTCCTTTGTGCCAAAGGTCCATGGCACTCCTCCATTATCAAACTCCTTCTCACCTATCTTGATGCGGAAGTAATATGTTGTGCTTGGCTGAAGAAGTGTGAGATTTTGGACATGCTCTTTGCCAGACGTCACCTCTGGCGCAATGAGTGTGAGTTCGGCAGGATTTGTGCCATATTGTATGAGACCTTGTGTCTCATCTTGGGTGGTCCAGTATAGCTCGGCTGTCGTATCTGTCACGTTTCTTATAATAAGCTCTGTGGGTGAATCATTACTCGCACTCACAAATATCCCACTGAAGTACGCAGTCGACACAGCAGCAAGTAGAAGAAAAGACAGCATCACCCCCACGCCTACTCCCATGAGCTTTGAGCGTTTTTTGGGTTTGGTATATGCGACTGATGCTATTTTTTCTGTTGGCATAAGCGTACTTACTTATTAATAGGCAAACATTTTCTTTAGTATACTACCTATCCCTACGAAAAATCCACCCGATAATACATAGAAGATCGTACTCTCGACCGCTCCACTTTCAGGTAAAGTTGTCGATTGCGTAGTTGTCACATTTGGGTCTGTACTACCACCTGGCGTGTAAGTCACGTTTGACGAGGTCCCGCCCGTTGTAGTGGATGACGCTGGCTGCGTAGGTGTGATTGTGGTGGTGGTCGAGCCAGTGCTGGATCCATCTGCTGATATTACATTGATCGTGAGCACAAATGATGATGTTGATGCGCAGTCTATGATATTCTGTGGACTTTGAGGGTTTACATTTATCTTTGAAGTATCAGCCACCTGATTGCCTCTACAGTCGAACTTTATCTGGGTAGAGCCAATTTTCTTGGGTGTCATATATACCGTGGCATAAGTCCCATCCCCTGACTTGACAGTCGTTGTATCACTGAAAAAACCAGCAATGTATAGCTTTTCTCCTATCATCTGATTATAAGAATCTTGGAAGAAATCACCTGGATTTATGTTTTGGATATCAAGAGCACTTTTGTCAAACATTAGCCATAGATCAGCTCCTTTCACTTGGAGATCCTTATCTGTACTTATCTTTATGGGCACCTCTACAGATTGTCCCATTCTGACCGTCTTTGAAGTTGCATCAAACTGGAAGTTTGAGACAGCTTGAGCACTTACCGGAAAAATCACAAGTGATAAAAGAAGGAGCAAACCACACACTAGTCTCCCCGTGGAAAATGCATGGTCAATAGATGTGTGAGTGTTGGCTTGCATGGATGGTATCTATATCGAGTCTATCACGTTTTAGTTTGTGATGTCAACAAGCACGCTACCTGACGAGGCAGATGGGAGTTTGGTCGAACCACTGTCACCCTTCTTGACCATGATCTTTGATGATTCTCTACCCACAGACTGGAGTACTGTAAATTTATATTTACCTATCTCCTTCACCTTTAGCACCACCTCAACAAGTTCCGTATTATTCCAGGGCGTAGACTTGCTTACTCTTGGAGCAAGTACTCCAGTAAGCGTTACTCTACCCGTTTTCATAAACTTGAGAACATTGAAGTCGGCATTTAGCGATTTGACAGATACAATGTCATACAACCCGCCTTCTATAGACAAGAGTGCGTCGTATCCGACAGGGTTATCACCAGCACTTGACCCCGATAGTATTACCTTTATCTGCGATCCAGCCTTGGCAGCCACCACGTCTGTCAAGAGTGAGAATTGAGGCTCTGCCACTATCTTCTCTGCGGCATTTTTTGTAATCTTTGCTTCTTCGTTCTCTACACTCTTTGTGGGTCTGACGTCCGATACATCACCTGTTGATTGCAAGTTGAAGCGCCCCTCTTCCTGGAAGCGGTACACCACACCTATGACTATCACACAGACACCAAGGAAAAACGTACTAATAAGCAATCTGAAATGACCTCTATGCGGATGTAGTTCCATAAGTTAAACGCAAACTGCCAATTTACAATAACAACTATCAAGTAATTTTCAATTATCAAGTGCCAAGTATCAATTATTGAAAATTGAAATTTGATAGTTACTTGATTATTGTCATTGGCTGTTGATAATTAATTTTCGTCTTCATTATTCACTAGATTATTTATTATGATCGAATAGTCTTGAGTATCGACTATCCCATCAAAGTTTAGATCTCCCACCTTTATGATATCTGCACTCTTCACACCTAGATTGTCTCTTATGAATGTCAGATCTGACGAGTCGACCACCCCGTCTTGCGAGCCATCAAGCGGCAAGTCGCCAGCAATAAGCTGCACCCCCGAGAAATCAAACTCATTGAGACCAGTGTTGAGACTCACTGATGCTGCATTTGGTGGACAGAAGTATGCATACCCGCCTGTTGGATTTGCCACACAGAATCTCTTAGCGAGATGCTTAGGACCCTTCACAATTATTCTATAGTTTGTGGCTGACCTCACCTTTGTTGGATCAAAGGTCACCATTCCTTCATACACGCCTTCACCCTTGTGGGTAAATGTATTGTATACATAGTCGGTGTTATCATCGAGACTCCCACCACCTATCGCCACTCCGAACTTTAGTCTTGAGTACTGTGATGAGAAAGTCGAACTCTGTGTTCCTTGTATCTTCACGGACATCTTCACATTCACTTTGCTCATATCTACTACATATTCTGGTGTCGGTGTGGCTGCATCTGTGGGGCCTGGAGTGGCAGTTGGTGCGCCAGTTGGTCTTGGGCAATCATTATCTGGTATGTCGGCAAACACCAGTCTCTTCTCTTGATAGTTGTTGTCTTCTCTAGATTCGATGATCACGTCATCAGAGTCAGCAAAAAGTGTATTCACGCCATCATTGTTGAAATAAACGACAGGCGCATCTACGTTCACACTACTATTTGCTGCAAGACCATTTGGCACATTCACCTTCTCACCGTTTATGGTCACGCTAAATTGTGGGACTGCTGCGGCAGTCACATTGTAAACTGTGGCCTGAAGTGCAAGTGGGCCACATGACGTCGCTGGTGGAATGGGTGGCTTTCTTATCACTCTGAAGCCAGATTGAGCAAAGCTCTTCAGCACTAGATCAGCTGACCCCGCAGGGACTGGGCGGCTCGTATCTATCGTAAATGTCTTTGACTTATTTGATGGATCGTACTGTATGCCAATCTTTGGATGAACGGTGGCTGGTGTGACAGCTGGTGTGGTTGGTGCAACAAGTGACAGGTGATATCCGAGCGCATATGTACCTCGGAGCGGTACTTGCGTCTCGATGTCAGGGACCCCAGAGCCATTGTTCATAGCTGCTGCTTCAGATGTCGAGAGTAGCTTTAGGGTACTTGAGCCTGGATCTGCAGTCGAGCTCACTGTAAACGAGAGCTCCGCCACACAGGTATCTGGTGCAAGTTGCTTGGGTCTTGAGTCTCTCGCAGTTGCCTTGAGATAAAAAGATGAAAGTGTAGTCACATTTGTCGTTGGATCAGGATAGTTAATCGAGAAACCATTGCAGTCAGGATTATTGTTGTTTGTGATCGATGTCAAGACGATATCTCTACTATCTCCAGGCAGTGCATACTGGAGTGGCACCTTGAGCGCCTGTAGATGTACTAACTCGCTATTGTTGAAAGGTGACGCCACGACTCTGACTGTAAATATCTCCCCTCTTCTGACGCCCTGCCTCACCCATGTCTGCAGCTTCACGACTGCTCCATCTCGTGATGCATCAGTACTACCTGGATCAAGATATAGATTGAAGCCTGTTGGGGTGGCGGTGGGTGGGCCACGAGTCGGCGTTGGCTCTTGTATATATCCTTGTCTTGTATAAATCTGATAGCTCACACCACTTACATCGGCGCGACTTGTGGACCACCTTGTGGCCATCTGATCATCAGCCACGTATAACGTGGTGGTGGAAGTTGCGCCTGATCGAATCTTTATCTTATACAGATTGTCTGGAAGCCCTCCTGGCAGCTTCCAGTAGCCTCCATCGTCTATTGTGTATACAAATTCTGATGATGTGATGTTGCTACTTTCTAGATTGTCAATTGCTACTGTATACAGAAATGTAGCAGGCACATCTCCCTCTCCTGTTGCGTAATACCGCAGATTGAAAGGGTTGCTTTCGCTTGGACCATCAGCAAAGAGCGTGTAGTATGGTCTAGGGGTACAACCACCACCCGAGCATACTGGCGCGAGTGAGCCCGAATATGGTGTTGGTGTGGGATTGTTTGTGGGAGTTGGTGTAAAAGTACTTGTCGGAAGTGGTGTCGGTGTCAGACATCCCGCGACTACTGTGTCACTACACACGACTGGTACACAGACTGGTGGAGTGGTTGCAGTCGAGCATGAATATCCGTTACCACATTGTCTTGCTATTTCGGCATTTGCATCTGCGCTGCATATCCCACCAGGCGCTGCTCCCTGCTGACATGTTTTTGTGTCGCCAGATGTGGCACACACAAGTGTCATCGCACAATCAAAAGTATCAATACATGTCGAGCCGACACCACCAAGTAGTCTGAATGACACAGCTCCACGATCGCCCTTACTCACAACAATAGCCTCACCGTCCACATCAACTGCCGTATTTGCCCACTGCTTTGTGTCTTCATTCACAAATGTCCCGACTATCTCGACAGTATCGGTTGCAGCGGGCAGCGTCTTTATCTTGAAATTGGCACTCACCAGACATTTCACCTCGTCCCCAGCTCCTATGCCACCTGACTTGGCAGCTTTTGTGATGATCACGAATTTGCCACCGTCTGCGGATGTGATGACCTTGTAATCGACTTCCTCAAGTATCCCGCATTGTCCAACTGGGCCATTTGTAGCGTCAACAAACTCCACTTTCGTCTCATCTGGCAGCTTTAGCACTGTCGTGACAGCTGTCATTAGTTTATCAGTATTTGAGAGTGTGATATTGATGGGCAATGATATGAGTTCGTCTGTCTCTGCGGACACCTGTGCAGAGCCAAAGTTTAGAACAGCAGTTGGTGTACCTGTGGCGCTAGATCTTGCAGCATTTTGGTAGAAGGTAAATAGCATGAGAGATCCCGCGACAGCAGATATCGCGAGTATTATGATGAGTCTCAATTTGGTATTGCCTTTCCGCAAATATTCTTTCATTAACTATCCTAAATTTATTTTAATCTTACTTATTCCAAAATCGTCTTTCGCCAAATGACAAAGTCTGCGAGCGTCACACCACTTTGACCGTCAAAATCACTGCCATTTGAGATACTTACTCCTGCAGCATTTTTTCCTCCGCAGCTATCCTTCTTCATGTATTCACACATCCAGACAGCAAAGTCTGCCACGTTTACCTGGCCGTCACAATTGGCATCTCCATCTACCTTACGACATGCCCCTACTCCACCAGTTGGCGTCACGCTTCCTGGCCCTGTCGGGACTGGTGTACCTAGATTGGCTGGACATCTTGCAATTTGTAGCGGATGAGACCTGCACACCTCAAAGTCTCCGTCAGCTCTTGTCTCGACAAGTGCCAGGTCGAAGTAGAAGTCAGTATCAGGATCAAGTTGCCCCACTTCAGGGCCAACGGCATATGTCTGATCGCCTGACATTGTGGTTTTTGGCAAGGCAGTATAGACTCCATTTTGTGGCCATAGCTTCGTGCTATCTGCCCCTCTGAATATATACTTTGATGGATTCCAGCCTGTTGGAAGACTGCTTGTATTATTTCTCCAACTGACCTTGGCATCATATCTACCAGCTGTTTCATTTGGGGCGCAGCTGATACTTGTGATATCAATATCGCATCCCTGTGGACATTTTATGGTGTAAGGCGACCCCTGAAGAAGGGCGTCATTACCATCACCTTCGTTTTTGGCGTATGCATATATTTTTACATCGTTATTTGATTTTAGCTGATCAGGAATGAGTACAGTAAAACGGTGATTTGGTGTGTTGTTGCACTCGAGATTCACACCTGATTCGCTTTTGTTATTCGCTATTGTTGTCAAACTTGAAAGTGCTATTGATCCAGTCGATCCCTTTGGCGCATTGGCATAAAACTCTATTTGGAGACTGGCGTCCCAATTATTTGGATCACAAGCCCACCCAGAGAGAAACGAACAATCTCTTCTCCAATCTATGAAGCCCTTTGGGGCATTCGGGTTGGGAGTAGGTGTCGGAGCCGCACACACTAGCTGCCCCTGTCCCCAAGTAGTCAGATTCCAGTATTCTTCTGTGTGTACGTAGTAGCTATATGCGCGGCCTGGCTGTACTGTCATCTGGAATGAGTTTGTGCCTATGACTTTTTTGCATACGTCTGACGGCCCCTGACTAGCGTCGCTACATACGAAATCACCTTCGTTGTCGTTCACTCGAAGTGAATAGAAGTCAGCATTGGCAACTGTAGCCCATGTGATAGTGGCCTGTGTGCCGTCAGCATTACACGAGTAAGTCAGACTAGCTGGAGCAGATGTGGGACTACTTTCTCCTTCTCCACCACCCCCATTCCCCCCGCCACCATTACCGCCACCGCCACCATCCTCTTGAGGATCACATGCAGCCCAATTGCAGTT
>CAZATL010000041.1:3164-7728 GCA_964488055.1 uncultured Gammaproteobacteria bacterium | reverse complement strand
CCCCTACCCCCTACCCCCTACCCCCTACCCCCTACCCCCTACCCCCTACCCCCTAAAAAATTATAGCGAATAAAGCACATGCCTATACCACTCTACATACTTCTTGGCGGAGTGGCCCCAAGAGCTATCGTGCTTGAGACAGTTGTCTACCACCTTATGCCACACGTCTTTCTGGGTGAAAAGTGTCGCAGCTTCAATAATAGCACCGTATAGTGCCCATGGCGTGCGACTAGTGAACGAAAAACCATTGCCTTTACCAGTGTGTGGATTGAAGTCGGTCACGGCATCGTTCAAGCCTCCGGTGCGCCTTATGATAGGCACACTTCCATACCTCATAGCCTCAAACGCCACTATCCCCCCTGGCTCAAATGAGCTCGCAATGAGCATGGCATCTGATGCTGAAAAAAGTTTCCTAGGTATTGTGAAGTCAGCCACAAGCCTTAGCCCTATCTGCTTGCTAAACTGCTTCTTTAGCTTGATAAGCTGTTGACAGTAGTGATCATCCCCTCTTCCTATTATGATCATCTGCACCTCGGGCTTCTCACGAAGTAGATTCGGTAGAACTTCAAGCATTAGATCCCATCCCTTTTGTGGTGCAATTCGCCCCACCGACCCTATCAGGAATGAATTGGGCTTCTGGGGCAGTCCGAAGATATTTTGGATATCGCTTTTGTTCGCTTCCCTCGCTTTTGCGAATGTTTTCAGGCCATAATTCTTAAGGATAATCTTGTCTTTCTCTGGATCAAATTCACCGAAATCCAGTCCGTTCATGATACCCGTAAGTTTGGATTTGTACTTCTGCAAAAACTCGTCAAGCCCTTCTGCATACTCTGCCGTCAATATTTCTCTTGCGTGAGTTGGGCTGACTGTATTAAAGGCATCCGAAAATATGATCCCTCGCAGTAGTGCATTCTGCTTCTGGAGTCTGTGGTCAAGCAGACTATGCAGCTTCACTTTGCCCGCATCCTGGACCCAATCTAGGTTGTATCTGAAGTCATAATTACCTTGATACGCGAAGTTGTGTACTGTGAAAACTATCTTTACGTCTTTGAGAAGTTCTTTGTACCTTGGACTACGCTTGGCATAGTCCACAAGATAGCCAGTGTGCCAATCATGACAGTGGATGATGTCTGGTATCCAGGCTTCTTTCTCATTAGTTTTTATATATAGCAGCCACTCAAGACATGCTTTTGATAGTAAAGCAAACCTTATATGATCGTCCTTGTAGCCAAACACATTTGCTCGCAACTCGTAGTATTCCTTGTTCTCGAGGAAATGCACAGGTACTTTCGTGCCATTTTCATAGCTCACGACATTACAAATGAGTGACTTGGACTCTTCTGCGTCGAGTATCGGCTCATTGGCCTTAGGTGGCGTGTCGGTCTCTGATATAGGTACCCGGAGCCACTGCACCTCTAGAAGCAATCTCTTTCTCATCTCATCTGTCCATTGTATCTCTCCGTATTTTGGAGTAAATATGCGCACGTCCATATTGTCCCTTTGTTTTAGTGCCTTTGTGAGGAAATACATCACCTGACTCAAACCACCAACCTGCACAAAAGGTGCGACCTCAGCAGCAATATGTAGAATTTTCATATAGTAAATCTACCAAATGAATGATCATATTGTCAAATCAAAACAAAAGCTGTTTTGTCGTATTTTCATAATTGATTGTTTGGGTTTTTGTGACAGTCAATATATCCATGACATTTTATATCTAGTTATTGTAACGGCCTAAAGTGTGGTATTTTTAATTAGTATCCATTTTAGATCAGGACCCTTTGCCGAAGTCAAAAGAACTGTTCATGCACACGAAGCTGGCTTCTATCGACTTGTTGTGATGCGCTTCTCTACGGCACTATGTACTCAACCCCTTGACACAGTTTGTTCCATTGTCCATAATGAACCATTATGAAAATTACTGTATTCACAATCACAGATTGTTATTTCTGCAAACAAGAAAAGGATTATTTGAAAAGTCACAACTTACCTTATGAGGAGAGAAACCTCGAGGAGAATAGAGATTTTTTGACCGAGATGCTCACAATCTCGAACAACTTCGCAGGCACCCCAGTCACAAAGATCGAGAAAGATGATGGATCAATAGTCGTTCTCAAAGGCTTTACAAGAGAAGAATTCGACGAAACACTCGGCTTGAAGACAGATGAATCGATCAAGATACCAGCACAGCCCACTGTGTCTGTACCAGCCCCAGTAGTAGCTCCACAGGAGCCAGTTGTACAAGCGCCTGTAATAGACGTAGTGGCAACGCCACCAGCACAGGAAACACAGGTTGTAAATCCAGTCGTACAAACTCCTACTCCTGTCGCTGCTGCACCTGATGTAGCCTCTATTGCTGCCCAGATCGAACAGCTAAAGAAAATGCAAGAGTCTCTTATGCAGTCGTCTCAAGCTACCGCTCCTGCAGCGCCAGTCCCATCTGTCCAATTACCAGCTGTCGCCCCACAAGAGACAGTTGTACAAGCGCCTGTCGTGGCCGCACCTCTGCAGCCAATACCAGCAGCCGCACCAGCCCAGAATGCAGTAGATGATTCGCTTGCAGCGATACTTGCAGAACTACAAACAAAGATCAATTCTGCCAACTCCGGCGGCACCCAGGGACAGCCAACAGGCTAGTTTAGTTTCGTCCAAATTTAGAAATACCCCCAGCTATGGGACGTGGTTTCAAATTAATATAATTTCTAATACGCTAATTCCTAATTTCTAAATAAATCCTAAATCAAAAGCCAAAGATCTAAATAAAGTCTAAATAACAAATTACAAAGTAAAGCCATCTGAAATATTCTTTCTATTAGTATTTGAGCTTTGTATTTCAATTAGATCTTAGATTTAGAAATTTGGATTTCTAAAAAGATATTTAGACCAATTAGGTAAATTAGAACTTAGAAATTTAGTATTTAGATATTTTTTAGATCGCAATATCAGCCACTACTGTCATGTTATAATTCAGGCCGTAGCCTCTATAGCTTAAATGGATAGAGCAGGAGCTTGCGGAGCTTCAGATCCCTGTTCAATTCAGGGTAGAGGCACATTAGAAACTGTATCTGAACTTTGTGAAGATTACAGTTTCTTATACCCGAAGGGTGCTGTCGCATCTTAATAAACGAGAGTGAGTTTGGATGTGACTAATACTTGATTTATGCAAAACATAAGCGACATCCTCAAAAAGTTCGATCCAACTGAAGACAAATATGTCTCGAGGGAATTCCAGACATTTGGGATGTATCTCACCGAAAAGCTCGGCGACGAAAGAAAAAAAGCCCTCTACATGAAATTCGCGAAAACTCTCCCCCGCCCGGCACTCCTTGAGGCTTTGAGATTTGTGATAGATAGCAAAGCCCGCAACAAAGCCGCACTCTTCATGTGGAAGCTCAAAGAGATGGGAATACTAGGTAAGAAAAAATAACAATTACCAATAGTCAATTTACAAGTAATTTCCAAGTAGCAAACTAAGAATTTGGCAATTGAGTATTGTCCATTACTTGATCATTGACATTGAAAGTTGGATATTTGCGATAGACTACCCTCTACAACCTTATGATTCATGCTACAATTATCATCTCTAGTATTAATTTAATAGGTAATAATTTATGTCACAAAAAATCGCACTAGTTACAGGAATACTTGGTCAAGATGGACCATATTTAGCCCGTCATCTACTTGAGAATGATTACAAAGTCTATGGTCTACTTCGCAGATACAGCAACCCAAACTACAGCAATCTAGACTACCTAGGCATCACAAAAAAGATAGATTTCATTGAGGGTGATATGTCAGACGAATCGTCGCTTTATCAGGTCATAAGAACTATGCGTCCGGCGGAAGTGTACAATCTTGCGGCGCAATCATTTGTGAGGTCATCTTTTGACCAGCCCAAGCTCACAACAGAGATCAATGCGCTGGGTGTCCTCTATCTCCTGAACGCCATAAAGATGTTCTCCCCCACCACAAAGTTTTATCAAGCATCGACGAGCGAGATGTTTGGGATGTCAAATGACGGCGGATACCAAGATGAAAAGACTATGTTCCACCCACGCTCACCGTATGGCGTCGCGAAGCTCTATGCCTACTGGATGACAGTCAACTTCCGCGAGTCGTATGGGATCTTTGGATGTAATGGGATACTATTCAACCACGAATCGCCAATCCGTGGCATCCAGTTTGTGACGCGCAAAGTGACAGACGGTGTGGCACGCATTAAGCTAGGACTCAAGGACAACATCACCATGGGAAACTTGGACGCAGTGCGTGACTGGGGATTTGCTGGCGACTACGTAGAGGCCATGCACCTCATGCTCCAGGCAGAGACGGCTGATGATTATGTGGTTGCGACAGGCGAGGCACACAGCGTAAAGGAGATGGTGACTATTGCTTTTGAGGAAGTAGGGATCACAGACTGGGAAAAGTATGTGAAGACAGATCCGCAGCACATGCGCCCAGCAGAAGTACCATTCCTACTAGGCAGGCCGACAAAAGCGAAAGAGAAGCTTGGTTGGAAGCCAAAAACCAGCTTCCGCGATCTTATCAAGATGATGGTCGCAGA
>CAZATL010000041.1:0-3064 GCA_964488055.1 uncultured Gammaproteobacteria bacterium | reverse complement strand
GTTTCGGAGAAAAGCATATACCCTCCGGGGGTATGCTCTTTTACTGTCAGAAGGCTCTGATTCGCATAATGTCTTATTGTTGCTATTGATTCTCCTGTGGCATGTGCTAGCTCCCCTATCTTCATAAGTCTCGCTGGTCTCACTGTCATTCCATCGCTTTTTATGAACTTCAGATACTGGTCCACTCCCCGCTCGCAAGCACCCACCATAATCTTGTTGTGAAGTTCATTTTTGCCCGTTGTCAACATGGTTTCAAGCGACTCGAGATAGTCTTGTCTCTTATTTACTGGTATTACTATTGGAGCATATCCACGCTCCAAAAGTGAGTATGCACTCATAAGTCTTGCTACCTTTTCGTTCGCTATTGGGAAGGGTGATATTCGTATGATCTCGCTATGCACAAGTGCTGCCAAGTATGGTGCCTTTGCATCTGTCATGGTTGCGATTTTTGCATCAAGTGACTCCAGAAGTGTTTGTACTTCGGAGCTTTCTGGCGCTTCATATGTGATTCCTTTGAGTCGAACTGGAATAGACCTAAATCTTCCCTTTTGGTCTTCATTTAGCTTATCTACAAGGATGTTGAATATCTGGATAAGTAGTGGCAAAAAAGGCATTTTGGGCCCAATTTCGGCAGTCTTACGCACGAAATCATACGCATTTGCTGTATTTATTACTTCGAGATGTTCGGATATCGTCTTGCCCTTTGTCGTCATTCCTTGTTCGATCGCAAGTAGGCTCTCGATCCTTGTCAATGTGTTTCCGTCAAGTGCAGCAAATGTGTATGCGACCTCTACTTTGAAGAAGTCATCTATGGATTTTTTGATGGTGGCAGACAGTGGCTTCGCGTTATCCATCTCTAGCTTTTTCTCGTCTATTGTTTTTGGCTTTTCTTTCATTATTATGAAGTATAAGGTATCACCTTACACTTTGCAAATGAGTAAGTGTTATGTTTACATATTATTATTGTGACAGCATTTTTTACTTTATAACATTACAACTTTATAAACTTTATAACTAAAGTATTCACCTTACACTTTCTCCTTACCCCGAACATAAATAAGTGAATAATTAGAAATAAATTCTCATACGAATACCGAGTTTAACACGCTTTGAGCACGTTGCTTTTACCAAAACTCCATGGCACGAATACGCATGAAAATTTTTTGGCTGTAGGCACCTTACTATCGAGTGAGATGTAGTGTGGTTCTGAAGATATATATTCTAAACTATACGCATTTCGATCTCATCCCTTGATCCCTCCTCCGAAAGCTCCGACAGGATGTATCATTGCACGAGCCTGTCTTTGTTGGGCCCCAATCCGCGCAGCCAAAACATCGGCTTCGCTTGAGCGTACATATTCCGAAGAACCAGGCGCATACTCTTTTCCTGTTACCGAAAATTGGTTTACCTTGGGCGGATAAATACCTGTCCCTGGCTCAACTACAGCTACTGTACTTGCCCACATTCGCCCACTAAGTATTGGTGGCAAATATCTCGAGATTGCTCCCTGCCTATTACCAAGCTCCATTGATCTACCATTTACTTCTATAGCAGTTATATCAAAATCTGTCTCAACAGAACCATACCCAAGAATGAACATGTCCCTTCCATAGATTTTTCTATAAAGACCAGCAAGTCGTGTCCATGGCTCCTTGAAAAGCGGCCCATCTCGTCTTTGGTCCACTTCAGAATCCTTATGTAACCCGTATAGACTCACTAGTACTTCTTTTGCAGCTTCATCTCGTCTACCACCATCAGGTCTTGTAGCTGAAAGCTCATCAAGCTGCTCTGGGCTGGGTACTGCAAGTCCACTTGGCATTAGTTTTCCGCACCTCATTCCTGTTATTCTGACCCTCTCTGTACTGTTGTAAGGAGGCATTTCCTGCTCCAAGAAGGCGGCTTCGTCTGCGGCCTCTGGACTCCCCACTGCTCTCCTGTCTGCAATCATCCCCCAAGGTCTATCATCAAGAACATAAAATATCGAAGCTATGCCATCAACATTATTTCTCGTACTGATCTTGCGTCTCGCAAGCACATACATATCGTCAGGACTCGTGCCTACAAGCGATTCTCCCCAGTCGTGCGCTCTCACAGCTGCTTCAACTGTGGTGAAATATGCTTCTTTTTCTAGCCCAAATGGCCTGTCTTCGCCCCCTGTCGCAATATGATTAGCGTCACTCTGCATTCTGAAAACAGTAGTCACATAATCTGGGACAGGAGCTTCTGGATGAGCTTCGACCGCACGTGGAAGGTTGTCGGGATGAGTAACAATACCTCGTAAATCAAATTCTTTGATCTCGCGACTTCGTGCCCTTGGCTCTTCTCTTTTTTTTCTTTCGACAGTCATATCTGGATATTATAGGTCATATATGAAGAATAGCAACCTACCCCCTATCTTCTATTTGTAGTACTGTCATCACACTCTTTGCACTTCCCATCTCTTTGAACATCGAGATAGACTCAGAATATTTCAGTATAAAGCTCGATGATGGGTCACAGGTCCAGAGAACTCGCCCGTTTCCCTGCGCTGCAAGCGTGGCAATTCACCTAATAAGTGAAAGAAGGTAAAAATCTTCAAGTTACTACTATCTGAAGTGATTTCCTAGATTGCGAAGTGGGTGGTCACTTTTTATCATTATCACTGTTTGAGTCGCGTCAGACGCGACGAGTTTGATAATGTAAAAAACGACCACCACGAGCCTTCTCCACTGTCCTACACCGTCCACATTACACGGTTCACCATCATTACCCTCACTAGGCACTAGGAACTGGGCTCTAGGTACTCTCTTGTCCCTTTCCTCCATACCAACTTTACAACCTCATAACAATCGTTCCCTTACCCCCTCCCCACCTTAGAATTTGGAATTCGGAACTCAGAACTTACCTTCCCCCCCACTGTTCACGGTGCACTGTTCACTTTTCCCCCAACACTACCGCTAATTCTCCTGCCTTGCCCCTCGTAGCTCTACGCGTAGCGGGGTCTCATTTTTCCATCATTGAGATTTGTTTAGGTCAATTAGGTTGCTTAGATCAATTAGAAATTTGCATTCCCCCCCTTCCCCCT
>CAZATL010000040.1:0-7730 GCA_964488055.1 uncultured Gammaproteobacteria bacterium | reverse complement strand
GGGAGCCAAGAAATTTGCTAGTGCATTGAAAAATGCCTTACATACACAAAATTAAGCTTTTCTACAATCGGTATCTGAAAGAATTTCTGAAAGATGTTTCATGCTTTCTTCTTTTCATAGTAGAAGAGTCACCAACAATTCTAGGGTTTATTAGTATCCCTGCTCTCCTTGGCATACTAGCAGCACATCAGCAGATATCTACCATTGTTACTATCGGCATTGCAGGCTGGATAGGTGTCTATTTACGGGTGAAAAGTAAAAAATACTTGAAAAATAAAAAAGTTAGTAAAGTATGGATGCTATTACTAATCTTCTCTGCCCTTCTATCCCTAGCGATATCTATCATAGTTTCATCTGCAATGATGGTAACTGCAAACTTCACAATAAAAGGGAAATTTTAAGTACAGAATAATACTTATAAGGATAAAGAGTGATCTTTATTGAGTGGTCATTTATGGTCTTTTGATTAGTTTATCAATCGCTAGCTTTGTCTGCTAATTTGTGGTATATTGGCGCAGCTGAAAGAGCAATAATATAAGTTGATTCTAAACTTTCAGAGTTTACGATGAAGGATATTTTCGCAGAGTCACTCGGACAGATAGATAGGAATGAAATGAACAAAGAGCTTGATGAGCTTGGAGTTTCTAGCCAATCAAAAGAGCTAATTTTCCAGCTCTTTTGGAGAGATGACCCCTTTAGAAGTATTATTTCTTATCGCCCCTACTTCGATCTACTAATTGACTTCCTAAAAGACGGAGATGTAAATCGCTCCTTTTCACGACCAGATTTTTATTTTTTCGTCACCCAAAAGCTAGACATTGTAAATCCTTCTCTCATTCTCTTTGCAGTCGCAATGGAAACAGCAGAGACAAATGCAATATCGGAAGAAGAACTGGAAAAGTTACTGAAAAATAGTAAGCTTTCTAAGCAATCTTTGGGTATAGATGATTTAATCAGAACCCAAATTCTCGTAAGAGGCCAAGACCCAAGTAGCGACAAAGAAGAAATAACAGTGCGGTTCTACCACCACTCACTCCAAGAGTATCTTGCAGCGAAATATATTCTTGAGAATGACAATCCACTAGCATACCTAAAAAAGCTGGTCTACATAAAATCAGATGAGTTCATCGCCATTCGTCCTTCGTGGTACAACACAATAAGATTTCTTATAGAGATCGAAACTTCTAGTGGTGACCAGTGTCCTATCACAGAGTGGCTCCTTGGGCTGGGTGAGAAGCATAAGCAGGACATAGTTACCGAACAATATGCCAATGCTCTCTCCTCTATCATAATCACCCTCAAGACTTCCCAGAATTTGCGTCACAGAATCTTTGATCTTATTTTCTACACATATAGGAGCCGTCTACTATGGCTCCCCATTTGGACAAGAGATCCTCTCTCAAGGATTATTACTGATGAACAAATAAATAGTCTCGAAAATCAAATTTCGCAAACTCATTGGGAAAATGATAAAGAACGATATGTATACCTAGGATATGTCGCTGGCATGATAAGTGATATCTTAAAAAATAACCCAGAAAGACTGAAAGAAAAAAGAAGTTTTTGGAGACAACAGCTCATCAAATTTGCAAATGATCTAAACGAAAATGGGGTGCTCCAAAGATTTGCACTTGACGGACTGGCATACTACAAAACAGCGAACGAACAAGAAAATGTTGATTTGATCAAGCAAGTGATAAATGCGTATCGCCATAATGACGAACTTGTGAAGCAAGCATTTATTGAGTTTGCATCTGACGTCGCACCAAACAGCAAGATCACTATAGATACCATAGCAGACGGTATGAGGAACAAGATGCTATCCATATATGGTCGCCATGGTCTATATAAAATCGACAATCTTCAAGGCATAAAGACCTTTCTGGACAAACTCACTCAAGATCAAAAATTTCTTGATTATTTCCTCGATCAGGAATCAATCTTCAATGATAAAGGAAAAGAGTCAGACAAAGTGCTAATCAAACAGATTGACACCCATGCTACTGCTCTGCTCCCTATTCTGAAAAAGGTAATCACCTCCTCATTCGCATTAGAAAACTATTATTACCACGAAAGATCATATTTTTTGTCCAGCGTATTGCTCATCATTGCTAAGCAAGATAAAAATTATTTCGATGAAATTCTTAGTGAGATATGCGACTCCGCAGACTCTGGCAAAAAGGCTCGCAAGCTATATGACTATGCTGGACTTTTGGGCAAGATTGTTCGGAAAGACAATGTCGACTCACTTTTTGCCAAACTAGCAGACTCTCCCAATCGAGCAGAATCAATTATCTATAACGCAAAAAGAGAGCGAGGAAATGAAGGGTTAGAAGTATTTGAATATGCAAAGCAGAAAAGACACATAAAGGAATCAAGTCCAGCTGAATATGTGGATTTCGAAAAAGAAAGAGATGAAAAAATAATAAAAGAATTTAGATTCAAACTCGAACCAGAAAAGGGTCAATACATGACAGATGTATTTAGATTTTATATTGAGAATAAGGAAGTACTAGAAGACCTTGAGACTGATAAACAAAGATTGATAACATTGCTTCGTAACTCTGGCCTGATAATAAATCCAAGAGATTTCGTAGTTAGCAAGAAAAACAAAAGAGACAATACATACACGATCACACAAGGTGCACAAATATATGGAAGCGTCCTGCGAGCAGCGCAGGATCTCATCCCAGAAGAGCTTGCTAAGCATCGACAGAACGTAATTGATTTCATCCCTTACGCATATTCTGATGACCAAAGCACAATTTATGAACTAGTGCCTGATCTGCGAGATGAAGAGCTAAAGCATGTGAACAAAATCATGTCAGACAAGGACAACGACACAAGATACCTTATACCTTCTGGGTACATATATCTCGTCGATCGATACGCGAAAAAAGGCAACCTAATACGTTCAGCAATCCCTGTTCTTCTAAGCTTCATCAATGATGGTGACATGGAAGAATACTGTAAGCGCACAGCAGTGGAGTCACTCTCTCAAATCATTTCAAATGAAGATAGAGATATAGAAGCATTTTTCAAAGAATACATAGGATCTAATCAAGATAACTCTGAATACAAAAAGATTGTCCATAACATGACTGATGTCTTAACCGCTGTATTCCACGATCAAGAAAGCATAGATGCAAGATTTGAAATGATTATCAATAATGTGGGAAAAGCTCCTCCACGAAAGCCACTTGAGGCATATACCGTAACTGCGCTAGAGGATGAAATGAGTAGTATGCACTTAGCTGCCCCGCTAATAGCCCTAAAAGATCCAAGATTACTTTCAGATAAATACTATTTTAGACTTATTGATGAAGGATTCAGGCTTCTATCTAGCGATAAAAAAGGCTATTCGTCTTATGCTTTCTACCTTTTTAATATCGCTGCAAGTGCTGTCATGGAAATGGCAGTGCTGGGCATCGAGCCACTTTCCAGGCTAAAAGACTATTTGAAAAAATATGAGGATCACCCCGAATATAACTGGTGGAGTAATAAGATGGACAGAGTTCAACAAATATTTGTGAATAATTTTCCCAAACAGAAAAGGAGGGAAAATGGCTAATCAATTAACTAACAATGACTACCTTATATTAAGGGTACTGCAAGCATGTCAACAGGACATGAGTGAGCCGTGTCCGCAATACATTATTGATTATGCAATTGAAGCAGAACTTATAGACCACAATAAAAAAATATTGCAAAGAGGATACCTACTTTTGAGTAAGCACATCGACCATACATACGATGTCCTAGAAATAATATTGGGGAAACTCAACTTAATTAAGTACAACACTTTTCTTACTGGTTCTACTTTTTTTATACCTTGTTATGGTTCAAATGACAGGATATATAGAATTTTTAATTTTTTATTTTATTTGGGTATAGTATACAAACCAGATAAGATTAGAGAGGGTGAGTATAAAGCGACAATGACAGAAGTAGGACAGAGGCTCTTTAGTCATTTGAGCAGGAAAAAGGAGAGTCAATTAAAATTTACTCCTAAAGTTAATCCAGAAAATCAACCTATTTCAAGTAAAGAACTGTATTTCTACTCTAAAATCAAGCAGTTGGTGCGAAATAATTGGATAAAATATGTAATATCTGTTGCAGTATTACTTACACTGCTTCTTTTAGGATACAAAGTCACTCTTTCTAGCAATTTTCAATGGGGTCCTTTTGACTTTTCAAGACAACAAAAAGAAGGAGTGAATCACAGGGACCAAGTAATAATCAATAACTCAATTAACATCACAAATTCGGAACTCAAACATAAATCCGTTACACAGACACCGACTCCTTCTCTCACACCAAACATTAGATTCAAGTAAACCAGTTTCAATTTCTTCAGCCAGGGGGAGCTAAACATTTCAGCCTAGAATATCCATTACTTCAAGTTGGGCGTTCGAACTTCTTTTGATAAAATATAAACATGTCGTTCCAAGCATATCTCGATAATATCGAAGAAAAAACAGGAAAAACTCCAAATGAATTTATTGCTATGGCCAAGGCCAAAGGTTTTGGTAAAGATACCAAGGCAGGAGAAATACTTGCATGGCTCAAAGACGATTACGCTCTTGGAAGAGGTCACGGTATGGCCCTAGTTTATGTCATAAAAAATGGTGCAAAAATTGATGAAAAGCACGTCAATAGTGGCAAAGCACACAGTGATCCATCAGACACTCTGGTTTTGGCAGGTAAAAAGAAAAAATAGGTTTTAGCGTCCTCCATCAGGTGGAGCACTGATGGTCATGAAGTAGTCCGAAATCTCTACATATGAACAAGGAAAAGCTACGAGCTTGTTGTAATAGGGGTTGTGCTATTTTTTTTACTATCTTTCAGATTAATACCATATACTAAGATTGCCACATGTGCCATCAGTTCAAAAAAGGCAATAAACGATCCAAAAAATAAGCTAAGTACGCTGGCTGCAATTCCGAAAGACCCAAATAACATCATGCATTTTGCAGCTAATCGGTGTTCATCCGCCAACATGTAGAATGCTAGGAAACTCAAAATAATATATATTATTGTGACAATTAAAAATATTGCGTCTTGAATAAAATAACCTCCAAATGGAGTGGCGCCGAGTAAAATAGTCAAGAGCATGGGTATTTTTTTTAGACTGACTACAAACCCTATAAATATAATTAGTAAGAATACTAGTCTTAACATAATCATAAATAAATTAATTATTTAGAATAATATTCATTATAACAATAACCACATAAAGACTTGGAAACGAATATGCGATGATCTTCAACACAGATGCGCCTTCGGTATCTGTCGCACAGAGCCAAGACGAAGTATGACAAGTAGTCATGGATTCGGCAAGCTCACCATGACAATACGACACAGAACGTCTTATGAATATGACGCAAAATAGATTGGTATACTGATCATCTAGTATATGTATCAAGCGAAGTGGAGAGTTTGGGATATCGGTTCGTGCGCATTACTCATCGTGTCTTTTAGCATCGCTGTACTTTCTATAGATACGTGGATCTTGAAGTCAGTCGAGTTACCTTTCCTCCTAATCTTCGACCTGATCGGGATCTTCTCCATCTACCTCATCTTTTTGAGACGGAAGAAAATCCAGATATCGCATCTTTACAACACACACAATATTTTGTTTCTACCAATATTCATTGCGTTGCAACTGGCTATTACTATCACTCGAGTGGGTGTGGCAAATGGGTTTGAGGATGTGGCACTAATTTACACAAATCTATGGTCGCTGGTTCTTACTGATTTTACACCCCATCTTCTAGAAAATGCTTCAGCGATATTCTTGAGTCCTGTTTGGGAAGAATTTTTATTCCGAGGAGTAGTATTTTTTATCCTTGCTAAAAAGCTCGGCTATATACCGGCAATGATTATTCCTTCCCTCGTATTTGCCCTCCTTCACATAGACCCAAATTATCTGGCGAATATGAATGTGACAATATTTAGCACTGTGTTGCTGATATTTGTCGAGAGCTTACTTAAATCTTACCTGGTTTATAGAACTAGATCTCTTACCATCCCTACTGCTATGCACATTTTCGGAAATGCACTCTCTACGATCATCGCGATCATCTACGCGAAGTTGGGGTTTGTCAATTGAGAGCTGACTTTAGCATATATCTATTTCTTCAGCCTTGAATTAATATATCCTCTATACGAATTCCTAGACAATTCTAATAGAGGATTTGTTAATATACCAATATGAGCAAAACAAAAGTCACCTGTGGGATCGCAATGTCTCTTGATGGGTTTACTGCAGGCGTAGGCCAAAGTTTTGAGAAACCATTCGGTGATAATTTCGATCCGGAGTTGCTCCGTCGCTGGATGTGGGCTACGCCTGAAAAGCATAAACACAAAAAGGAGATAGACGCAATTCTTGACGCGGGTGCATTCATAATGGGTAGCAATATGTTTGGGCCTAAAGACAGACGAGACAATCTAGAGTGGAAGGGCTGGTGGGGCGACAATCCCCCATATCATGCTCCTGTTTTTGTACTCTCCCACGAGAAGCGTGAGCCGATAGAGATGGAAGGCGGGACGACATTTTACTTTGTGACAGGTGGCATCGAGTCAGCATTATCAAAAGCAAAAGAGGTAGCAGGAAACAGGGACGTGAAGATAAGTGGAGGTGCAAGTACCGTCAATCAATATCTCGCGGCTGGACTCATAGATGAACTGTGGCTACATATAGTCCCCGTCACGGTCGGCGCTGGGACTCGACTCTTTGAGGGAGTGTCAAATCTCAATCTCGAACCAGTAGAAGTAAGCGGAAGCAGTCTCGTCACACACATCAGATATAACGTTTTAAAATGACGCTCATGCGAGGCATTAGCCTCGAGGTATCAGCACAATGCGTCATCCTGAGCTTGTCGAAGGATCCATTGTTACGACGCAAAGCGTCGGGGTATTAAACCCAAAATTTGTACAATAGATTCTGATATTTTCTGTATAGGTGGTGCAAAATTGATATAATCTACACATGTCCAGGAATCCTTTTGTGAATGCCATTTGCGCAGCACTTTACATCTTTCTTGTAGTAAGTGTTATCACGTTTGTGACCCAACCACTTCGGAACAAGCCTGATACATTTTTTGCTCCAATCACAGCTCTGTTTGTCCTTACCCTATCTGTTGCTGTGATGGCATATCTATTCTTTTACCAACCACTCCTCCTTTTCATCGAAGGGAAGAAAAAAGAGGCGGTAGATCTATTTGCAAAAACAGTTGGAATTTTCGCCATATTCACAGCACTTGTCCTAATCCTTCTCTTTTTGGGGTTAATATAAAATTATTGCTACAAACAAAATATCTACTTGTGCTATCGCGCCTACAAATTGAGAATGGTTTGTGCCAATGCTAATATTTACAGCCATGGAAAGCATTAGTGGTATTTGCTGAGATTGTAGTTACTTATCTTTTGGATTGGCCTCAGCTTCCTTTTCCATTTTTAACAAACGCGTGTAATAATCTGGGATCTCATTGAGATGTGCTAGCGCGATCTTACCAGTTATTACCAAGTCATCATTCGTAACATTTGTCTGGGGATTGGCAGTGCCATGCTCTAGTTCTACCTCCATGCCTATTTTATACTGATCTACGTCAAACTTATCCCAGGTAATGCCTATCTTCTCCCCTATCTGTTTTGCTTCTTCAATAGAAATTTGTTTTTTTGCTGACATATTGGCAAGTATACTCCTACTTCCCAAGTCGTGCCTGATT
>CAZATL010000039.1:0-7983 GCA_964488055.1 uncultured Gammaproteobacteria bacterium | reverse complement strand
AGGTGAGAGACGGCGTGGTCTATGTGACAGCACGCGTCACAGAAGCAGCAAAACCTAAAAAGATAACGGTGAAAGCAAAAAAGTAATTGTCGTTTGTGAAAATGTGACTAGATGTGCGGCGCTTAGGCGTCGCACATTTTTTTACCATTTACCCCCTACCCCCTACAACCTACAACCTACAACCTACAACCTACAACCTACAACCTACAACCTATTTTACTCAACACCTCTTTCTTAGCATTTAGCACTCAGCACTTGGAATTTGGAACGTATTTTATATTTCCACTTACCTATTGACATGGTCACAAAAAATATATACCATGTTCCTACGTTATAGGTTTTCATTAAATGTATGAAAAAGGTTAAAAAAACAACGATATCACCATCAATGCTTGCAGTCAAAAAATCACTTGGTACTCTGCAGAAAGTATTACTACTTATAGAAGATGGTAAACAATACGGACCAGTCATACAGCAGATAGATGCAGCGATAGGTCTCGCACATGCAGCCAAAAAGACACTTATGTCAGAGCATCTCGAAAGAATCGTGAAAGAGGGCAAAAACCAAAAGAAGCTTGTAACTGATCTTCAGAAGCTATACGCCTTCGCAGCAAAATAGTTCCAGAAAATTCCAAGTTCCCCATTCCGAGTTCATAATTGAAAAGGATTATCAAAAGTATCCTAGGTGGGTTTATTTATTTTTTGACGTTAGCCTACTTTGATTGCTTTTTATTTGATTTGTACTTGGAACTGGGAATTAGGAATTTATACTCTTGTCTTCATATTCTCGTACTCTATACTTATAATTCCTATGAGTAAAGATATACAGACTACAACTATCCAGATCTCCGGCATGCACTGCGCAGCATGCGACGTACTTGTCAGGAAAAAGCTTGAGTTTGGTAACATAAAAAAAGTTGATCCTGACCAAAAAAATCAAACTCTCACTATCTCACACACTGGTGAGCTTTCGCTAGCTGACATAAATGGCGTTCTTTGTGATTATGGCTACAAAGTATCTAGCATGGAGGAGGCTCTTGTACAAGTCCCGATTTTGGATAAAATCAAAGATTCCCTTGTCTATGCTCTTCTTGTTGGGGCTGTGCTATATATAATAATCGATCTCAAACTTATTCCTGATTTTGCGACAAATCCGGCTCTTGGACTCGGTAATTCTTTTGTACTTGGACTCATTGCGTCTGTGTCGACTTGCATGGCCACAACAGGAGCGGTGCTTGCGAGCTACATCCACCTTGTGAAAAATAAATCAAAGGTGACAACTTTGACCATCTTATTTTTGGTTGGGCGCATTGCAAGTTATGCTTTTTTTGGGTTCTTGGTTGGCGCATTCGGTGGAGTATTTTCGACTATTACACAGTTTGGTGGCATCATAAACATAGTTGTTGCAACGATCCTATTTGTAGTGGCTTTTGACATGCTAGAGATCATATCACTTGGAACAATACTCGACATGGTCCCTGGCGTGAGACTAGCAAAAAGTGCTATTGCAGCGAGATCTACATCAAGATCATCTCTCTTTGGTGCATTGCTACTGGGAGTTTCTACCTACTTTCTACCATGCGGATTCTCACTCACCACACAAGCATATGCACTAAGTACGAAAGATCCTGTCCAAAGCTCGCTCATCATGACTGCTTTCGCACTTGGCACTATACCCTCACTTTTCGCATTGAGTTTTATCACAAAGATAAGACATACCAAAGTCTATACGCATGCAATAAAAGTACTTGGTGTAGTGATATTTTTCGTTGGTGCTAGCTACATACTCAACACCGCGACTTTATATGGATTGACACTTGGCGGCAGCGTTGGTACCAGTGAAAAGAAAGAGACTATGGCACCCATTGAAGACGGCAAACAGATAGTCAGAATGACGGCAACATCTAGTGGATATTCTCCGAATTATTTCGTCGTCAAAAAGGATATACCAGTCAGATGGGAGATATTTGGCAAGGAGATATTTGGTTGTCAGGGAACACTACAATCACCAAAAGCAGGCATAAAACTAGCTTATCTCAAGCAGGGTGATAATGTCTTCGAGTTTGTGCCCCGCGAGACGGGGGACATCCAGTTCTCCTGTAGTATGGGAATGTTTTCGGGCACCTTCAAGGTGATCTAGATAGCCAATAACCAATTGCCAATTGCAATTTCCAAAAAGTTAATAATAACCAATATTCAATTTCGAATTGAAAATTGTGAGTTACTTGCAAGTTGGTAGTTGAAAATTGACTATTTTATTTCTTCTTTCTTCGGTGTGAGTAGCTCGATGGTCTTTTGTATAACGAAATACACAACTGCCATGATAATGAGGAAATCAATGAGTGAATTTACAAATGCTCCGATCTTCACTGGTCCAACCATGAATGACGAAAATGCCTTGCCACTCTGCAAAAATAACCCAAGTATTGGATTTACAATATTTTCGACGAAACTCGTGACTAGCTTTGTAGCAGAGCCTCCGATTATGACAGCCATCGCGAGCCCTATCACATTCTGTTTCTTGAGAAATTCTCCGAATTTTGTAAGCTCTGTGAAGGCTTTGTCTTTCACAACATTTCTTTTTGATACCTGTACTGACATATATACAAATATAAATTAATGATAAATTGATTCCAATGTTACATACTTCCTCAAGTCAGTAAACTTGCACTTCACTTGGTAGTTGAGGTACAAATGCTGAAGGGTCGATTATTTGCGCTCTGTCGAAATACTCCCTCGCTTTGTCAAAATCATTCTCACGTATGGCAAGGTGCCCTTTGGCTATCTCAAGATCTCTGCTCTCTGAAACCCTCTCACCTAGCCTACTTATCTTCTCTGCTAGGTTGCTTTCGTATACATATGTCTCAAAAACTCGCTCAAACATCTCATTTATGAGGACTGGGAATGAAGACTTAATGAGTGTCATGTCTCCTGATGCGACAGCAGCCTTGAGAAAAGGCAAAACGGACTGTGACTCGCGGTTCACAAGGCCAAAATGGTAAGGTCCAGAGAGTTCAAGTAGAAATATTGACACAAAGACATAAGCAGCCATAGATCCGAAGAATACTACCTGCAGCGAGCCTTTGATAAAACCAATTTGTTTCATTTTTATATTTCTGCAGTATACCATTTCTGTTGATTTCTCAAGGCCAAATTGGTGGCCTGAAGATGAGACAAAACAACTCTTTTCCACTTGCTCTTACCCGTCAAAAAAACTACAATAGAGCCCATGGATACAAGTGCCTTGCAGGGATATATAGATACTGCGACAAATATTGTCATAATAATACTTCTGCTTGGGGTGTCGGGAATAATTACAGCAGTTTTTGGATATATTCTCATCTTTGTGATGAGGCTTCGCAAAAGGATGCAGATATCGCTCGAAATGACCACTCTTGAGGTCCAACTCACAAAAGACAATGAGATAAAGATTGATGCGGCAGAGCAGATGTTTGCCTCATTTGCGGGACTTAAGAAATCTGGATTTTTTTCTTTTCTCGACATAGAGGATGTTATTGCTTTTGAGATACTTGGGCGTAAGGGTGAGATTAGGTTCTACGTATCTGCCCCAAATAAGCTAGTTGATTTGGTCGAGAAGACGATATACAGCTACTATCCCCAGGCCAGCATCTCACACGTCGACGAGCCAAATATTTTCACTCCAGACGGGAAAGTGGCCTATGGCTGTCTCGTCCAGAAGAAAAAGCAATACCTGCCGCTGAAGACATACAAAGAGTTACCAACAGACTCACTCTCATCCATAGTCTCTGCCCTCACTAAGATGAGCGAGGGTGAAGGCGCGATTATTCAGCTACTTATTAGGCCATGTGGCACTGACTGGAGATCAAAGGGTAGAAGCTATATAGCCTCTCAAAAGAAACAAGAATCGAATCCAGAGAAAGCAACATTCAAGATGGATCACAAAATGCTTGAAAAAATTGATGAAAAAGCTGGAAGACCAGCATATGAAGTCATGATAAGGTACGTTGTATGTTCTCCAGACAAGGAAACAGCAGGTATACATGTTCGTAATATCAAGACAGCATTTGCGCAATTCAATTCTGACCTACAAACACTGACGACTCCAAAGATCGTTTGGAAGGGTGGCTTCATGACAAACTTCATCTACAAATTCTTCCCAATGGTCGAGATGATCCCATATGGCAGACTCATATCGGTGCTTTCGACTGAAGAGCTAGCTAGCATGTTCCACTTCCCAAATAAGACTGTAGAGGCACCACACATTATTTGGCTCAAAGCCAAGACGGCACCCGTGAATGCCGAAGTCCCGACAGAAGGCGGCACGTTCGTCGGAAGCGCACTATACCGAGGCGTCAAAAGACCAGTACACATACTTCTCAAAGACCGCATGAGACATGCATACATAATTGGTCGAACTGGTACTGGTAAATCAGAGCTTCTTATTGAGATGATCAAACAAGACATAAGGGCTGGATATGGGGTTTGTGTAATTGACCCACACGGAGATCTCATAGAGGACACCTTGAGATTTACTCCTCCGCAGCGGGCAGAGGATGTGATACTTTTTGATCCATCAGATCTTGAGAGGCCAATCGGACTGAATCTCCTTGAGGCATCAGATGACGCACAGAAACACTTCATAACAGGCGCCATCATAAACCTCATGTACAAACTGTATGATCCACAGCGCACTGGCATAATTGGCCCGAGATTCGAACACGCGGTCAGAAATGCCATGCTTACGATCATGTCTGATGAAGGAAGCACATTCATTGAGATCGTGCGCGTGATGACGGATCAGAAGTTTGTCCAGGAACTCTTGCCAAAGGTAAAAGATCCCATCATAAGACGATACTGGACAGATCAGATTGCCCAGACTTCTGACTTTCACAAATCAGAGGTGCTTGACTATATAGTCTCAAAGTTCGGACGATTCGTGACAAACACCATGATGCGCAACATCATAGGACAGAGCAAGTCAGCGTTTGACTTCAGAAAGGTAATGGATGACGGCAAGATATTGCTTATCAATCTGTCGAAGGGAAAACTCGGCGAGGAAAACTCCACCTTCTTAGGACTGCTCATAGTCCCGAAGATTTTGGCTGCAGCAATGAGCCGAGTAGACTTGCCCATGGAGAAGAGACGAGAGTTCTTCCTCTATGTCGACGAGTTCCAGAACTTTGCGACACCTGACTTCTCGACCATCCTCTCCGAAGCTCGTAAATATAAACTCGCACTAACAGTCGCCAATCAGTTCATCGGCCAGATGGATGAAGAAGTAAAAAATGCAGTTTTTGGAAACGTGGGTACTATGATGGCACTTCGCACTGGCGTGACTGATGCTTCATTTTTGCAGCGTGAATACCAGCCAATCTTCAACGAAAATGACATAGTGAATCAAGAAAGATATCATGCATATATGAAGACTATTGTAAACAACGAGCCCGTCCCTCCGTTCTCAATCGACATGACCAAGGACTATGCCAAACACATGGCAGAGCGTGAGAAAGGAGAGAAGGTGGCACAAGCCATCACCCAGCTATCGCGTCTCAAGTATGGCAGACCAAAGGAGATCGTCGAGGCAGAGATAGCACAGAGGGCAAAACTCTAGAAATTCACAAGTTCCACGTTCCAAGTTCTAAGTGCTATGGCTGTCAAAGTGTTTTTAGAAATCCATCATCCAAATAACCAACTTGGAATTAGGAATTTGGCACTTCGGAACTTGTTGTCGCTTCGTAGCTAACTCTCTAGATAGTGCTTTACTTCTTTTATAAATATATCTGGAGTATAGTTGCTCTTGACCATATATCCACGTATGCCGAATTTCAGCGACTCTGCAATTCTTGTATCATCAGAGAGATTGGTGAGCATCACAATTTTGCCCGTGGCGTTGAGCTTGCTTTCTCTCTGCAGACGATCCAAAAGCTCAAGACCTGTTAGCTTTGGCATAAGAATGTCAAGGAGAAGCAAATCGAAGTGTCTAGCAAGAAGCACTCCGTATGCTGCCTCACCATTGTCAACGCCTACAACCTCATACCCCTCTCTTTGTAGAAGCGACATATAAAGCTCTCTTAGCGCGGTTTCATCTTCTGCGATTAATACGCTTTTTTTTGGAGTATTCTCCATATTTTTGAAATAATTTTGAAAATAATTGTCGGAGGTTACTGCCCCTTCTGGCTGTCAACTGATAACTGTCCACTGTCAACTACCTTCGGTAATGATACTACAAATATTGCTCCAGCTCCAGCATCTGACCTCACATCTATTTTACCGTTTTGCATTTCAGTAAGACATTTGGCGATATATAGGCCTAGACCAGCACCGCTTTCGCCACGCACATTACTATACGAGGCCTTTATTTTGCTATATTTCTTGAACATTTTTTGTTGGTCAATTTTTGCGATACCTGGACCTGTATCGGAGATTCTAACTTCGTAATATCCCTCATCATCTGACTCGACGATCTTAAATGATATCTTTCCCTGTGCTGGAGTAAACTTGAGTGCATTGTCTATTATTCTGCCTATGATATCTTTCGTCTTTTGGATATCTGCTTTGATTGGAGCCTTGGGTGGTGACGGCTCATGCAAGATCGTCACACCAAGTGTTTTGGCTTTCTCAGAATATTGTCCTACCATGCTGTTTATGACTTCGACAAGATCAATTGCCTCAAGCGTGAGCTTGATCTGATTTTTCTCAAGCTTTGTCACTGTCAGGTTATTCTCGATTAGTGTAACGAGGTAATCAAGTGCGTATGTAACAATAGACAAATTCCTCTTCACCTTGGGTCCAAGTGGTTCATCATTTTGATAAGTACTCACCCAGAGATAATTCCTCATGACAGTCAACACTGTGCGTGCCTCGTGAGCACTTATCGTCACCTCCTCTATGGGAAGATCTGCCAGATCTTTTGCAGATAGGTTTGACTCGATTACGTCTTTGGGGTTTAGTTCTGTGAAATTCTGCCCACTAGTATTTTGGGACACATTGATATCACCATTTGCCTGATTGCTCATATTTTCATTGTCTTTTATCTTCTGTGACTTCTGTGGGTATGCAAATTATGAAAGTTGCCCCTTTGCCCGCATCAGACTCGATTGTGATCTCTCCTCCATGCAGTCTCATGATCTCCTGCGAGATGTATAGACCAAGACCCGTACCACTTGCGTTATGAAGGTTTGCGTAAGATTCATCAATCTTGCCAAACTTTGTGAATAGCCTGTCTTGCTTATCCTTTGCAATTCCCGGCCCGTCGTCTGTGATACTCACAAAGTACATTCCTTTTTCTTTATCCATGCCGACTCTTATCACTATCACACCATTATCTGGAGTAAATTTTATCGCATTTGTGAATACGTTGACTATTACCTCATGAAGCCTATTGAGGTCAGCCAGTATCTCGATGCTTTGGATGTCTTTGACAACCTCAACTCTTATATTTCTCTCTTTGTACTTTACTCCGTAGATCTCTACAATATAGTCGACTCTTTTCACTAGATCAAATTTCTCTTTTTTAAGCGCAATTTTTCCATTTTCGAGTCTGGATACAGTGAGTGTATCCTCAACAAGCATCATAAGCCTGTCTACAGACTGAATCACAATCTCAATCTTCTTCATGGCTACATCCCCCACAACCTTCTGGTCTTCATTGGCGACAAGCCAAAGATAGTTTTTGATGATCGTAAGCGGAGTACGAAGTTCATGCGAGACGAGTGACACAAACTCATCTTTCATCTTGTCAAGCTTCACGAGCTCGGCATTACGCTCATAGATGCTAGCTGCAATCTTTTGGAGCTCAGCCATGCTCAACCTTGTTTTGTTTGTGTTTTTTGGCGGTGTCTGGGTCATACAAAAAAACATCACTCACGCGCGATTTATCACGTAAAACTTTACATATACCAGAGTTCACTTGGCTTCATCAGGCACCAACAAGTTCGTCTGGCAGGATACCCTTGTCAAGTGGTGGGTCCATTTGGCTTACCACGTCTTTGCAGACTTCGA
>CAZATL010000038.1:0-8002 GCA_964488055.1 uncultured Gammaproteobacteria bacterium | reverse complement strand
TATTGTATTCACCTCGCCACACATTGCGTCCACGGTCGGAAGGACAGTGACGATATCATGGTCTACAAATCACGAAGACATATCCCAAATCTTCAGTTTTAGGATATATAGAAATACGATCAATGATCCTGTTGGATCAACACTGGTAAACACAACATACACACTTGGTACGGGAGGACAGAGTTACAATATCCAGGACACACCTGCGTCTGCAGGCACATACTACTATCTCATCTACGTCTACAAGATAGACGACACCATGACACAAATAGGTGGGGCGAGTGCAGTTTTGTTGTGATTTGTGAATCTAAGTGAATATAATGAAGGTGTTGGCTACTGACCTCCGGAGTCATTCGGGGTAAGGCAGGAATAGATTCCATTTTTCGATTACCACTCGAACCACACAACATGTACAATGTTACATTATGATTGTGTATGGAAGAGATTACATTCGATCGTTTTTGGTGGTTGCCACCTTGGTTTGTTGCTATCTTTTCATGGCGGTCGATCTTACATATGCACAGACGTGTACGTGGCTGACTCCTTCTACTTCGGGCGTGACTCTCGGTGCAAATGAGTCATGGGTAGGCCCAACATACATAGACACTACGAAAGACCCAGATGTCACATACAATATATCTACTGTATTTGGCGGCAATCCAAGCAGTGTGATTCATGTGCCACATTCCGTAGGCACGACTTCATTCACATTCCCCAAGTGGGAAATCGAACAGATAGCTGTGTGGGATAATGAGTGTGAAGACAACAATGCAACGACTTGCTTAGCTAACGGAAAGGGTGCATGGGGGAATGTAACTCTATCTTACAACGGTATATCCACTTTTTCTACTAGTTTGCAGAGTTATACAACCATAGACGGGCAGGGAGCCAGGATCTATGTTCCCGCAGGCACGAACGCAGACAAGATGACTTATACCCCAAATACCCGAAAATCAGGTACCGTAGACAGTGGAGGCTACAGTATATGTTATAAAGGTATACCCGCGATAGGGCACTTTGACTCGAGCACTTGCACTTCAGGAAACACAACTGTAAGTGGCTGGGCATGTGATAATAGTAATCCAGATTGCAAAATAAGAGTTGACCTCTACGCAAACAACCCTGCGGGTAACGGTGGTACCTATATAGGATCGACGATCGCAGAGAATCTTCGTGAGGCAGGTGTTGGAGCAGCGTGTGGTGGCAATGCCTACCATGGATGGTCATTCACCATGCCATCATCTTACATTGACGGTGTGGGAAGAAACATATATCCACATGCAATAGGCATATTTGGGTCGTCATGCACACTTAGTGGTGATAACCCAGTCATATGGAATAGCCCAAAAATATTCCAGTGTGCACCAACATCTACTCCAGTTCCACCGACCAATACTCCAACAAATACACCTGTACCTCCCACAGCCACATACACTCCTGTACCACCGACAAACACACCAGTACCACCGACACCAACAAATACACCAATGTTAGGAACCAGTACTCCAGTACCTCCGACCAATACTCCAACAAATACCCCCGTACCCATGACATGTGCAGATTCATGTAGCACACCTCCCGACAATTATCTTTGCTCAACATGGTGGCATGAGATGTGCACAGATGAAAATAGTAGCTTGATATTTGGATATTTTGGTTATCAGTGCACCAATTGTCTCCCGCCGACAAACACACCGACACAGACGCCGACACCACCCGTGCCTACTATGCCTGTCTGCCCACCATCTGTAGGTACATGGACATATGCGTCAACAAGCACTGCACCAACCACACCAACGACATTCACACCAACATTTACGCCCACTTTCACCCCAATTCCGACACCTACAGCCACATACACACCAGTTCCACCAACAAATACACCCGTACCACCTACACCAACAAGCGCACCAACTGCCATCAGTCTCAATTATTTCAACGTCACTTCGATGTCGTACCCAAGCGTAAGACTATCCTGGGCAACATCATATGAGAGTAGAGAAACATTCGGATTCCAAGTAAATAGGAGTACCACAGACAATCCCTCTGGGGCGACAAATATATCTGGGGTTGTATACGGAACAGGAACTAGTGGCGGCAACTACGAGATCACAGACACTGTCCCATCTGGTGGACAAACTTATTGGTACTTCCTATATGAGTACATGACTGATGGGCAACTAGTGCTTTCGTCAACAAGAAGTCTTGCCATACCAATGCAATCGGCAGGCGGTAATGTAGCAGTAGGGCGCGGTTCAACTCCAGATGCAATAAGAGGGATAGGAATAAGCCTTATGAATTTCGTATCTAGCACACTCGATAATATCAGTGGTTATTTCAGGAGATAAATGGGGTCTTGTCAGCAAAATAAAAATGAAATTAATTTGATCTAGAAAAAATGAACAATATTTACACAAATCACAAAGCAGTATTCATTGTAATAATCTTGAGCGTAGTTATGGCATTGACTATATTTATCATGATGCAGCGTCAAAATAGCGACCCAGCAAGACAAAGCGATACTACCCAAGTCAACACTTTACCCACGCCCTCGCCAAAAATTATTGCCAGAATTGGTAGGGAGAATATCTACGAATCAGATCTTGATGCCGAAAAAAAGAAATACACAGAAAACCAGCTCAAATCGACCAATCCAGACATACTCCTTCAAAAACTTAAGATTGACTCTGCTATTTTACAAAAAGCAGAAGAGGAAAAGTTAATAAAGCTCGAGAATACATTTTTTGGTATGCCGACAAAAGACTACGTCTTGAGACTCAAAAAGATAGAGGAGGTGAGGGATAAAATAAACTCTTTAAGCTCGACTATAGAGGGCGAGATCGTCAGCCTCTGGTTCATGAATGTCAAGCCTGGGAAAGCAGGATATGAAGAAGGAAAAAAGATAGCTTTTGCCAAAATGGCAGAACTTCACAACATGGTTCAGAGTGGGGAAATATCTATGAAAGAGGCGGGGGATATAATAATCGCAGACTCGAGTCTCGCGTCTATAGACGAGTCCTATGACGCCAATGCATACTATCTATTCAGTAAAGAAAAAGCGAAGAGTATTTTTTTTGATGAAGAATTCGATGCAGAGATAAAAAAGCTCAATACAGGAGACATTAGTCGTCTCGCACTCATCAAGGACTATGAAGACTACGGCAAAGTCCCACCCAAGAAAGATGCGCTATACGTCTTCGCAAAAGTAAACAAAATAGATGGTAGTGGAGCACCATATGAGCAGTGGGTGACAAATGCTAAACAAAAATTTGGAATCAAGTAAATAATGCATAAAGATAAACTTCACAAATCGCAATATGCAGAAAATACCCCTCGTTGGGTCTCATTTGTCGTATCTCTTGCGCTTTTTTTGACCGCATGGTTCATGTCTCCAATACTAATCCCCAGTCAAATGGTCTATGCAAATGCTCCTATCATAAATGGTCGACTCATGGATACCGGGACAAATACACCGCTTGGTTCTTGGTGGATAAGATGGACTGATGGAGGAGATGATGATGGGAACGTAGGCGTACGGTACGTCTCAACCGATGCGAATGGTTACTTCTCTTTTCCATCTTGGCAAGATATGAAAGACGGCGAGCGCAGCGCAACTGCAAACAACCTTATTGATCATGATTGGAATCCAAATACACCAAATGTCAACCAATCAAGTAGAAATGATGGAGATCATTACGGCTGTGGTGAGCACAACCATACATTTACAGCTATACCTCCATATGGCGTTTTTGGTACGGCATCAACCTTCGTTTTTGATAAAAACAGCAATACACCACACCCAGAAATGAGCAATGGTGCCGACTCATACGATATAAGTCTCACCTATAGCCCCGCCACGGCACCAACTGGCCTACAAGCATCTTGTACAAACACTATCACTGGTACTTCAGCGACAATTTCTTGGAATGCTGTTCCTGGAGTAGGTTTTTACGCAGTGCGTATGGATGATTCAAGTGACAATATTGCTTACGCATGTGACACTAATTCGCTTGGAACCACTAATGTTTGTAGAGACACTACCGCGGGCTCTATCACCCTATCCGTAGCACCTGGTCACGCGAATTACTTCTGGATGCACTCCGGCTATTATTGGGGTACTTCAAGTAATTTTACATTCACATGTGAAGCTCCACCTGATGGTTTTTTCTACGGCGTGGACAATAGTGCATGTACAGTGTCTGGCTGGGCTTGTGATCGGAGTAAGCCCGACCAGACGGTAAGAGTAGACTTGTATCACACAAATGATGCTTTCCACACACCCAATCAATGGGTCGGCAATGTAAATGACGCAAACATTTATCAATCAAATCTCGTCGCTGCGGGAGTGTGCGGTGGGAATGGTTATCACGGATGGACATATGATCTCGACAATTCGACCACAACCAACTTCAGAGATGGAGTAACCAGATCACTGTATGGGCATGCAATAGGCATAAATATGTATGGTAACCCAAACTCTGAAAACCCAGTAATTGGCTGGAGCCCGCAGACAGTGGCATGTGTCACGCTCACCCCGACAAACACTCCCGTGCCACCGACTAACACACCCACAAATACCCCGACCACGACTCTTACCCCAACTAGAACACCAACCATGACGCCAACAATCACTCTCACACCGACAGCACCAGCCTCAACCACCTCATGTGATGCCGTCTGCGCCGACAAAGGCATGGTGGCATCGTCTATCTGTAGTGCCAATGGATCTTGTTCGTCTGGTCACTCTGGTCAATACTGCATGCAAGAAGTAGTAGGTGGCGCATGCACGAGAATATCGACAAGTTGTAGTACTACATTCCCAACATCTTCTGCATCGTCTATACAATGTTGTTGTACAAATCCACCCGATCCAAGATGTACCATCACACCGACTCGCACAATTACTCCCACACCAACCATCACAAAGACACCAACAATCACCCCAACAGGTCAACTGGGCTGTGGCTCGCCATGCGATCCGTCAGATAATAAGTGTCCAGCAACTTGTAATACCTGCGCCATGACAAATGGTACGTATAGGTGTGTGCGACCAACTAGCCCTCCACCAACCATCACAAAGACACCAACAATCACCCCAACAGGTCAACTGGGCTGTGGCTCGCCATGCGATCCGTCAGATAATAAGTGTCCAGCAACTTGTAATACCTGCGCCATGACAAATGGTACGTATAGGTGTGTGCGTACTAGCACAACTCCGACTATCACAATCACAGTCACTCCATCCCAAACTGCCACCCCTATGCCAGACCTCAATATCGGTGGTAACTTCCGTCAGGACACAAACGGCAATATACGCCCTGCCACAATCTATAAGCCAATAGAAGTGGATGAAGTGAATGTGGGAAATATTATCGCGCTGCCTGCTGGATGTGTCACAAGACAATGTAGTCAATCGATACCAAATGTGTCATACATATGTACAGTTGGCTTCTCGACAAGTTGTGTCCCTACGCTACCCCAAGATTTTCCAATTAACGGCATAATGCCCCCTAACATAGCACCACCATATTACGAGAACGCTCAAACAATCGTTGGTCTTATACCACCAATTGCAGAGGATGAGGATTTTGGCAATCCACCGCTTGACTTCAAATACCTAGGCGGCGCATGGATAAAACTCAAAGATACCAGCTTCACAAGATACCCTGGAGCAACAGCCAAGATGGTAAATAACATTCCATTTATTACAGAAAGCTTCGACGGGGATGACGACAGCGGAAAAATTGGCATGATAGATGAGACATCACTTGGGGGCGCGGGATATGTGGCTGGAGACAACACATTTGTCGATATTCGTCCGCTCGATGTTGTCTCATACCAAAATGATTTCAGAATTGATTCACCTAGTTACACTCTCGGAACAGATAAGACCAGCATGGCAGCCTCCATTAGATATCAGATTGACTCTATTCTAAACACCAAATCAATTACACAAGCTGCAGTTGATATAAATGGCGATGTCACACTAACTCGTGGCACAATTTACGAGATTGATGGAGCTAGCATCACGATAGATGACATCATACTAAATGGTGGGAATGTAGACGATCCGACAATTCTGATTATAAAAAATGATGCCAACCTTGGTACCCGCCTTGGGGCAGTCACATTCAACAAAAATATTAACGTCTCGTCGGGTAGTCCACTACTCATATTCGCAGATGATATGACACTGTCGCCCACTGTTTCTGAAATACACGGTATATTCATCTCACTTGGCACATTCTCCACGGGGGCTTCTGGATCAACTCTTGAGATAGCTGGTAATCTCGTAGCACTTGATGGCATAGATCAGAAAAGAGACAGGACAGGTGGTGACCACGCCAAACCAACAGTCTTTGTAGTATTTGATGCGGGTATGTACATGAAGCTTTTCCCACTTATTACACTCAACGAAATACAGCGCAGATAGTATGAATTAGTTGTTTTGATGTGTTTTATCTAATATACTGTTTCGTGATGATTTGGTATTTATAGCCGTGAAGAATGCATAAAAAATTGATGTTTGCAGTCGTGTCTCTGTGTATCACCATATCTTTGGTATCTTCTTATGTGATCTTCAGAAATGTGAGTAATAAATATAACAATGGGGATAAATCTGCAAGCACAACTCAACCTGTCAGTCAGCCATCAAAAGCACTTCCCAAAAAAGTATCTGCCTCATACACTAACTGCAAATGGCTGAATGAAGTACCTGGAGTGGCTCTACAAAGCTCCGATCAGCAATGGCTTACGAGCTATCAAAACTATACTATCGCAAATGCTTTTCCTGGGGGTATTCCTGGGTGGATCATACACCAGGGAGCAGATATAGGCGCAAGGAGTGTAACTTTCCCAAGGAAAGTAGTGAAAAAAGTGGCCGTTTGGGACAACGAATGTAGGAATGATAGCGCTGACCCCGCGCAATGTGATTCGATAGGAACTGGGGTGCTATACAGCAACAACGGGACTGTACAAACGTATGCCTTTACTCTTCCGCTTATGACAAATCACGAAGGGAGAATTGTAGATATTCCAGGAAGTATATTTGCTGATAAATTCGTGTATACACCAAATGTGCGCAAAGGACCGACAATTGACAGTGGCGGATACAGCTTATATGTTTGCGATACTACACCCCCCCAATGTCTTGGTTTTAATATTTATGATGGACTCGAGAATAATCAAACAACAGCTATCGCAAATAGCTATCTTGACAAGCCATCAAGAACTTTCTCTTCTGACATTACGGTCCGTACAGCTTCTTCTGACCCAGAAGGAATTGATCGCAATCAGATTTGCTGGAGTGCAGACAATCTTGATTCTGGCTCATATCTTTGGACAGAGAATTGGAAGTGTATGAATGTTTGCACTGATTCAACTCCAGACGGAGGCATAAATACTATAGGTGGTATCACATCAAAGTGCATCACCCAGTCATCATATCGAGGATCGGTCAGCGGGAAGATAAATGATTTCATAAATCTCATACCAAATACATCAGTACATGCACTTGCTAGAAACAATGGGCTCGTATTTGTAACAAACATAGTTGATAGCCCAGCAGCTGGAATATGTACGACAAGTTTAGGGTATGTGTCTGGTGGTGAAACAAAAGCTGGATCATCGTATATCTACTCACCGTTCACTTGTATAAATGGGTCAGCTTGCACGCCAAACGAAACCAGTATGTGCGGCAGACCAAATGGTTCGACAACAGACTATTGCGTAAGGAGAATTCAAGGTTTCATACCAACAAACACACCCACCACAAGGCCAACCTCCACCCTCTCTCCCACTCCATCAAGCACAATGACTCCCACACCGACCTCAACTGATGCACCTGTTCCTCCAACTGCAACAAACACTCTCACATCATCTCCCTCACCAACAAGAACAAGCACACCAACATCTACTCCAACAAGGACACCAACACCTACAGCATCTCCATCTGCCACAAGAAGTCCCACTCCATCCCCGAGTCCTGTACCAGGATTACCTG
>CAZATL010000037.1:5525-9436 GCA_964488055.1 uncultured Gammaproteobacteria bacterium | reverse complement strand
GCGAGAAGAGCAGTACGAAGTTCATAATATCTCTTGCCACTCCTCCACCCTCTCCAAAGATGCAATCCCTCAAGAGCTAGTAGCCATGCATATATTGTGAACATCACAAGCTCTACTATCGAAACGAGGTAGACAACGTCGAAATTTCTGACGGTCAGAATAATCTTCAGATATCTATATATCACTTGGGGTAGAAGTACGATAGATGATGTCGACCTGGCATTGTTGAAGGCTTTTTGGGAGCTTACAAATGCCAGTGGATCGCCTGTCGTCATATATAAATATGCCATGTATGCCAAAAGTCCCAGAAGTGGGCCAAGTGAAAGTACGACTGGCGTGTATTTGGACAACTTACCATTTTTTATGGTCACAGTAAAAATAACGAGTGCAGTGAATACACCTATGAGTCTTGTGAGTCCAAGTAGCGTACTTGTGATAAGCGAGAAGACATTATTTTTGCTTCTTGCCAGCCAGATACTCGCAAGAAACAACATGAGAAACAGACTTTCCGTATATGCACTCACAAAGAAAAATGAACCAGGCAGAAGTAATATGAGGTACGGATTTACTCTCATCTCCTCAAACTCGCGATCAGCGAAGATTTTGCCAAGGAGCCAAAGGCTTATTACAAAGGATACAAAGCTTATAAGTATGAGCGCCAGGGGTGTATTGCCAAGTAGAAGATATCTCCCGATCACACTTGCCAGTAAGGGATAGAGCGGGAAGTATGCCTGTTGATAAGTGAAATAACCTGATTCTGCGATAATAAGATACTGTGTGCCATCAAAATTCGTGAGAAATCGCAAGAAGTTTGGCAACTTCTCGCGCGATGCATATTCAGAGTATGGGAACCCCCCAGATGGATGCATCTTCACGTAATATCCAGAGATATTCGCCAAAAAAATCACCACAACTAAGAAAAGCGACGTCACCAGTAAATATTTTTTTAGGTTTTTCATTCTTTGTTCTTCGCTTTATCAAGTACTATGAAACAGTCTTCCATCAGCCTAATTTTTGGCCTATTCATAATCTTCTGAAAGTCCTTGATTTGAGATTTGTGACATTTTATAGCCTCAATCTTCTGGTCCCAGGCGCTCGAGACATCTACCACAAGGTCAATATCTTTGGGATCATAGCCAGGCGGTCTGTATATGAAATACCCTTCGAGGAAGTGCGAGGTCTGGTACTTGTTGAGACAATACAACATGAGTTTGTTGATAATTGGCGACCTTTGATATACGAAGTGGCACGCCATACTCACAACAATGTGATCTATGTGTCCTGTCACCCCTCTTGGCTCCCAAGTCATGAGTATATACGGTTGTAGTAGGTCAACACGCTTTTGTATGGCTGACGAGATTTCGTGGTAAGTATTGTTGCAGAGCTCACCATCGACAAAGTCAAGGAATTCTATACTTTTGGCGCCAATTATTCTTGAGGACGCTCGCACCTCGTCTTCGCGGATTTCAGCCAACGATTTACCCTTTTCATTGCCATGGTTCTCACCTGACTGGCCTTTTGTGACGCACAAAAAGTGTACGTCATAGTCTTTTGACATCATAATAAGTGTCCCTGATGGGCCAAAGGCGTCATCATCAGGATGTGCAAAAACGAAAAGCAGATTTGGTTTAACTATTTGTTGACTCATACTTCTTGCCTAAAGTGTAGGTATAATACCAAAATTAACGGGACGTAGTTCAGATGGCTAGAACGTTGGGCTGGGGGTCCAAAGGTCGCGGGTTCAAGTCCCGCCGTCCCGACATTGACAGCTCTTAGCGAATAGCTAAAAGCTATGAGTAGCGTATCAAAAACGGTTGGTAAGTATTTTGTAGGGGTGGGTATTGTGCCCACCCGTTTGCATTGGGCACCCACAAGGGGTGCCCCTACGAATTACCAACACATTGCCAATTGTCATCCTGAGTGAAACGAAGGATCCAGCAAAAGAAACACTGGATTCTTCGGTCGTCGCTTACGCTCCTAGTCAGAATGACAAACTTGGAATTAGGAATTTGGAATTTTAACTTAGTATTTAGCATCCAGCATCTAGTACTTTCATTTTGCTTCCACTTGGAATTTGGAACGTGGAATTTGAAACTCTCTCTCCCTTTGCTCCTTGCTCTTTGTTCTTTGCTCTATTATGATGTGATTTAATATGATCAAACGACTCATCGAGTGGGCCAAAGGCCACAAAATAACCGCGATACTTGGACTAGTGGTGGGGTACTTCATTCTTCAGTGGGGGTGGAATACTCCTATTGCATACAATCTGCGTTATCCATCAAGTCAACCATACAATAATATGGAATATATGGGAGTCTCCCCACCCATGGGAGCTATGCCATCTGCGACTTATGACTCTGTCGGCTATAGTGCGAAGCGAGCCACAGGTCCATCAGGTGATTATGGAGGTGACACGGCAAACATCAAAGTAGACGTCACTACCCGCATGACCACTAAAAACTACTCTATATCTTCAGTTGTAGCGGACGTGAAAAAAGCCACACAGGACGCAAGTACTCTAGTGACACAAAACGGTGGCTACGTAGTAAACAGCAATCTCGAAGGCTATAACGACAGGACGACAGCATATATGTCTGTGCGAATCCCTGCAAACAAAGCCGAAGGCTTTCTAACATCTGTCAGGTCTCTTTCTGTCAAGGTTGTAAATGAAAATATATCAGGCGATGACATCACCGACCAGTACACAGACGTAGAGGAGAACTTGAGGCTTCTTGAGGCAACAAAAGTGAGATTTGAAGAGATTTGGAAAAGCGCCACCAAGACCCAAGACATGCTTTCTGTCCTGCGCGAGATTCAGAATATCCAGAGAGAAATAGACTCACTAAAAGGTAGTAAGACATATCTTGAGAATCTGTCCAAATACTCACTATTTAGTCTCAATTTCTCAAAAGATGAGATGGATCTGCCGTACATGCCAAGCGAAAGTTGGAGCGCAGAATACGTCTTCAAATCAGCTGTGAGAGAGCTCATAAGAAATGTGCGAGGTATCGCCTCGACTGCCATATGGATAGTCGTATTTGCAGTCATCTGGGTACCAGTGTTCATCGTCGGCTTTTTCGTGTACAAGAAGTGGGGCAAGCAGATAGTAGGGTGAGAATGGGGAGAGTGTAATTTCTAATTGACCTAATTCCCCTAATTGATCTAAACAAATATCCAACGAGGAAGAGAGTTGGGGGTGGAGAATACAAGGACACATAAAGTCTATGTGATGTGTTCTAGAAATATGCTTCGCCGCCGATTAGGCAAGAAGTCGTGTCATAGCTCGATAGTTCTCGCTCGTCGCCTCGAACCATATTGTTTCACACTTACTCAAAATAGCCCCCACTCTTATCACTACCAATTTATGAGCATGGTCTTATAATACTTTCTAATGAGAAAGCGAAAGTCTGTGCGTCCAAAAAAGAGTGAGCCTCCCAAGAAACTCTTCTCAATACCCAGTTGGGACAGTTATTTCATGAATATTGCAAACGTGGTGAAGACGCGGGGTAACTGCCTCCTTATCCAGGTGGGTGTGGTGCTTGTACAAGGGAAAAGAATCATAGCAACTGGCTACAACGGCACACCAGCCAAACTCCCAAACTGTCTAGACGGCGGATGTGCGAGGTGTCGTGACAAGTTTGAGGGCAAGATCAAGTCAGGCGAGAACAAGGGCGCGTGTCTTTGTGTGCATGCAGAGGTCAACTCGATACTGCAATCAGCCATGCATGGCACTGCCACAAAAGGCGCTGTCATTTATACCACCCTTTCACCGTGTTTACTTTGTGTGAAGGAGATCATAAATGCAGGAATCACAGGACTCGTATACCAAACACTTGACGAAGGCGAGCTAAACAGCATCAAACTTCTCAAAAATAGCCTAGGAAGCAAGAACGTAAGACAGATCAAGGCGT
>CAZATL010000037.1:0-5425 GCA_964488055.1 uncultured Gammaproteobacteria bacterium | reverse complement strand
TTACATTTTTATTCCTTTTCCCTCCCTTTGCATCCGCCGCAAACAACAAATTCGGGGTGCACATAGCAGTGCCATCTGATGAGGATATCCAGGCAGCTGCAGAGCTTGTGAATAGTAACGGTGGCGAATACGGATATATCACTCTTGTCATCCAGGATGATAGGCGGGACGTGTCCCACTGGCAGTCTGTGTTTGACAAACTTCGCGAAAAGAAGCTCATTCCGATTGTACGTATTGCCACACGACCTGACGGCGAGGTGTGGAAGGTGCCAGAGATATCTGACATGCCAAACTGGGTCTCATTTTTCCAAAAGCTCAATTGGGTCACAAAAGACAGATTTATCATCATCTTCAATGAGCCAAACCACGCAGCCGAGTGGGGCGGCGCCGTCGATCCCACCTCGTATGGCAAAGTAGCAGCAAGTCTAGCAAGCGCCCTAAAAGGAGCGTCTCCTGACTACAAGATCATGCTAGCAGGCCTTGACCTATCAGCCCCAGAGGCCCGTACTACATATGCCGATGCATACACATATCTGGAGGAGTCAAGTAAGGCATTTTGTGGATATTTGCGTGAGAGCGGAGCCACGAAAGATTGCTATGACTACACAGATGCCATCTCCTCACACGCCTACCCCAATCCAGGATTTGTAGGGAGTCCTTACGACACTGGACGCAAGTCCATAAGAGGTTATGAGTATGAGATTGCTTGGCACAAGGAGTTTTTCGGCGAGAAAGACTATCCTGTGTATATCACAGAGACTGGCTGGGATAGTGGTAGGCTAAGTCAGGCCACTGTAGCCTCATATTTCACTTATGCATTCGCAAATGTCTGGCTACCTGACGACAGGATCAAGGCCGTGACACCATTTATCCTAAATTACCAAGGTCAGCCGTTTCTAGGCTTCTCGCTTCTTGAGCTTGGGTCACTATCTCCCAAGGCACAGTTTATTGCCATGCAAAATATAGAGAAGGTGAAAGGGGAGCCTGGCATAGTGGACAAGGCCCGTATGACAGGTCGAGTGCCGAAGGACTTCGTCGAAATGGGTAGGAATGTCGTATCGCTAAATATTCATAATATCGGTCAGGCAATATGGAGAGATCCAGAGCAATATGTGATAAGCGTCGTATCAAATCCACCCCTTCTGTCGGGCCATGCCACTATACCGTCTATTGTGAAGCCCTATGAGTCGCTTGCTATATTTCTACCCATTTATTCGCAAAATGTGGAGTCGGACACGAGTGGTCAGGCCATGATTGCGCTCACGAGGACATCGGGGGAGGTAGTAGGTCGCATCACTCAAGACTTTACGCTCCACCCACAGCCAAGCGCCCGCATCAGCGCGACGCTAATGTCCAAGGGTCTCTCGACAGGCACAGACTTCGAGCTACAGGTATTTGACAGTACAGAAAAGCTTGTCTATCGCAAGATAGGTTTCAACATTGTGCTTGGCAAGGGGATGGTTGGTGAGCTGCCGAACGTGGTGCCAAATGAGACCTATAGATTCGTCCTCCTGAAGCCCTATTATCTTCCAAGACAGAAGATGGTGCATGTTACAAATGGAGAGAACGCAGTCAAATTCGAAGAACTTCTGCCTTTTGACATGGACAAAGACGGCGCACTCACGCTTGGCGACGTGCAAGGACTCTTCATAAAGAGAAGTAGTGGCGACTATAGCATAGTCGAAAAAATAAACCTCTTCCTACAGTTAAAATAGTTACACTATACGTGCCTCTTTATACGTAATAACCAACACTCAATCTACGCTAAATTTACAATTTAACAAATATTCAATTCTCACCCAATCTACAATGTATCAGTTTTCAACAATGCATACTCTTGGTTGAAGATAAAAATTCGTTTGTACATTGTTCATTTGTTACTAAATTGATTGTAAATTTTCAAAATTGAAAATTAGAGGTAGGTTATTAGTTAGGTAGATTTTGCGAGCTCATTTAGTGCATTTGTGCGAGGGTTAACTTCACTGTCTGGGGCTCTGGATAGATAACTTCCTACACAGAGTGTATCTGGCCAGAACACTTTTTCTTTTTCAAGTATTAGCTTTATTGATTTTTCATTCACAGAACCGTCGATCAAGATCTCACCTTTGTAGCCATTTTTTCGAAGAGTTTTTATTTTGTCAAGATTCGCAGGCTCGAAAGCCTGCCCCTGAGGGCCAGGCGAGATGGTCATAATTTGGATGGCAGGGTAGGAGAGCACTTTTTGGCCCAGAAATGTCGCGCCTTCTTGTAGTAAATCCACATCCTGTGGATTTAGCACAGGACAAATCTGTGACATCCACCACCCCGCCCAAGGCGGGGCACCTCCTTCGAAGGAGGATCTTCCGGATGAAGGTCCCCCTTTGTGAAGGGGGATTCCGCCGACTGGCGTAAAGGGGGATGTTGGCGATGTGTCAATTCTTTCCTCAATATTCCTATGCACGAACACATATCGTATATTTATATCTTCTGATAAACCATTCAGCTCCTTTGAGGCCCCAGAGTAGTCTGATAACATGAGGTGTAAATCGAATGAAGCAGCATGCATTTTCTCTGGAAACTGAACTATTAGCTTTGCCAGGCAGCCAACCACGCTCGGAAGCGATAGTGTCGTGCTTGGGACATATTGTCCGTCCTGTACGTCGATCTGAAAGAGTGAGAAATGAGGGAGAAGCCTACCTGCTTGGTGCACGAACTGTCCCTCGTCGTTTGTGAGAATTGCAGGTACAATGAGCATAGAGATTTCCAAATTTCTAAGTACTCTAATTATTCTAATTGACCTAAACAATGTCCAAATATCAAGCGGCAGTTTACTGTTTGGGATTTAATGCGTTGGGACTTATTTAGAAATTAGATCAATTAGGTTAATTAGAAATTAATATTGATTGTATCATGCACGAAACACAAGCTATTAGCCTACTCACAAAACTAGTCTCTTTTCAGTCTGTATCAGCAGACCCATCACGTCATAGTGAGCTAGTTGAGACAGCAAAATATCTAAAAAGCATACTCATGGATATTGGTTTCAGAGTCGAGCTAGTCACAACCAAGAGCGATAGACCACTAGTTTGTGCTTACTACGACGCTCCTGGTGCCAAAGAAACAGTCGGAATATATACTCACTACGATGTGCAGCCAGAAGATCCGGCAGATGGGTGGCGAAGCGAGCCATTCTTTCTCACAAAAAGAGACGGAAAGCTATATGGACGCGGGGTGGCTGACGACAAGGGGCATGTTGTGCAGACAATAATAGCGCTAAAGACACTCATCGAAAACAAAAACCTCGGATATTCTGTGGTTTTGCTTATCGAGGGCGAAGAGGAGGCGGGAACAGCGAATTTCGAAGCACTTCTGCATGATGTCACAGTATGCGATCTGGAGCGTGTGGACGCCTTCTATATACTAGATATGGGTATGAGAAGTAAGAAAGTTCCGCAAATCTTCACAGGACTTCGCGGGATAGTGAGTGGAGAGATTACTATAGAAACCGCAAGTAGCGATGCACACTCTGGGATATTCGGAAATCGTATCTATAGTGCGGCACAATGGTTGGCAAGTGTCCTTGGTAATGTGAAAGATCCGCTTACGAGCAAAGTCAATATACCAGGATTTTATGATGACATAGAACGAGTAGCAGACAAGGAGTATCAGTCACTGGTCGCAAATGCAGATCCAGAGTCAGAGCTACTGGCTAGATCGAAGGCATTTGCACTTGCTACGGGGCACTTTGTACCAGAGATTTATCCATCTGATATGCCGGTATCTCTTTACTCGAAGTTATTGCCGTCATTTGAGATAAATGGTATCTGGTCTGGATACACAGGAATTGGTGCAAAGACCATCATCCCAGCTCGTGCTAGTGCAAAGTTTTCGGCTCGTATCGTGAGCGGGCAAAGTGGCGCGAAGATGGAGAGACTCATAAGAGAGTATTTTCTTGGTGCTATTCCAAAGATTGTCAAAGTAGATATTCATCTCAAATACTCTGAGGCAGTCGGCATCTCTACAGACAACAAATGGATCGACAAGACGACCCAAACTCTTGTCGAGCACTTTGGCAACAGTGTTGTGTTTAATAGGTCAGGTGGCTCCATACCAGCAGCCGAAATCATTTCGCGTCTTTATAGCAAGCCAATCGTGATGACTGGCTTCACCTTACCAGATGAGAATATTCATGCGCCGGACGAGAATATGGATGAAGAGATGTTTCTCGGAGGAATAGAGGTGCTGAAGAAGATGTTTGGGAAGGAAGACTAGTGTTGGAATTAATTTCTAATTGTCCTAAGTGCTCTAATTGATCTAAATAATGACGTAAAAAATGACAAATAACAAAATTCAAATACACAAATGAAATTCAAAATTCAATTGTTTCAAATTGATATTTTTTATTTAGATTTGAATTGTTATTAGAGCTTTGTCATTTGAATTTAGTTGACTGCTTAGAAATTAGGAATTAGAGTTTAGAAATTTGTGCCTATTTGGCCTTCCCTTGATTCTTGATTTCCTGGATAACCTTTTCAACTTCCTCGTCTGATGCGAGGTAATATTTTTTGCTGAAGTTCATCTGGTCATCGAATTCATAAACTAGTGGAATGCTGTAGGCGATATTGAACTCCATTACCTGCTCTTTCGTCATATTCTCTACATGCATACATATTGCTCGCATAGCATTGTGACTACCAGATATGAGAATCTTTCGCCCCTTTTTGATATTTGGGACGATCTCATCTGTCCAGTAGGGGACAGCTCTCGCAACCGTATCTTTTAGGCTCTCGCCAGCTGGCAAGAGACCTGGCTCGACATCCCTATAGCGGACATCGTTTTTGGGGTGTCTGGGGTCATTTTCCTCAAGGTGAGGTGGTGGTGTGTCATAGCTTCTGCGCCAAATTTTCACTTGCTCCTCGCCGTACTTAGCTGCAGTCTCTGCCTTATTTAGTCCCTGGAGTGCTCCGTAGTGTCGCTCGTTTAGCCTCCACGACTTCTTGTCTTCTATCCACATAAGTCCCATTATGTCAAGCACGGTGTATAGAGTTCTTATCCCTCGCACAAGCATATTCGAGTATGCCAAATCGAATGTATATCCAGCCTCCTTGAGTCTAGGGGCAAAATATTTAGTTTGCTCGATACCCTCTGGGGTGACATCTACGTCAGTCCAACCGGTAAATTTGTCAGCCCATGATGTTTTTCCGTGACGAACGAATACAACTTTGTGCATAATTATTTCTTAATATTTTTAACTGTGGATAATAGTTTTTCATCAAAACATTGGCAATTGACCATTGCCCAATTACTTGGCTATTGATATTGAAAGTTGATTATTAGCCGTTGAGCTCTTCCTCTATCCTCATAAGCCTATTGTACTTGCAAACCCGCTCTCCACGAGTGGGGCCGACCTTGATGTATGCAGATCCGACCGCTACGCCTAGATCTA
>CAZATL010000036.1:0-9530 GCA_964488055.1 uncultured Gammaproteobacteria bacterium | reverse complement strand
TTATTATATCTCCTCACCATTCTCATTCGGTCTGTAGTCGCAATACTCAGATTCTTTGGTAATGGTGGCACAGCAGTCCCAGGCTATCTTGTCGAGAAATATTTTCCTTGGATCATAAATGGATACGCCAGCAAGTATAACCAAATCATCCTGATCACAGGCACAAATGGCAAGACAACGACCCAGCTTCTGATAAGACATGTTCTTAGAGATCAGGGTTTGGATGTTGTGAGCAACACAAGCGGATCAAATATGTTCAGAGGGATTGCAACAACGGTCATATCAAGTGGTATGCCCAAGTCAACAAGTAGCGTGCTTCTTCTTGAGGTAGAAGAGGGTACCATGCCAAAGATTGCCCCATATATCAGACCACACAAGGTAATCATTACAAACTTCTTCCGTGATCAGCTCGACGCATATGGCGAGCTATCAAAGACTGTCGAGTACGTGCGCCTTGCCATATCAAGCTGGCCAGAAGCAAAGCTCTACGTGAATTCAGACGACGCACATGTAAGCAGAGCCGTTCTAGGGCTTAAAAATGAGAAGAGAACCTTCTCGATGGGAGAGTTCGCCAGAGACTTCCTCTACGAAAAAAGTGCAGAAATCACCACAGAATCAGACGTAATATGCAGAAGCTATATAGCAAATGATGACTTTAGCACCCAAGGCGATCTATATATGAGGTCAAAGCAAGAGACTGTGCATTTCTCTCTCCCGCTCCCTGGCGAGTACAACATCTACAACTTCATGGCATCGCTTCTAGTATGCGCTGATTTTGGACTACCTGAGAGCCAGTTCATTCAAGCAGCAAAAGATGTCGAGAATCCATTCGGGCGCGGAGAGAAGATAATGATAAGTAGTAGGGGTGGTGATGTCACATTCCGAATATTTCTTATCAAAAATCCTGCTGGGATGACCCAAGTCTGGAATATGGTAAGAGGCAAACTGGGCACATCGCATCTAGTAGCAGCTCTAAACGACAACGTGGCAGATGGGAGAGACATAAGCTGGATATGGGATGTGCGTCTTGATAAAGTCGCATCACAGAGAAAAATTATCTTCACGGGGACTAGAGCACATGACATGGCAATAAGATTCAAATATGCGGGATTTGACGTGCAAAAAAGCAGCATAAATACCAATATTTCTAGCGCGATAAACACGCTCGTGAGGGCGCCTCAAGGGAGAGGTAAATACATAGTTCTAGCTACGTATACAGCCATGAATCAGATAAGGGAAGTCCTGTCCAAGTATGCAAAGATTGATAAATATAAATGATGTTTTAACTGTAAAAACAGAATTTCTAATTGACCTAATTCCTAATTAACTTAAACATAATTTTCGCAAATCCAAATTCCAAAATCTAAGATCTAATCTAAGAACAAAGTTCAAATGCAAAAAAAACACACATACAAGCAGCTTGATATTGAAATTTGTTATTTAGATTTCATTTGGATCTTCGGCTCTAGATTTAGGATTTGTTTTGAGAAGTTAGATCAATTACCGTGTCCCGCGAAGCTTGAGAAGCGAAGTGAGAGGGGACTTAGAAATTATGAGTTTGTTTAGTTTTCGACTTTATAACTTTATAACTTTATAACATGATTTTGAATCTGGTCCACCTATTCCCAAAGAAAATGAATATATACGGTGATTGGGGTAATATCGAGTCACTGAAAAGAAGGATCACAGGTCGTGACATTGAGTTCAATTATCATACAGTTGACAAGATCGAAGACTTTCATCTTATAGAAGACGGTGACATGTTCTTCATGGGTGGTGGGCAGGATATAGACCAGATGGATGTGTGGAATGAGATAAAGATATCATTTGACCGCTTCAGAGAACTCATCTTTCGACAGGTCGAAAGTAGCAAGGTATTCCTTCTTATATGTGGAGGATATCAGATGTTTGGACACTCTTTCCTAGATGCAAGTGGGCACAACATTCCGGGGCTTGGGATACTAGATATAGAGACAAAAGCGCTCGGACCTGATGTGTCAATCCGTTGCATCGGGAATATTGTAGTTGAGCACGATTTGCCTATACTGCCAAGGACCCTAGTCGGGTTTGAGAATCACGGAGGACAGACCTACTTCGGTGACAAGAGCAGTGGCATAAAGCCACTTGGTAAAGTGATTGTGGGCAGGGGCAACAATCTTCTAGGTGGTGTAGAGGGCTGTGTCTACAAAAACATCTTTGGTAGCTATATGCACGGTTCATTACTGCCCAAAAACTCCCATCTTGCCGATTACTTGATATTTCAAGCTCTAAAGACCAAATATGGCCAGGTCACAGCTCTTGCGCCACTTGATGATGAGCTTGAGATGCTCGCTCACACAGAAATGCTTGCAAAGCTTGGTGTAAAATGAATGCTATGTCCATGGTCTATCCAGTCGAAGTCAGTCATCACGTGCCTCATCTTCGCGAGAAGCACTTTCTCATCGTGAATCACTTTCTCCTTGTTATATTAGTATTGCTTGCGGGATACATACTGTTCATCCCGTTTATCCCAGAGGGCATTGATATTTACAATAAATACTTCGACAAGACAAAAGGCTACAAATATGCAAGTAAGCTTGCCATATCAGAGTCCAAGAGTCGTCAGATAGAAACGTCTGCTCTTCGCAAAATACCTGACACAAACATGCTCGTTATTCCAAAGATAGGGGTAGATTCGCCCATCATAGACGGTCTAGGATCTGAAGCGCTAAATAGTGGAGTTTGGCACAGACCGCAGAGCTCGAGCCCCGATAAAGGAGGAAATACAGTCATCACGGGTCACAGATTTTTGTACGCGTCTGGCCCGAAGACCTTCTATCATCTCGACAAAGTCGCACTTGGCGATAAGTTCATGATCTTCTGGAATGGCAAGGAATATGATTATGAGGTGATAGACATATTTACAGTCACACCAGATCAGGTGGAGATAGAAGACAGCACGGCGGAGCCAATTGTGACACTTTATACATGCACACCTCTTTGGAGCGCATCACTCCGACTTGTTATACGTGCAAAACTGATACAATAATATTGTAAGTATGAGTGAAAAAAGAAAAACCATCATCATTCTTGTCCTTATTGCGATAGCCGTAGGGTTTATCATGTATACTCGGGGAGGGTATGAAAGAAACTTCATTGATACGCTGAAATAGTACACGCGCGTAGGTTTATAAGGATATACTCTTTCGTAGATTGTAGGGGCGGACCAGAGCCTGTCATGTGCTTGCCGAATGATGGTCGCCTGTTTGTTTAGGGCACCCACAAGGGGTGCCCCTACTGAATTCCATATAGTTCTTCACAAGTCAAGTTTTTTGATCCTTCTCACATATCTTTCTTCTATAGAGCGAGGAGACTCTAGATAAATATCCACTATTTTCTTTGCATCTAATGAAGTCATAGTATCCGCTGGAAGCGACAAAACATTTATGTGATTGTGAAAGCAGGCAGTGACAGTCTCTTTTTCAGTATGCGCGACGACAGCTCTAATGCCTTTGTGTCTGTTTGCAGCAAGTGCCATACCAATGCCCGATCCGCAGAAAGTAATGCCGAGCGCGCCTGGCTCCTTTTTGAGTTGAATGGCTAGCCTATTTGCGAAGTCATTTGTGTCGTCAATTGGATCGTATTCAAGGTTACCACAGTCAGAGACGGTGTGTCCACAGCTTGACAAATACGACTTTATATCTTCTTTCAACTTGAATCCTCTATGGTCTGCAGCCAAAAAAATCTTTTGCATAATGAAAATATTATACGGCAAAAACTTTGCGTAATACGTAATACTTGATACTTTATACACGATGCATGATGCTTCTGACTCCCCTCCTGCGAGTGAAGCGATGTAGGAGGGGGTGGTCCCGACGATCAGCTACCCCGACAGAGTCGGGACGGGGTGGTTGAGTGCCTTGATAAAACCACCACATCAAACGTGGTTTACGCAAAAGAGGATCTAAACGTATCACACAAGACTTTCCTTATAAACTTTACAAACCTTATAAACTTGCTAAACTAACCCACATGTCCTTCATCGACACCCATTGCCACCTAAACTTCAAAGCATTCGAAAATGGTGCTCCTAAGATCATAAGAAGAGCCGTCGAGGCTGACGTAGTACGATTTGTGATACCAGGCACGGACATCGTGACATCACAAAAAGCCAAGCAATTAGCAAATGAAAACAACGAGGCATATGCCGTAGTTGGCGTCCATCCTCATCATATTCATAATTACCATGCAGAAACATTCGAAGATGATCTCCAGAGAGACGTTGAGGCGCTTGCTGAAATGCTCCTTGACCCAAGGGTCGTCGGAGTGGGTGAGGTGGGGCTTGATAGGCATACTTACTATGCTAGTCGACATGGTGATGGTGTGGAGATCACAGAAGAAGTGTTCGCGCTGCAGAAAAAGCTTTTTTTGGCACAAATTGAGCTCGCATCGAGAGTGGGCAAATCTCTTGTCATACACAATAGAGAAGCAAAAAACGATTTGATAAAGATGATTGATGAAAATGCAGTCTTATTTGCAAAAATAAGCAAAAAGACAGTGCTCCACTGCTGCGAGCCGGAGAATGATCTACTTAGCCTCGCCAAAACACACGGATTTTTCATTGGGGTGGATGGAGATGTGACGTATGACGCATCAAAGCAAGACTTCATAAAGGAAGTACCACGTGAGCTTCTCGTACTTGAGACAGATTCGCCGTATATTCTACCCGAGCCACTGAAGAGTCAGAAAAAATACCCAAATACCCCCGCGACTATCCCACTCATCGCAGAGTCTGTTGCGCGTATTTGGGGATGCAGTGTCGAAGAGGTGGCAAATACAACAACATCAAATGCGAATGAGCTTTTTGGCCTAGTGGAGTAATGTTAGTTGAGGCTATTGAGAAGTTTCTGCCAATCAGATGCAAATTTTTCCCTTGAGAAAAATATTGAGCGGATCTTTGCTGTTGCTCCAGCCTCACCTCTCACCTCGGGGGAATTTTTGAGATGGACCAAAGCATTGCTTATTGATTCTATACTGTTTTGATCTACAAAAAATGCGCCCCTCGAGCCACTTATTTCCCTGAATATTGATATGTCTGACAATATGGATGGTGTGCCAAAATGGGCAGCTTCCACATATGAGTATCCAAATCCCTCATCATGCGACAGAAGTACATTCATAAGTGCATTTTCATATAGCCAGGCGAGTTCTGAATCTTTCACATATCCAAGTGCTTGAATCAGTTGTGTGTTGTTTTGCCAAATGCTTTGGAACTCGCGTAGCTCTCCTAGTTCTTTGTGATTACCTATCTTACTTTCAAGAAGCTCAAAAGATTTGCCAACAACGACAAGCGTGAGATTCGCGGAGATGCATGATTTGGCAATATTTACGATATTTTTGTGCCAATTCACATCCCCCACATAGAGTGCAAAGCCATTTTTTGTGATATGTTTTGGTAATTTGTCTGGTCTTATCGCTTTTTCCTGCTTTTCGGTGATAGGGGAGAATGGGTAGACAACCTTCATCTTTTCAAGCGGAATACCAAGCATTTTGTGTATATCGCTAGCGCTCACCAAGCTATCTGTCACGATCATTTTGTATTTCTTGAGCGCAGACTTATTTAGCTTCTGTCTTACCTTACCAAGTAGACCAAGCGAAAAATGATTGCTGTACTTGAGCGGGATGAGATCGTGTACGACAGCAACGGAGTTGGTATTTCTTTGGAAGTTACTACTTGCGAGTCTTGCTCCATGGACAGAAAAGAATGGATTTATTACGACATTTTCCCTAGCATGTGGCAACTTTTGGACTACATCAAGCAAGCCTTGCGTGTATCTACCCACACCTCTTGACCTTGATGACTCGTCGATACCGAGTATTTTTATACCGTTTGTGCTCATATTACATATGAATGTATCCCCTTTCCATCGAATTATCAAGTGAGATTTGAGAAAGCATTGTTTATTTCCTCTACATCTCTTGATATTTGATCTCGCAGCTCGGTGGAGTTTGTAAACTTTTTTATTGGTCTTATCCACTTTATGACCTCGACTTCGACCTGCTCGCCGTGATTTTTCTCAAGATCTGGGAACAGTATATAGAGCTCGAGTGAAATATCGATCTTGCCGAATGTTGGTCTTGGGCCGTAGTGGAGAGCTGATTTGTATATGACTTTGTTATGATCGTGGGTGAAGCTGGCTCGCGCTGCATATATGCCTGTCTTTAGGCCGAAGTCGTGTGGCACTTGCAGATTGATCGTTGGCACGACTTCTTTGGCACCTATTCCGTCACCTCGTATTTGATAGCTTTTGAATGTCATTATCATTTCAGTGGATTATAACTCAAGTAAACCACCCCTTCCACTTCGTGGAAAACCCCTCCTACTTCACCATGTTCGCAGGAGGGGAGCCATTTCCCCCTAACTCTCCTCCTGCCCCAAAGGGGATAGGAGGAGTCCCGCTCAGATTCTTGAGCGGGGAGGTGGTTCGGCTTCGGCGCTGTTCTATTTTGATGGATTGCCAAAATATCTGACACTGCTAAAATGTTCACGTCATCTCGATCAGCCTAGGGCTGAGAGACCTGCCTGCCGGCAGGCAGGGATCCCTTGTTTAAAATTTTTCAATTCTATGAACCTAAAAATCAAACTTATTGACAAAACACTTCCAGTACCAGAGTATCAGACCAAGGGCTCTGTGGCCTTCGATCTATACAGTAGGCTAGACGTAGATATTGTTCCTTGGACACCGACCGTGATTCCCACAAACTTAGTTGTGCAGGTGCCCAAAGGCTACTTCCTGATGCTTGCAGCGAGAAGCTCGACAGCCAAAAAGTATGGCTTGATACTATCAAATGGAATCGGTGTGATAGATCTGGACTACTGCGGAGAACAAGATGAAATAGGAGTAGGCGCACTAAACTTCACAAAAAAGCCAGTCTCTATAAAAAGAGGTGATCGCGTCGCACAGGCAATACTTGTGAAGATAGAAATCCCAAAGAATATATCAGTCGTGACTGCTATGAAGAAGGTGAGTCGTGGGGGGTGGGGTAGCACCGGACACAAACAGAAGAAATAAGTTCCAAATTACCACATTCCATATTCCGCGTAGAAGACATTACAACCACTTTTTTTACTAGGCATTTGGAACTAGGAATTTGGAACTTTTTTATTCCGGTTCGGCTCCACCCTCTTTTATCAGACCTTTTGTCTCCGGATGAAGTTTGTACAAAATCTTCAGGGTATTTCGAAGATGCATGGCATATCTATAGTGAGCCCCAATTCCTGTCCGCAGCTCTGCCTCATAGATGAGTTTGTCAAGCGTCGTACTATGCTCAAACTGATATGTATGACCAACTAGCGTGAAGTAAAAGTATCGAGGGTCGCCTTTCTCAAGCATCTTTTGCGACCTTTTCAGTGTAGAAAGTCCAAACTTGATGAGCTTCTTAAGCTCTTGGGTTGTTTTTTTGTCAGGCGACTGATCAGTCGTATCATAAAAACCATTTGGCTTGAGGGTGCTCATTTTCTGCCCAGTGCGGTGCCTGTTTAGGTCGTGCATCTCTGCAAACGTTATCCTTTTGTATCCAAAGTTTACAGGCATTATCCTAACTTCATCGCCACAAGGTGAGTACCTGTTGACTCTAGACTCAAGAGCAGATGCTAGATTTGTTTTTTTGTTCTCATAGAGATTGAGAAATGCCCCATCACCCTTGTCTGAAGGGATCTTTGATTTTCTTGTTCTTTCGAAATTATGTTTCAAAGTTTGTGCGACATCTTGTTTGAAAGTTGCGTGTTTTATAAGCCTTGGGGTGACAAATGCCAGCTGCTCCTTTATTTTGGCACCGAGGTTCTGAAATTCTGGGAGTGGGTGTGAGAGCAGGATGGATATGATCTCTACCCACATACGTGCAGACATGACAAGCATGGCGTTTTTCTTGATCGTAAGAGGTAGGAAGATTCTGGCTCTGTCGAGCGCGAAGTTTTTGCGCATTCTTTCTAGTTTTTTTTGTCCTTTTTCACTTTTATCGCCTGCTACCTCATGTGGTATCTTCATGATAGATGGATCCTTTTCTGCTAGTTTTGTCCAGATTTCTGTGGCTTTGTTGTAGTTTGTGAAGGCACTTTTTATGTGTGCGAGGTACTCTTTCTCATTGCTTATCCCCAGATCTTTTGCACTCATGACACCACTTTCATCCATCTTGATGTATCTGGTTGATGATTCCTGACCTGACGCTGTATAGCACTGTGACCAAAGAAAGTGCACTGCGTATAGTGATATTCCGTCTATAAACATAGCAACAGGTGCCATATCGGCAATTGACGCGTGACCATAGTCCACCATCCGAAATATCCCATCTACTGACTTATCAGTGTTTTTCCAGTCAATTCTTGAGACGATAGCGTCCAATCCCTCATTTGACCTAGAATACCTTGCGCCAGTTGCAGCTAGAAGTTCGGGGGTGAGTGCTATGTTGCCCGCCTTTTTGGCAGCGAGAGATGGCATTATTGAGACATGTTGTATTTTCATATTACGTGATTATAATCGGGTAAATATATTGCAACAAGCAATCAAAATAGATCAAATTCCTAATTTCTAAGTGCTCTAATTGATCTAATTTCTAAACAATCAAATAAATTAAAATGACAAAACTCCAATAACAATTTAAATCTAAATATCAAATATCAATTTGAAACGATTGAATTTTGAATTTTATTTGTGTATTTGAATTTTGCTATTTGTCATTTTATTACGTCTTTATTTAGGTCAATTAGAAATTAGGTTAATTAGAGCAATTTGACGCTGCTTTATAGCTATGGATAATTATAATTACGATTTGCCACAGGAGCTTGTGGCTCTTGAGCCTGCAGTGCCGAGAGACTCAAGCAAACTGATGGTTTATGACACAGCAAAAAACACTGTAAGCGAGGATGTATTTGCCAATATTGATAGGTATTTGCCAAGCGATACGCTAATGGTGCTAAATGCCACGAGAGTAATGCCCTCAAGAATCACTCTCCACAAAAATAGCACAGGTGGCAAGGTGGTGGTGCTTATTTTGCTAAATGAGATATCAGAGAGTGGAGAATATCACATAATGCTCGATAGAAAAGTAGAGATGTGTGAGACTTTGAGGCTCAAGGACAAAGATTTATTCACTATCACCAGTCACAAAGAAGAAAGTGTTTTTATTGCAAGATGTCTGGTGAGCAGTGCGGACCTCCTACAGATTCTTGATGAATATGGCACTATGCCAATCCCTCTATATTTACGAAAAACTACTCTTGGCAGAGTTGATTTGAAGGAAAAATACCAAACAGTATTTGCAAGGAATGATAAAAATATAAAATTAGAAAAGTATAAAAATACCCTAGGCTCTGTGGCAGCTCCAACAGCTAGTTTGCATTTCACTCAAAGTGTGTTTGATAAATTGAGACAGAAGAATATCGAAAATGTTAAAATTACTTTGGAGGTGGGTCTTGGGACATTTGCCCCACTCACGGAGAAAAATATCGAAAGTGGCAAACTTCATAAAGAATGGTACAAAATTGATAAAAG
>CAZATL010000035.1:2832-9625 GCA_964488055.1 uncultured Gammaproteobacteria bacterium | reverse complement strand
GGGTTCAGAACGTCGTGAGACAGTTCGGACTCTATCCGATGCAAGCGCTTGGAATTTTGAGGGAAGTCTCCCACAGTACGAGAGGACCTGGGATGAGGGAATCCCTGGTGTACGGATTGTCCCAAAAGGGCATTGTCCGGTAGCTAGATTCCCACCTGATAAGCACTGAAAGCATCTCAAGTGCGAAGCAGCTCCTAAGATAAGAATTCCATATGAGTGCGCCCGAAGATGACGGGTTTGATAGGCAGCAGATGTAAGCAGAGCAATCTGTTTAGTCAAGCTGTACTAACGCACCATTTCCTATCACTTACGCGTGTTATTGGACACGATTTTTAGTGATCAGAGCGCCTAGCAATGTAAGCCTTGCTGCTTACCAACAAGATCGTTTGTTTAGAATAGTAATTTTTGTAATCAAATAGACACTGACTTTCGTCAGTGAGTCAAAATATATTTTTGATTTCCTGGACTTGATCCAGGATCTGTTTTTTGATTACCAACTGCGTATAGTATTTATACTTGCACTTTTACTTCTACTTGTATCTACTGTTGCTTTTGTGAATCCACTTATTGTCCAAATATATAAGCCTATTTATTTTATGAAAGGTATTTTTGAGACAAGTGTGAAACGGAGAATTTTGTAGTGAATATTTTGGAATAATATCAAACCCTTTTATTACCCGCCTATATGGCGGGTTTTTTTGTATGTATAATGATCGAATGTACATGAAATTAGTTTCACTCTCAAAAAAATTAAGTTTATATATTTTTTATTATTTGTTTGCTGTTGGATATGCACTAATTTTTGTTTTTTTTTACTTAAATAGCAAAAATAAGAGCGAAATAAACTTGGATTTATTTCTTACTTTTTACTTTTTTATTAGCCTTTTTTTGTATTTGTTGCTTTTTAGGTCGATATCATTATTTAGAGCATCACTTCAATCATCTATAGTTTTTGCAGTATTGTGCCTGATTGGCATTATTACATATGTAGTTGCCGCTCAAATAGAAGTATTTGCTACAGCAAGATTTTTTTGTGAGCCACATTATATGCCATTCGTGAAATGCGTTCTTCCAAGTGGTATTTACATTATTTTTTTATTTTTATCTTTTATAAACTTATTTATTTCGATTGTTGCAATAGCCTCTAGTATTATTTTTTTATTAGTAGGAATCATCACAAAATTATATGCATATCTTAGCCATAGATCCCGGATATGACAAAGTCGGGTACGCTGTATTTGACAAAGCACAAGGCATAGCACCAAAACTAGTCACATCAGGTTTTGTGAAAACCACGAAAAGTGAGCTCATGCAAGTCAGAATAGAACAGATTTGTGCCAAATTGTCTGATGTAATATCAAAACACGATATAGACCACTGCGCTATGGAGCAGCTATTTTTCTTCAAAAACGCGAAGACAGTGATAGCAGTGGCGCAGGCACAGGGGGCGATCATGCAAACATGCAGCAATCACAAAGTGCCGCTTACTTTCCTGACGCCTCTTGAGATAAAACAAGCAGTAACAGGTGACGGGAGGGCTGATAAGACTAGCGTATGGAAGATGTTGAAGCTCCAGCTTGGTAGCAATCTACTGGTAGCTGATGATGATGAAAGCGATGCCATTGCATGTGGTCTTGCATTTTGTACAATTCAAAAGCACACAAATATATGAACTCATTCCGTGACTCAAGACTCGTCCAAATCATAAGTATAGCTGCAATTGTCGCTGCATTTGCGTATGCTTTTAGTGGTCAAGATATTGCAAGGCAGGTAGGTGACTATTTTTCGAAGATCAAGTTTGAAACTTTATTTCCAATGGAACAAGATATCAAATACGACCTCGAATATGTAGATACTACGATTGGAACACCGACAACTACCCAAGATAACGGCAATTCATCATCTACAGAGTCATATTCAGAATCGTATTCTGAAGCTGTTGTAGTAACCCAAACCCAACCCAAGCAGAAGCAGTACTACCCCACACCCACAAGCTACGTTTACCCAACATACAGCTACCCCACGAAGACGCAAGATCAGATAAAATGGGAAGAGGACTTCCAAAGAGACTGGGACGAAAGACAAAGCTATATTGATCAAAAAAACAAGGAAGTCAGGGATGCGCAAAAGAAGTTTTGCGAGGAAAACGCGGATCTATGCAATAAGTAAGTGTCACTCTTCTCTTGGCACTGGAGCTGTAGCCCTCTTATCTGCGAAGACTGACAGGATACTGGCTATCATGATGACTGCACACCCAGCGACTGTTGACACACTAGGAACCTCACCAAATATCACCATAGCAAAGAGTACTGCGAATACAATCTCAAGAAGCATGATAAGTGATCCAATCTGCGCTTCTACATGCTTGAAGCCATATATCATCAGCTGTCCATTCACAACAGCTTGGACTACAAAAATAAGCTGTGGCCAAAGCACGCTTATATCCATTGGCACATAAAACTTCTCCCCAAGAAACAGTGCCAATATGATGGCTGCCACACATGCCACAAGACCATCGAAGAAGTTTGACTCAAGTTGTGAATGTTTGTGATGTGGAAGAACCTTCGAGAATGAGCTCCACCCTACGCTGAATATGCCAGCAAAAAAAGCCATAAAAAGATATATGATCGAGTTTCTTATGACGATAGGTGACATGAATATCTGTAGCACTCCAATAACTGCAAGCAATAGTGCGATGAACTTACTTATTCTGAATTTCTCATGGAAAATAAAGTGCCCGATGGCGTACCCTCCGACAAGAAACCCAGCATAAAAAAACAGATATCCAAGAGCTATGGATTCGTTTATGATGGCAAAGTAACTAAGCGAAAACGATGTAAGTCCTATGAGACTTCTTGCGACATAGAAGAGTGTGGCCTTTCTGTCTGGTATATTTATTTTTGAGCGGGTGAGATATATGATGACAAAAAGCACTAGTGATGCCAGCCCAGCTCTCAAAACCACCTGTACGTACATACCTATACCACTTTCTCCGACTAGTCGAACGAGTATCCCAAACCATCCGTAAAGAAATGCAGCACCAAACACAGCAGACGCACCAAGCACTTCTTTGCTTGCATTTCTTGGGTGAAATTCAATTTTCATAGGTTGCTCACTCTTTTGTAAACCTCAAATAGCCCTCTCACATATACTTTCTGATAATTCACATCACTCACCAATCTTTCGTATACAGGTATGAGCTTGTGCTTGTCAGAGTAATTATATACCTCATTCCTACGTATTAGGATGTATTTTGCTTTCGTATAGTTGGCGTCAAAGTCGTAGAAATACGTCCTACCAGATAGGTATGGTGACAGTTGTCCTGTTGATGCAACAGGTATCCCGTCATCAGCAAGTACCTGCTGCCATAGGCGGATATCTTTGAGTTCGCCAGCTGTTTTTGTCAATGATACTGCCCCTCCCCGCAGAGAGTAAGGGAGTGGGCTTTCGAGGTAGGAAAAATATAAAGAGCAAAATAAAAGTAGAAAAATATAAAAGTAAAAAACTAAAGTGCTATTCCATTTTCTTAAAATGTTTTTTGTTGAATATATTAGTGATATAAATAGCCAGGGCGTAATGACGGCGGTATAGTGGTAATAGAAGTTGCGCATATTACCGCTTTCTGACAGGATATTTATGAGCAAATCTGGAATAGCCGGGAGCGAATAAATTGACAAAAGTGGCAAAAAAGCAAGTGCTCCAAACATATATGTTATGTATTTGAGAGATTCCAAACTAAATAGTCTCAAAAAATATGAAGGAATATTTTGGAAAAGTCCTTCTGACTTATCACCTATAAAGTAAGAAAGTGCAAAGTGCTCATCACCACTTCTAAACGCAGGCATAATGTAAAAGATTGTGACAAAGACGTATAAGAAAGAAAATGCCGACATTACAAACAAAATGCTAAATCTGTGTAATTGTGTGTCATGCTGAACTCGATTCAGCATCTTTTGCCACAAAGATCCTGAACAAAGCTTCGCATTTTCCCCGATATAATCGGGACAGGCAGGATGACAGGTTTTATTCCAAAAATAGTGTAAGTTTGTGTTGTGATAATAATATTTTAATGATTCAACAAACAAAAGCACTCCAATCGAAAAGCCTACCTGCTCCTTGGTCGATATCGCGAGTATGGCAAGTAGCGCAGCAAGCCAGTACTTCTTATATAGGTATGCTGCATACATAAATAGTATGAGTGGTGTGGCTATGGTCACGGCGTGGAATTCATAGTAATTAGTTCTCTGTACCGCAAAATTCATGAGATAAATAAGTGGGAAAACAACAGTGAGCATTTTCATATGACTGTCATCCAGGACTTGATCCGGGATCTTTTTTTTAGATGCTGAAACTAGTTCAGCATGACTATGTTGTTTTCTCAAAATAACACTTGTGATGAAATATATCGCTATAGCCCCACACGCTAGTGCTAGAGTCTGAAATAAGAGTAGGGTCTCTGGTCCAGAGTGTATGAAGTAAAGTGGAGAAAGAATCGCTAGGAAATAGTCGGCGTGTATAGCCATTCTGTAGATTTGTTCACCGGAGCCATGAGGATCAGTGAGCATCAAAAATCTCGAAAGATCAAGTGCTTGGATAGCCTTATAAGTATTCCACACAGTCTGATGCATTATCCCAAGATCAAAGTATGACGCCCAGAGCATGTTCAGTCTCTGAATAGAATACGCAGTGAAAACTAAGAAATATAGGAAAGAAGCAAACACCACTAATGCCATAGGACTCGAAAATACTTTTGTCAGTCGTTTTTTCATATTTCGTAGTAATTGTATCCTAATGTGCTGCATATTTATCTTCTTTCGCGTGATCGTGTCCAATACAATACTTCGCTCTGGCTAAGTAGCTCGTGTGGGAGTAATCCAAAATGGTTCCAAGGTTCATAAAAACTTCTGGTTAGATCTCTTTTGATTGCGTACATATCTTCATATGGAGCTGTCACCATTCTTCGAAGTTGGGGATGATCAAGATTCCTGAAAACACCGAGATTGAACCTCATTACTGATTGTATGTCGAGTGAAGGAATTCTGGGAATTCTAAGACCCGGTGAAATCCGCATAAACAATCTTATATCCGATTCTTGATATTGTTTGAGAAAGTCGGCATAAAAATCATTTGCTGCATTGACATCTCCCAGCGCATCGCCAAAATATACAAGCGTTGCGTGTTTACTTTGCTCGGGCTTATAATTTGGATTATAGCCACTTATATGGCTACCGTCCGGTACATATTCTTCATTACATTCGGGGTTTTTTAAAAATGCTTTTTGTAATAGCGTCGCTCTTGCTGGAGCCATATCACCTGTAAACCAAAGTTTTTCGTTTGGGAAAAATTCAAGTAAGCCTGCATTTTCTAGTTTATGATGAGTCACACGCTTCGTATTACCCGTGACAATTCCCGTTGGTACTCCTAGCTCCACCAACTTTCTTAATCCATCACGAGTTCCTGGAAAAACTAAATGCTCGAGTCCTTGTCTCGCGTTTTCACAGTAGTAGTCGTCCATGCCTTTTAATACTTCTCGCACTTTATATTCATTGTCGCCGATATCATCACCTTGTAGTGCACTAACAATCTGTCTCACAACAGCCAAGTCTGTAGACCCTTTATGTGCTTCCCAATCAAAATTCGGTGGCATCCTGTGTCCGCAAACTTTGCTTACACCATAACCCAATCTATTCCATGCAGGCATAATAGCTGTATTTGGTGATCCGTCTGGTAGTACTTTATTTGAATCTATGAGTGTCCCATCGATATCGAAGTATGCAATCGGCATAAATATGACCTATAAAATATGCCACTATTATACCTCATTATTCAATTTATCTTGCTAATTCGCCCCAAGATGAGAGAGTTTTTTTGCAGCGTACGCAGATCCTTGTATCATTGATTTTTCGAGATTGCCATTTGTCTTCAGGTATCCCGATATGAAGCCAGCGCAGTATCCATCTCCAGCACCTGTCGTGTCGACTATCTCGCGAGGCGTGACAGCGTCGACATGCACGACCTTGTCACCATCGTACGCCGAGCTTCCTTTGCTACCCATTGTTACTATGAGTACCTTTGGCAAGGGTACATGGGAATGTACACTATGGATTGGCTTTGACCAGTCAATTTGCTTGGTCGACCTACGGAGAAGGTCAGCGGTCTCGTACTCATTTATGATAAGGACATCAGTGAGCCTTAATATATCATCAATGAGTGTGTATGACTTCCTACATTCATCAGAGCCTATGGTGACGACTGTTGTCATGTTTTTTGACTTTGCGAGCTTCAGAAGGCGTGACCTATGCCACTCGGATACATATGAGAGATTGCCCATATACATTATTCTTGCGTGACCTAGAATGCTCTCGTCAGGAAGAGTCTTCAAGAATCCAGAGTCATGTGTGCGATAGTTTATGACTGTTCGTTCGCCCCTCGTAGTAAGAAGCACCGAGGATACATTGTAATAGTCGTGACTATACACACATCTTTGGAAGTGGACACCTGACTCTTCGAGTTTGTCTTGGATCATTCGCTTGAAGGAATTTTGACCTATTTCTGTATAAAGTGCAGCCCGACCACCCTGTTTGGCAATGCCAATTGCTACGTTTGTAGCTCCTCCACCTACGCCCTCATAGAATGAGTCTGTGTAGTACTTGCCACCGACTGCCAGGTCAAACCGATGCTCGTCGTGATGTAGGGACTTTCCCTTGTAGTAAAGATCAATAGTAGTCGTTCCCACACAAAGTACATCGTACATAAGTACATACTACATGAATGCATTCCAAATTCCTAGTTC
>CAZATL010000035.1:0-2732 GCA_964488055.1 uncultured Gammaproteobacteria bacterium | reverse complement strand
CACTGTTCACAAGTATAATGAACCTATGCTTATGATTTTCTGTGGTGATAACTCTGTTGCATCGCGAGATGCGTACAGTCTAGCTAAAAAGAAGATAGAAGTGGCGGGGTCATTTGTGACAGAGACAGATGCTATAAACGTGACTGACATCGCACAGTCTGGCGGGTCAAATGCATTTGATCTCTTCGCTGGACGCCCCGTATACACGACTGCGAATCTAGTGAAAGTGCTGAAAAGAAAACTTGCAAGAAATGCCAAAACAAAGCTGAAGGAGCTAGCACAAGATCAGAATATCGAAATAATCGACTGGGAGGATGCGTCAGCATATGATCTTGGGATTGATAAGGATAAGTTTGATTTCGTACGAGATCACAAACTCGCAGTCAGTACATTCACACTCATGCCATCACTAAAACCAAAAAATGCATCCACGTTTCTGAAACAACTTCAAGAGCTTACCAAATCGCAACCAATCGAAGTCACAGTAGCCATGATCACTCGGCATGTGAAGTCGATGCTACTTCTAAAATCTGGCAAATCTGTGCGCGACAATCCATATCTCGTCCGTATGGCACAGTCTGGGGCGAGTCAGTTCACAGAAGCACAACTCCTTGAGCTTTACAAGAGAGTACTAAAGGCTGATATCAATGTGAAGACAGGCCGTAACACCCCGCTTGGAATCAGGGAACAAGTGGAGACCATCGTAGCGTTTTTATTGTGAACTATTTATTCTTCGAGCGAAACGCAAGTGTAGTCGAGAAGTATCTCGAGGAGTTCTCGACAGGCTCGAACAGTAACGCAATCTATTAACAAATTATTGATTATATTTTATGAGCTATAAACAATACTTAGACGTCGCCATAATGGCAGCGAAGGCAGCAGAAAAAATTATCAAATCTCACTATGGACGGGCTTTGTCTACAGAATATAAAAACGACAAATCTCCTGTGACAGTCGCTGACAAAGAGGCAGAGATTGCAATCAAAGAGATTGTAAAAGCGCATTTCCCAGATCACGGATTTTTGGGTGAAGAAAGCGGAACATCTGAAACGATGTCCGAGTATGTCTGGATAGTAGATCCAATAGACGGCACAAAAAACTATACTCGAAATATTCCACTTTTCGCTACCCAAGTTGCTCTCATACACAGAGATGAGGTGGTGGTCGGATTATCTCTCGCTCCAGAGCTTGGCGAGCTTGTGACAGCGTACAAAGGTGGTGGCGCATACTTGAACGGGAAACAAGTGCATGTTTCAGATGTAGCTAAGGTTGAGGAAGCATATGTCAGTTTCGGTGGTTTGAAATACTTCAAAAAACATGGTTTAGAAAACGGCATAATAGATCTCACGTCCCGAGCATATTACTCGCGTGGGATAGGTGACGCGTGGAGCTACCATTTACTAGCAAGAGGCGCTATGGATATCATGATAGAAGCCGATACAAAGATTTGGGACATATGCGCAGTATCAATCATTGTCGAAGAAGCTGGTGGCAAGGTAACAGATATCAGTGGGAACAAATTGTCAAGAAATACGAAATCAATCGTCGCAACAAATGGAAAAATGCATGATGAAGTCCTAAATATCATGGCAAATATTTGACCATTTTAATTTGTGCTATACTCATTTCCTTATGTTAAAAAATATATATAAGCCAACCGGTTTGGACTATACAATTTTCAAAAATAAAAAACTCGTTTCATTTGATTCGGATGGCACCATCCAGCTCACAAAGTCGAAGATCGATGTAGAGATGACGCATCTTTTCAATGAGCTCGCCAAGAAATACTACGTAAACGTCATTTCTGGCACGACACTCGAATACCTGAAACCAAATGTACTTGACCAACTTGAGCCAAACGAAAATGTAAGTGTCTCGCCTACCTGCGGCACAAGATTTGTCGCTCTAAAAAATGGTAAATACGAACTTATTTACGAAGAACTCCTGACAGACGATCAGACTAGAAGAATTATTGAAGGCTTCGAGTACGCTATACAAAAGGCTGGGCACAAGCCAGAAAAAGTCTGGGGGGAAGTGATAGAGAATAGAGGTACACAAGTATCGTTTTCTGCATACGGTCAAAAAGCTCCAGCTGAAGTAAAGCTACCCTATGATCCCGATCTCTCGAAACGCAAGGTAATTGCAGGGTATCTCAAAGAGAAAATTTCTGACAAAGAATTTGAGATAAAGATAGCTGGAGGCTCTACAATCGATGTGACACGAAGTGGCATTCACAAGGGATATGGTATGCAGAAACTTTGTGAGTATTACAAGATCACACTTGACGATATAGTATTTGTGGGTGATAGACTAGACGAGATTGGCAATGACTATCCTGTCGCCGAGATCGGCGTAGATTCTATTTGGGTCGACAATGTGCAAGAAACAAAGACAGTAATCGCAGAACTTGTAAAGATAAAAGGCTAAATGTTTTGCATTTTTACGCCGCGTGTCATATTGAGCCCAGCCGAAATATGACATGTCATGGATTCGGCAAGCTCACCATGACAGAGTTTATGTATGACATGATGTCAACTATATGAAAATCGATTTAGGCGAAGTATCAGAAAAAGCGCTCAATGCAGTAATCGAAGTGGGTGATTTCGTCAAAGATTCACAAAGCAAGATTCAGTCAATCAAGTTCAAGGACATCAAAAATCCTCAAACAAATGTAGACATAGAGGCAGAGGAAATGCTTAAGCAAAGGTTGAGAATAATACTCCCTGGATCTG
>CAZATL010000034.1:6746-9695 GCA_964488055.1 uncultured Gammaproteobacteria bacterium | reverse complement strand
ACCTGCGCCTTGCCCTGATTGTACTCTACCTTCACCTGGTCCTCGTTTAGGCCGAAGTTATATATTTTTACTTCATCTATAGTTCCACTTGTAGTTTGTGAGACAGCGTCTCTCGTACCTATTCGTAAAGTGACAGTTGTGGCGGCACCATTCACTGTATTTGTGACTGTGTTTTCCTGTTTACCATTTACGTATATTTTCTTCACCCCACTATCAACAGTCCCCATGACGTGATACCAGGTGCCTGTGGCTAGCGTGGATGTTCCATTTAGATCATCATATGTGGTTCCGTTTCCAGTTGTAAACCTTGGTACACCATTATTTACGGTGAGTGCGTATCCATACCCATTGTTTGTGCGGTCTATCAGGCGTTTGTCTGCACCAGTTGCATCTAGCTTCACCCATGCAGAAAGCGAAAATGAGTTTGTGAAATCAAGTACCGTTGAGGTGGTGATAGCCACATGATCGTTACTCCCATCATAGATTAGTGCTTTCCCAAACTTGCCACTATTTGTCCAACCACTAGTCGATGTGGCTGGGCTTGCCATATTCGTCACCACACCATTTAGGCTGGATCCTCCGTTACCCCAGTTATTGATTGCCGTCCCATAACCCTCATCAAACTTGTAGTGAGCGAGGGCCGAGCCGACAGGGCTCCCAGGCGCGGGGTGGCCTCCATTCATATCCTCGACTATTTGGGCTGGAGTTCTGGCGTAGTTGTAAAGTTTCAGATCATCAAGTAATGCATTCGAAAATCTTCCATCACCTTCGCCGATAGAAAAATCATTTGCAGTAACAAAAATAGTGTTTGTATTTGCGAGAGACGTGTATAGATTGCCATCAAGATATACCTTTATGTTTTGTTTATCATAGGTTGTAGCTAGATGATGCCAATCGTCGTTGAAAGTGACTGCTGTGGGGTCAGTTGTAATACACTCACCAGTGAGGTTTCCCCAACAAATCATACCTCTTGGTGCCCATGTTCCACTTGCGCCAGAGACTCTCATGGCATAGGTACCACCTCCAGAGAAACCGCCATCCTTTTGTGCTACTACATGATAATCTCCTGAAGGTGTACCTGTGGCCTTGAACCAAGAGGAAATTGTAAAGGAGTTTTGCAAATCGAGGATATCGGCATCCCCCACTTGTGCATAGTGAGAGGCAGAGCCAGAAAGAGCAATTGCACTGCCAAATTTTCCTTGCCTCCAACCGCCCCCCGTAAGAACTCCGCTTAGTCCATTACCAGAGCTGTCAGTCAAGGTCGTGCCTGTGTTATCATCCATCTTCCAGTACCCAACTGGGCCTGGGGCGAAGGAATAAAGTGCGCGGACTTCGCCCTCTGACAGTGCTCGGTTGTAGATGCGGAGTTCATCCAATTGTCCGCTTAGGTGATAGGAAGTAGTACCCAGACTGTAGGCCAATGCACCAATGGCTGCATTTGTCGTGACGCTGTTTGCACCAGCTTGCGCATAGGTCGTATCCAAAGCACCGTTGACGTATAGGCGGACATTGGACCCATCATACGTTGCGACATAGTGCGACCAGACGCCTGTTGTATAACTCGCACTGGTATCCAAATCAGAGCCATCCAAACGAAAACGATATTTACCCGTGGAATTGAGCAAAAAACCAATTCCATCAGAAGCACTGTCGCGACTATCAAAAATCGTCCGCTGTTCCGTCACTGCTGGTTTGACCCATGCGGATATCGTAAATACGGGTTCGTCGAACGGCGAGGCTAAGGTAATATAATCACCGCTTCCATCATAAGTAGTGCCGTTGCCAAATTTCCCTGCAGACGATGTCGCCCCTCCCACCCAAGCTCCATCTAGACTATTTCCGCTGCTATCACAGCTATCATTGGCCCCACCCGTACAAGTATTGGCAGCTGTCTCATCCATCTTCCAGTACCCTACTAGTCCTTGGGAAAGGTTTAGGCCGGAGGTCCTCGGGTTACTGCCAAACTGCGCCTGTGCACCAAGCACTCCACCGCGAGACAAATAATCTTGCTTTATTTGATCGGCAGTCCGGGCGTAGGGGTAGATTTTGACCTCGTCGAGATAAGCTTGACCAAAGTTGGTGCTGACTTTACCGATCGTGATCGTTGTTGGCGTCAATTCGGTGGCTGTTGTCACGGCGACATGATGCCAAGTGTTGGCGGATAGCGTTGATGCCAGCTGACCATCAACATAGATGGATTCTGTGCCAAATCCGTTCGCAGTGACGGTGCCCGAAACCGAAGTAATGTAGTCCGTGCCATTGAGGTCGAGTAGTTGCTCCGTCGTACTCACAGAGGGCAGTTTGACCCAAAACGAGACCGTCTGGACCGCATTGGTATAGGAATAAACGCTTAATTCGTCATCCACCCCATCAAACTCCAGACACTTGCCACTTACACACATGTCCTCGGTCTGCCAGGTGGGGCCGGTGATGTCGTAGGTGTAGACGCCGCCGCGATTCGATCCAGTGGCACCTTCCCAATCGGATGCCCCTACTGCAAGCACTGAGCCATCACCTGACAAGGCGGGAACGCCAAAATTGTCTCCATTTACACGATCAGAAGCTCCAAACACACTTCCTCGCTGTATCCATGCTGATCCATTCCAGTCATAAATATAGACACCACCTCTTGCAAACCCTGTTGCTCCTGCCCAATAAAACGCCCCTACAGCCAAGACAGAGCCATCACTTGACAAAGCAGTAGATTGGCCAAAGAGGTCGTTATCTGCAGCATCCGAAGCTTCAAGCACACTTCCTCGCTGTATCCATGCTGATCCATTCCAGTCATAAATATAGACACCACCTCTTGCAAACCCTGTTGCTCCTGCCCAATAAAACGCCCCTACAGCCAAGACAGAGCCATCACTTGACAAAGCAGTAGATTGGCCAAAGAGGTCGTTATCTGCAGCATCCGAAGCTTCAAGCACACTTCCTCGCTGTATCCATGCT
>CAZATL010000034.1:0-6646 GCA_964488055.1 uncultured Gammaproteobacteria bacterium | reverse complement strand
GTCGTTATCTGCAGCATCCGAAGCTTCAAGCACACTTCCTCGCTGTATCCATGCTGATCCATTCCAGTCATAAATATAGACACCTCCTCTGGCTGTTCCGGTTGCTCCTTCCCAACCGTATGCCCCAACAGCCAAGACAGAGCCATCACTTGACAAAGCAGTAGATTTGCCAAATAAATCACCATCTGCCGCATCCCCCGCTTCCAGTACGCTCCCCCTCTGCACGATGGGCATGTGGCCGTGATATGCGCTCGATGAATTATAAGTAGTCGGCCCCTGCCCTTCATCAAATTTCCAATACCCTACTGGTGCGGAGGATTTTTCTTCGTTGGTTACCGCCGTTGTCGGCTCTGTTGCGACGTAAGTGCGCACGAACAAATCGTCAAAATACGAAGACTCGCCCGCAGCACCATCATAATGAACAATTCCCGGCTTTAAATTATCTTCTGTGGAATATGACGAAGTGTAAAGAGTTGTCCAAGAAGTAGCGGTTGGGGTCTTATAATAGTAGACTGCCCCAGTCGCTAAAAGCTCAATTTTGACATCATACCAATTTCCCACAGTGTAGGTATGCCCAACGACACTTCTATTTGTCCCATCCTCATATACTGTAAAGGAACCTGCATTAAAATAAATTGCATAGACTAAATCAGTGTAGCTAGCTCCGGTACCCGAGTCATGCCAGCCGATCATCGATCTTGCACTTGCATTTGCTTTAAATCTAGCTTGCATAACTTTTGGTCTTGCATACGTCGCATTTGTGGTTAGGTACAAATCCCAAGCATCAGCATCGTTTTGCATCGTTATATATCCAGACGTAAGAGTAACAGTATTGGTACCACCTCCGTATGAAAAATCTGATGAAATAACAGTCCCAGAAAAATTATCCGCATATAAAAATACTTCTTTTGCATCTGCAACAGAAGTTGCGGATAAATTTCCATAATAGACAAATGCGGTATTCCCCGTCGTTGTCAGGTATGGATATTTGATCCAAATTCTCGTATTTGCACTATTACAAACCAAGCTATTTTCCTCTATCCAGTGTGGTAGCACTTTCCCACTTATATCTGTCACCCGCACATCATCACAGTCACTCTGCATCTTACCTGCTGTAATGAGTGCGGCTGTGTCTAGAGTGAATGAGACTTGAAAGTCAGTGAGTGCTCCTCCACTACCGTTTGTGATAGAGATTGTTTGTCTGTATCCATATCTATCATCGAACCAGTTGGCCTGACTCCAGGTGAGTGTCGGATCAATGAGAACTGGATAGACTCTGTCTTTTGATAGTAACCAGTCTGTGGAGGGAGTGAGAATGGCTGTGAGGGTGACCGAACTAGTTCCAAGTTCTAAGTTCTGAGTTCCGAGTTCAGTATTATCTCTCTGCTCTTTGCTCTCTGCTCTCTGCTCTTTCAGTGTGATGACCATGTTGAGATCCGTTGATGTCTTCCCCTTTGCATCTGTCATGATGAGTGGTGGGATGGTGTAGGTCTTACCGGTCTTGGGGTCTGTGAAGATGGGTTTGATGGGTCTTTGTGAGTCACGAGGGATCTCTCCACCCTCGCGCTTGTCACTTGAGGAGTCGAGATGACGCGAATTATCCGTCGATTCATCCATATATTCGTATGTGAGATTTCGTAATACGATGTTAAAGGTGTAGGAGAGGGGAAAGTGAACTGTGGACTGTGCACTGTTAACTGTTTCATTTGTGTTTGTGTTTTGCTGTTCACTGTTCACGGTTCCCTGTTCACTGTTCACTGGCTTTTTAGTTAGTTCTATCTCCTCCTTCACTGTATTCCCATTGTCTTGCACTGTGTAGATGAGGTTTGTGTCTTTTTCTACGCCTTTGTAGGTGAGTTTGTTACCTTGTCTTGTGGTTTGGTAATTGGTATTGATATTGTTACTACTATTATTCTCACTGTTACTCCCTACCCCCTGCCCCCTACCACCTACACCCTTGTTTTTTGGGATATAAGTAAATGAAATGGACGAGTCTCCGTCTCCCATTGATACGGCTGGAAGTCCTGTCTTTTTATCTGTGAAGAAGATGGAGGGTGAGGAGGGTGTAGCGTCTAGGGTGTAGGGGTTAGGGTCTGGGGAGTTTGGGGTGGTTGATTGGTTCTTGTTTGCACTATCTTCTACCCCCTGCACGCTACCCCCTATACCCTTACTTGCTCCTTTGTACTCAAGTACGTAGGAGTTTGAAGAAGAATCTTTGATATTTGATGAATTAAATAGATTTGAGAAGAAAGAATACATTGGTTGAAGGAGTCCAGACACGAGGGATCTCTCCACCCGACTCGCTTTGCTCGTTGGAGTCGAGATGACGCCTGAAGAAAAGAATGTTGTGAATATGAGGTATGTGGCTATCGTGAGAAGGATGAGGATGAGGGCAGATGTGATGCCGAAGAGTACAACGAACTTTTCACTATGTTTGTGCTTTGCTGAAGATCTAATATGATTGTAGTGGTGTAAAGCTTGATGGGTAGTCATCTCTAGTGGTGCATAGTACTAAAAAGTGGTACAGATTAGAAGGGGGAGAAAGAGAAAAAGGAGGAGAGTTTTAAACCTACTTAAAACTAACTGCGCCATTATTGTAGGCGTCACGAACTTGGGCAGCAGATAACGCGTAGCTATAAACGCGCATATCGTCTATGAGACCATTGAAGGGGAAACTTGTAGATCTGCCACCTATATATCGCGCCGCAGTTGTGGCGTCACCCGTGTAGCTTCCTGATGCCACCTCTACTCCGTTGAGGTACAGTTTTTTATAATTTCCTATTTGGCTGAAAGTTCCGACGGCATGTTGCCAAACGCCATCATTATTGGCCCTTGATGTGACGACGCTTGCGTTGTCAACATAAAAACGCAATTCGTTCACAGAGTAACACATCTCAAGTTGAGAGCCAGAGTCCGATAGCAACATTTGATATGTACCGTTGCCACTTGTTCTTTTGAACCAGACTGAAACCGAGCCTTCCGTCAGTGTGGGTATGCCGCTTCCTATACTCACATAATCATCCGTGCCGTCGAAGCTCATGCCACTATTTATCTTCCCACTCGCGCCGTTATACCATGCGCCAGACGTGGTGCAAGTGCCTGCAGCTGGCGAGGCACCAAGAGTGAGTGTGCCATTGCTTCCTATGACATCAGGATTGATATCACGTACTCGGTCGTATATGGTCGTCCCACTACACTCGTCGAATTTATACCAAGCAATTGGGGCTCCACGACCATACTCCCACGCAATCTGCGCTGGTGTGCGTGCGTAGCCATAGATACGAACTTCATCCATCACCCCCGAATACAAATATCCTCCATCTACATTGCCCGCTATCCAGACAGGCATACCTGCTGTATTGTTGATACAACTTAGTCCAGCAGATGGAACATCTTTCACAAGTACTCCATCCCAGTACCACTTCAGATAGTTGGTCGAGCTATCGTAAGACATGGCCAAGTGGTGCCAAGTATTCGAGCTGAATGTAGGTTTGTATGAGTTTGAGACACAGTTTTTGGAATCCATGAAAAAGCCAGATGTTGCATCCGACCATACTAGTCTTATGCGATTGTTATCGCCTGCTGTCAGACGCCAGTCGATGAGATAGGCAGATGTGTTGTAGGTCGAATCAAATGCAGGCTTGATCCAAAGCGAGTAAGTCACGGCTGACACACCAGATGCGAAATTGCTCGTTTTTAGATAATCGTTGACTCCATCAAAGTCTAGTGCACTACCCCTTTTACCCGCGACCCAATCACTTGCTGTCATGGATCCATACATGGTCTGCGTGTTGCCATTGCCGGACGTGTCATTTGTGACGCTTGTACCTGTTTTTTCATCCATTTTCCACTCCGCGATGGGGGCACTGCACGCCGTAGTATCCCCCGGCACACAGTACTCGCGCGCTCCTGACCAGTCTGGGGTCTTGCCATCACTAGCTGTAGACTTGGCACCCATTACTTGTGTCTTGCCTTGATTGTATTCGACCCTGACTTGGTCAGCATTAAGGGCGAAGTTGTAAAGCTTAAATTCATCAAGCTGTAGCCCACTCATCACGCCAGGTGACCAACCAGTGCCAGCGAAGTAAAAAGGAACACCAGCAAAAGTGATATCAAAGGCAGTTGAAATATCCCATGACGACTTCAACTTCCCATTAATATACAGATACATTTTGCTTCCAGATTTCACCCAGTTTGTATGAGTCCATATGTCAAAATACTCCGTGTAGTTTATTCCACTCCAAAAAGCTATCGTACCAGACGTGTTTCTGTGTCCAAAAAAGTACGTGACTCTATCGTCCAATATTCCTGTGACAAAGTTACCGTTATAACTCGTATTGTGAGGGTACCTACCGACTATCCCACTCCCCCATGTCGTTGGTTGGGGCACCTTTTGCCAAGTACTTATGGAAAAATCAGACGAACCCAAATTGTAAGGACTGGTCGTTGGGACAGTGAACGATCCGTAGTCAGTATCATCTGTATCGAAGTTAATGCACTTTTTTACTTTACAGCTATTTGACCATGTGGGAGTGCCAGAGAACGTGATATCCATCCCACCTATCACCTCATCTTTTGCAGCTGTCCCATATCCCTCATCAAATTTGTAGTGAGCCAGAGCCGACCCAACAGGACTCCCAGGCGCTGGGTGGCCGCCATTCATATCCTCCACGATCTGGGCAGGGGTGCGGGCGTAGTCGTAGACTCTGACCTCATCAATCGAGCCATTAAAAGGTTCTCCTGATGAATTGTAAGCTCCATATCCAACCTCAAGCACACTATCGCTACCACCACCATATGCATAACTACCAACAGTATTCACTAGTACACCATTTGCGTACAATCGGTGAACTTGCGAACTATCTACCGTTGCTGACACGTAAGTCCATTGATTATTTGGAGGGATATAGGATGATTGATTTTGTGCTGAACCATGAAAAGACAAGGCACCATTTGTACCGTGTTGGTATAAGATCCAGCTAAGTGTTGCACCAGCATTATTTCTATTTGCAACTATATCTTGATATCCACTTGTCCAGTTTGGCTTGATCCAAGCACTTACTGTAATCTCTTGACCATTTGTTTTGTTCATCTGTGTTGTTGAACCTCTTGAAACAATATCATCGACCCCATCGAATTTCAGTCCCGAGCCATATTTTCCGGGGGTCCACACTGGACCTACCAAAGTTCCTGAAAGGTTGTTTCCGGATTTATCAATAGCGGTCGTGCCTGTGTTATCGTTGAAATCCCAATAGGCTACTGGCCCTGGTGCGAAGGAATATAGTGCACGGACTTCTCCTTCAGACAGTGCTCGGTTGTAGATACGGACTTCATCAACACTACCAGTGAAGTATTCGGTGGAATTCCCTGAACCAATTTTAGCAGTTATGCTTGTCGAGGAAGCCCAACCAGATCGTGCTACGCTGCTTGACAAATAACCATAATCTGTGCCGTCATAATAAATCTTTGCGCCCACGTTAGTATTTGTGGATGCATCGTAGCTTATAAAAACGTGGTGCCAATTGCCATCATTGGCAACAGGAAGACTACTACTTGACAAGACATAATTATTTCCAGGTGAAGCATCAACCACAAAACCAATCTTGTTATCGTAGCCTTGTGAGTTGAGTTGACCTATTGCAACAGCATATCCAGATGTAGCGCTGCCTGTTGCCTTAGAAAATATTTTTTTTCCTCCATTTGTGCCAGTAAAAGCCGTAGTAGTCTTGAACCACAGAGAGACGCCCCACTTATCGCCATTCTGATAGGCAAAATTCGTGACACCATTTAAATCTACAAAGTTATTCGAGCCATTAAATGTCAGCCCATTCCCGAATTTGCCTGTTGTCAAAGTTGGTGAATTAGTCCATGTCCCACTATTGTTGTTGCCCGAGGAGTCAAGTGATGGCGTCGCAGTTTCATCCATCTTCCAATACCCTACAAGTCCCTGGGAGAGGTTAAGACCGGAGTTCTTCGAACTGTCGCCAAACTGTGCTGATACACCAAGTACCCCACCACGCGAGACATAGTCAGCTTTTATTTGGTCTGCAGTACGGGCATAAGTATAGAATTTGGGTTCATCAATATATCCATTGAACCATCTATTTGCTTCATTAACACCGCCATGTCCTATGTGAAAGCCACTGGTAGGGGTATTAGGACTAGCAGCAGAGTAGGCAAGTCCTGTACTCACACCGTTTACATAAGCATATAAGGTGCCACCACTTCTCGTTGCGGCAACATGATACCATTTGGACGGGTCAGTGAATGTATAACCCGTATCGACCCAAACTACGTAATTGTAGAGGACGTATAGCTTACTACCCGCACCATACACACCTCCATACATCAGTCCATATCCGTTTGTGTTTGTACCATTGTAAGCAATGCCCGTTTCTGTCTGATTCAAGACACTAGGTTTTATCCATGCAGAAATAGTCCAATTGTCTACTTGTGAGGTCAATAAACCAGTGCTTACGTAATCATTACTCCCATCAAACTTCATACACTTCCCACTCACACACATGTCTTCATTTTGCCAGGTAGGTCCTCCGGAGCTAGCACCATTATTGCCATTGCCAGATCCATCACAAACGTCGTTTACTCCCCCACTGCATGTATTATCAACTCCCTCGTCCATTGACCA